>JBIOVP010000155.1:0-26460 GCA_044867815.1 Solirubrobacterales bacterium | reverse complement strand
ATCGGAGCGAAACAAGGATGGCCGACAGGCAGTTGGCCAGCGGCAGTCATCGCTAGCTCGTAATACGTATGAACCTCGGAATGCTTGGCGACCCCGACGAGGAAAATGTCAACCTTCTCCTCCTTTCGGTTGCGGTCGATCGCATCCCGAATCTGCTTGTACATCTGAAAGAAAAGGTCTTTATTGAACACCTTCGTCCGCAACATGCCGTCGCGAACAAAAATCGTGCTGTTCGCATGATCGCGATTGACGATGGAGTCGTAAAGAGCCGCCCACTCGCAGATATCCCGGTAGACCGTCACCCAGCCAGTGCTGTTGTCTTTTGGATTGAGAGCGGTGCTGAGATCAGGCAAATGCTCAATGCCCAACCCCTTCATCAGCCGACCAACCGTCGTATCTGCCTCAAGGTTGTGACGCGCAAGAGCGCTGATATCAGTGGCCGGGGAAACACAATCGGAGAAAAGCTCCTTCCCCTTGCTATCAACCACCCGGACAACGGTTAGCGAGAAGGGGTTGAACTCGATCTTGTTGTGGCCGCCATCCGAGGCAACCATCGAGAACGACGTGATCGTTCGCGGTTTTAGGACTCGAAAGTCGTTGTTGAGCCCCTTGACTTGCTCAAGAGCACCTTCAAGAATTCCGCGATTTGCCTCAACCGTCTGGTGGACGGAAGTGCGCAACTCATCAAGAGTCTCGACCTCAAGCATGGACTAGCGAACGTATCGCGCCGCGCGGACAAATTCGATGCGCTCAAGCGTCGAGGACTGCCCGAATATCCTTCTCCGTGATCGGCGAAGAGGACTCGGAAACAAATTGGTCCGCCTGGCGACGCCCGTTGTGTGCTCCCCCGGCAGAGCGGATCTCGACGACCTGCCAGGAAGCTTTACAGCGTCGCAAGCTATCCGTGATCAGATCGGACGGGTCGATGGGAATGCTTGGCAGAGCGCCAAAGCGCACCGTCATCTGAGCGCCAGGAAGGCACCGCTCGCTTATCGCGGTCCATGCATCCGCAAGCTCCTCGGCGAACGTCTCGGGTCGTTGCGAGGAGATTTGACCTGGCAGGGCGTATTCAGGAGTCGGCTCCCCGCCCAATGCCCAATTGCGAAGCCATTGATCGGGCAGATACGTACGCATGCCCAAATAGGGCGGCGAAGTGATGACCCGCGAGAATCGACGCCTAGTTCCGCTCAACGCGGTTCGCGCGTCTCCTTCGATCACGCGGCCCCCTACTGAGGCGGGAGGGGAAGCGGCAAACAGGCGACCCAACCGCCGACCCAAGACATCGGAAACGTTAATCGCCGTCGGAAGAAGCTCGTGCTTCTCCCAAAACCGCACCGCAGGCGCTGGCTTCGTCGCATACGAGCGGGGCATCTGATTGGAGAGATAAGACGGCTCTCCTTTGTTGCGAGGGCCGTGAAGCGCCCCCAAGAACACCGCCCTCAGGAGGGCAGCGGTGTGCCCTTCCCCCGCTGTCATCAGGCCGGTCCGCAGAGCGCAGATGTCTTGAAGGGTCTTTGAATCGAAGGCCAGCGTCCAAAACTGCCCCGTCGGCGTCTCGGCGTCCTGATGCGAGGAGATCAACTCGTCGGCCAAGTTCTTGACGCGACCCACGGTCGTCGAAGCTAGCTTGGCCCTGGCGATGGCCACGGCAACCGGATTGAGGTCAATCCCGACGGCTTCGAGGCCTCGAAGCCGTGCGGCAAACAGAGTCGTGCCGCGACCGCAGAAGGGATCTAGCACCGCCTCGCCAGGCTGCGCCGACTTCAACTCGTCAAGCGGGAACGACAATGGATACATCGTGTAATACGGGCAAACGGCATTCAAACGCAACTCCGGCGCGTTTTTCCCTGCCGGAGGCTCGGCCAAGCCGGTCGGTGCCCGCATGCACTCAAAACCCTACAGCCCGGTCAGGAAGCTATCGCGGTGCGCCACCTGGTGCGCCAGTTGTGCGCCAGTACGACCGGAAACAACCGGACTCGGCCGGACAAGGAACCGCTTAAACAAGCGGAATCCCAATGGCCATGCGGCCCGATCTAAATGAAGTACATGCCGCTGCCGGCGGCCTCGGCTTCGCGGCGGGCGATTTCGGCGATCGTGGTTTGGCTGAAGACTTTGCGCAGGGCGGTGACGCCCTCGGCCCAGATGCCGCCGGCCTCATCGGCCTCCTGGCCGACCTTGCCGTCAAGCGCCTGGACCACCTCGAGCACGGAGATCTCCTCGGGTGCCCGCGAGAGCGTGTAGCCGCCGCGCATGCCGCGGTGGCTGGTCAGCAGGCCGGCCCGGCGCAGGGTCGAGAAGAGCTGCTCGAGGAACTGCTCGGGGATGTCGCGGCGCTCGGCCAGCTCTTTGATCGGCATCGGCCGCTCGCCCGCCCTCGCAAGCTCCGCCATCGCGACGACGGCATACCTGCTCTTTGAGGTAATTGAGATCACAAGGGGGTTTCTACCGCACCCCTCGGCTGGGTAGGATCGGCTCGCGGGAGGACTTCGAGGTCCACCAGTGCCCGCGAACGCCATTTAATTGATCGGAAGCAGTCCTGAGCGAGCCCCCACACTGCCTGGTGATCGACGGTCACCCCCTCGTCCGCCTGGGAATCCGGGAGGCACTCGAGGATGGTTTTGTCATCCACGAGACGACGACGCGCGAGGAAGCGCTCGACCTCGTCCGCGACATCGGCGACATCGACGTCGCGATCGTCGACATGCGCTGGCACGGAAACGGCAACGGCAACTCGATCTCCGGCGCGGAGGCGATCCGGATACTGCACCGCTCCAGCGCCGCCCTCGGCATCGTCGCCCACGGCGAGATGCCGGAGCGGCACCTGGCAACCGCGGCCCTGCAGGCTGGCGCCTCGGCCTACGTGGCCCGTACGGCCGGGCCGGCCGAGCTGCGGCGCGCCGTCGACGCGGCCGTCGCCCAGGAGCGCTTCATCGACCCCGACGTGCCGCCGAAAGGCAGCCGCGGCAAGCTGACCCGGCGCCAGCGGGAGATCCTGCAGCTGCTGGCCAACGGCGAGTCGACCACCGTCGCCGCCCGCGAGCTCGACCTCAGCGAGGAGACCGTGAAGAGCCACACCAAGCACGCCCTCGCCCGCCTCGGCGCCAAAAACCGCACCCACGCAGTCGCGATCGCCGTCCGCGAGTGCCTTATCGACTAGCCGGCTGGCCCTGCGACTGCGGAGCCGTTTGAGCCCAGGCGGGACGGCGCACGCGTACAAGCGAGCGCCGGCGCCACTGGGCCGACTGCGCGTCTTTCTGCGCAGCCTGAATCGCTGCTGCCGTTGCCGTCTCCTGCGCCATGGCTAGATCCAGCCTCGGTCCCTGGCCATCAGCACGGCCTGAGCCCGGTCGACGGCGCCGATCTTGCCGTAGACGTTGTGGAGGTGGGTGCGGATCGTCGAGACCGAGAGGTGCATTTCGCCGGCGATCTGCTTGTAGACCATGCCCTCGGAGAGGTGGCGGAGGACGTCGAGCTCGCGGCCGGAGAGCGGGCAGGGCTCGCTGATCCGGGACGCGTCCTGGACCGGCAGCGGCAGCTCGTAGAGCAGGTCGCGCAGGCCCTCGGGGCTGAGGCCGCAGCGCTCGGCGCCGCTACGGAGTCGCTCGGGCGCGATCGCCTCGCCCTGGCAGTAGTGGGCGACCATGTCGGCGGTCCCGACCATCGCCGCCAGGCCCTCGGCCTCCTCGGAGTGGTGGCGCTCGATCGCGATCGCGATCCGCGAGGGCAGGTTCCAGCGGCGGGCGAGGACGCCGCCGACGAGGGCGTGGTCGATCCCCAGTTGCTCGCGTTCCTCGCGCAGGCGCTGCTCGGGGGTGCGGGAGATCGCGTCGAAGTAGACCTTGTAGCCGGGGTGCAGGCGGGAGATCACGAGACGGCCGACGTCGTGCAGCAGTGCCGCCACCGCGAGCTCGTCGCGTTCGGCCCAGCCGACGACGCGGCCGAGGCGGTCGGCGGCCCGCTGGGTGGCGAGGGCGTGGACGCGGAAGCGCTCGGGCTTCAGCTCCCAGCCGCCGTTGGAGTCGAAGAAGTCGAAGCTCGGGGCGGTGCCGGCGAGGGCGAGCACCCCGGCCGGCTTCAGTACTTCCAGCGCCGCCGGGATGCCGGCGATGCCGCCGGCGACGAGGCCGCCGCGGTTGGCGTGGCGGAGGACGCCGATCGCCAGGGCGACGTCGCCCTCGACCGCTTCGACGATCTCGCCGACGCGGGCGGTCTCGGCGGTCGCGGCGGCGATCACGCGCTGGCGCGACTCGATCAGGACCGGGAAGCGCTCGACGGCCTCGAAGGCCTCGGCGAGGCGGCTTCCGGGGGCGGCGGCGCGGGATCCCGATTTCGCGGTCTCGTGCAGGGGGACCTTGCCGTTGCTGTGGGCGGCGGTGACGCTCATTGGCACCCCTCCCATCGGCAGTTACCACGCCGGGGTTTAGCTCAAAGACCCTTTCCGACCCCAAAATTGTGGAGCAATTTCGGGCGAATCAGGTGCCTGAAAGGCGTCCTGCCGCGGCCCGGATCCGTTCGATCGAGCGTTCCCTTCCCAGCGCGGCAAGCGACTCGAAGATCCCCGGCGAGACCGAGGTGCCGGTGATCGCGACCCGGATCGGCTGGTAGAGCTTGCCCGGCTTGAGGTCGAAGCGGTCGAGCAGCGGCGCCAGGGCCGCCTCGATCTGCGCGGGCTCGAAGGGCTCGACCGGCTCCAGCGCCTCGGCCACCGCTTCGAGCACCGGCCCGGTCCCCTCCTTCATCACCTTGGCCCAGGCCTTCTCGTCGGAGACCGGCGGCTCGAAGAGGAAACGGATCAGCGGCCAGACCTCCTCCAGCGTCTGCGCTTTCTCCTGGGCGATCCCGCAGGCGGCGCGGAGGCGCTCGTCGGCCTCGCGGCCGAGGTGGCGGGCGACCGCGACGGTGTACTCGTCGAGTGGCATCTCGCGCATGAAGCGACCGTTCAGCCAGCGCAGCTTCTTCTCATCGAAGATCGCCGCCGATTTGCCGACGTCGGCGACGCGGAACCGCTGGATCAGCTCCCCGGTCGACATCAGCGTCGTGTCGTCGTCGGTGCCCCAGCCGAGCAGCGCCAGATAGTTGCGGACGGCGGCCGGCAGGTAACCGGCGTCGCGCAGCTCCTGAACCGAGGCGGCGCCGTGGCGCTTGGAGAGCTTCTTGCCGTCGGGGCCGTGCAGCAGCGGCAGGTGGGCGTAGCGGGGCGGCTCGTGGCCGAGCGCCTCCAGCACCAGCAGCTGCTTCGGCGTGTTCGAGAGGTGGTCGTCGCCCCGCACCACCTCGGTAATGCCCATCTCGGCGTCGTCTACCGCGACCGCGAAGTTGTAGAGGAGCGAGCCGTCGGCGCGGGCGATGACGAAGTCGTCGTAGCTGGCGTTGGGGAAGGCGACCGGACCGCGGATCAGGTCGTGGACGACCGTCTCCCCCTCGTCGGGGACGCGCAGCCGGATCGCCGCGGTGGGGTCGTCGGTCGGGGTGCCACGGTAACCGCGCCCGGTCCCGTGCTCGGCCTTCCAGGCCTCGACCTCCTTACCGGTGGCGTGGTCGCGGTAGGCGTGGCCGGAGTCCAGCAGCCGTCCCAGCGCCTCGGCGTGACGGTCCGCCCGCCCCGCCTGCGAGACCGGGCCGACGTCCCAGTCGAGCTCGAGCCATTCCATCGCGTCGATGATCTGGTCCCAGTTCTCCCGGGTCGAGCGCTCGCGGTCGGTGTCCTCGATGCGCAGGACCAGCTCGCCGCCGTCGTGGCGGGCCGCGAGCCAGTTGTAGAGTGCCGTCCTCGCTCCGCCGATGTGCAGCGCACCGGTCGGCGAGGGGGCAAACCTGAGACGGGAGTTATCGCTTGGCATGTTGATCGGAGCGCATGTTTCAACCGGCGGCGGCCTGCCGAACGCGATCGAGCGCGGCGGGGAACGCGGCTGCGAATCTATCCAGATCTTTCACCAGAGCCCGCGGATGTGGCGGCCGACGAAATACGGCGAGGCCGATTTCGCGGCCTTCCGCGAGGCGATGGACGCCTCCCCGGTCGAAGCGGTGATCATCCACGCGGTCTACCTGATCAACTGCGCGACCAAGGACAAGGAGCTGCGGAAGAAGTCCCTGACCTCGCTGACGCACGCGCTGAGGGTCGGCGACGGGATCGGTGCGGCGGGTGTCGTCCTCCACCCCGGCTCGCAGAAAACCGACCCGCTGAAACCGTCATTGAAGCGGGCCTCCAAAGTGATCGCGGAGGCGCTGAGGGAGACCGACTCCTGCCCGCTGCTGATCGAGCAGACGGCAGGCCACAAAGGGCTCCTCGCCCGTGACTTCGACCAGACCGCCGAGCTGATCGATCTCGCTGGGGGCGGCTCCCGCCTCGGCCTCTGCCTCGACTCCTGTCACCTCTTCGTCCAGGGCTACGACATCACCGACGAGGCCCACCTCGGCGCCGTCCTCGACGAAGCCGATGCCAAGGTCGGAATCGACCGCCTCGGCGCCGTCCACGTCAACGACGCCGCCGTCCCCCTCGGCGCCTGCCTCGACCGCCACGCCAACATCGGCAAAGGCGAGATGGGCAAAAGAGGCCTCTCCGCCTTCCTCTCCGAGCCAAGATTCGAGGGCCTCCCAGCAACCCTGGAGACCCCCGGCCCCGAAAAGAAAGGCTCCTCCAAAGCAGAAGTCACCCTCGCGAAGCGCCTGCGGCGCGAAGGCCTGAAGCGCCGCAGCAAGTAGCGCAGCCCACTTTCGCCACACCAGGGTGGGGTCAAAGTCGGCTGCGGCAAGGCAGGAGGGACCGGTGGGGGTCCCTGGGTACTCGGCATGGAGCCGCGCCGACAGGCTTGAGGCGTCAGCAGGCGGCGATTCACGCGGCGGAGGTGCTCCCAGGGACCCCCACCGGTCCCTCCTCAGCCCAACCAGAGCAGGCGACAAGGGCCGGTGCACCCCTGCCCCGGCCCTTGCTCTCCCGCCGTAAACCTTGTTATTTGATGTGCAGCCCGGAGATCGCGCGGGAGATGACCAGGCGCTGGATCTCGGAGGTGCCCTCGAAGATCGTGTAGATCTTCGAGTCGCGGTGCATCCGCTCGACCGGGAACTCGCGGGTGTAGCCGTTGCCGCCGAGGATCTGGATCGCCCGCTCGGTCACCCAGACGGCGACCTCGCCGGCCTTCAGCTTCGACATCGAGCCCTCGGCGTTTTCGAATTTGTGGCCGTTGCGGCCCATCCAGGCAGCGCGCCAGACCAGCAGGCGGGCTGCGTCGATCTCCAGCTTCATGTTCGCGAGGTCGAAGGCGATCGACTGGTTTTCGACGATCGGGCGGCCGAACTGTTCGCGCTCTTTGGCGTACCGGAGGGCGTACTCGTAGGCGGCCCGGGCGATCCCGAGCGCCTGCGCGCCGACGGTCGGCCGGCTCGCCTCGAAGGTCTGCATCGCCGCCTGCGATTTGGCCTTTTTGCCCTCGCGGACACGGGCCAAGCGTTCGTCAAGCTTCTCTTTGCCGCCGAGCAGGCAGGAGCCGGGGATGCGGCAGTCATCGAGGTGGACGTCGGCGGTGTGGGAAGCGCGGAGGCCGTGCTTCTTCACCTTCGCGCCCTGCTCGCAGCCCGGCGTGTCCGGCGGGATCACGAAGGCGGCGTGGCCGCGCGATCCGAGCTCGCGGTCGACCGAGGCGATGATGACGTGGACGTTGGCTATGCCGCCGTTGGTAGCCCAGGCCTTCTGGCCGTTCAGCACCCACTCGTCCTTGGCTTCGTCGTACCTGGCGGTGGTGCGGATGCCGGAGACGTCGGAGCCCGCGTCGGGCTCGGAGGCGCAGAAGGCGCCGAGCTTGACGTCGTCCGCGGTGCCGTAGCACTGGGGAATCCACTCCCCCATCTGCTCCGGGGTTCCCTGCCCGAAGATCGCCGCGACCGCGAGCGTCGTGCCCATGATCGCCATGCCGATGCCGGCGTCGCCCCAGAACAGCTCCTCGTTGGCGATCGGCAGCGTCAGGCCGGTCTCGTCGGCCCAGAACTGGCCAACCGCTTCGAAGCTGTAGAGGCCGATCTGGGCGGCCTCCTGGATCACCGGCCAGGGCGTTTCCTCGCGCTCGTCCCACTCCTCGGCGGCCGGGCGGACAACGTTCTCGGCGAAGCCGTGCACCCACTCGCGGATGTCCTTCTGGTCCTGGTTGAGCTCGAGGGTGAACCTCGGTTCGCCCTCAGCGCCGGTCGTGGAGTTGGCCTCGTCGAGCAGCGCTTGCGCGTCGACGTCGGCGACGGAGGAATCAGCCATGGCGGCGAAGTTTACACGGAAAGATGTCGTGTCATGAAACCGCGCCGAGATCGAAACGGGTCTAAATCAGACCATCGCGGACGTCGCGCAGGTCGAACGCGCGCAGGCCCTCGGGGCCCTCGTCGCTGCAGTCGAAGAAACGACGGTTGACGCAGCCGTAGGACTCACCGTCCCCCTCGTAGGCGCGCTCGACCGAGAACTGGCAGTGCGGCAGCGGATCGCCGGTCATCTTGACGCCGCCGAAGCCGCCCTTCTCGAGCACGGCGCCCAGCTCCACCTCGGCCGCGTAGACCTCCTGCATGCAGCCGACGTACTGCTCGCCGGTGAGGCGGTCGACGAAGCTGTAGAGGTAGCGGCAGCCGAGCTCGATGCAGCCACGCGGCTCGACCATCCTGTCGCAGAAGGAGCGGCACTGGCGGCACTCGCCGACCTGGGTGCGCGTGGCGGTCATCGACAGAGTTTAAGCAGCCAGAGCAGCGGCGCCCAAGAGATGGGCAAGCTCGGTCTGCAGCCCCCCCGAGGGCTTGACCCGGTACTTCTCGCCAACCTTGAAGCGGCGGTCGCCGACGACGAGGAAGACCTCGGCGTCGCCTTTGTGGTGCTCGAAGATCGCCTTCAGTTCGTCGCAGAGGGTCTCGTTCCAGCGGGAGAGGGCGATCGGCACCTCAAACGGACCGGCCGGTCCGGAAGGCTTCGCCGGCGCCAGCTTGGCGGCGCTGGCGATCTCGGCCTGATCGGGTTCGAAGCGCTGCGCCTCCTGCACGACCAGCTTCGTCTCGCCGCGGTCTTTGTGGTCGATCCGGCCACGGACGAGGACGATCGCGTCGGGCTGGATGATCTCGGCGCTCTCCGACTGGTCGGCCTTGAAGACCAGCATCTCGACCTGCCCCTCGACGTCGTCGAGGGTCGCGAACATCATCTGGTTGCCGCTCTTGGTGCGGATCTTCTTGCAGTCGACGACGATGCCGCCGACCGTGACCCAGGCGCCGTCGGGTTTACCCGCGAGCTGCGCCAGGCTGCAGTCGACCCGCCCCCGCAGCGCCGGCCCGACTTCGGTCAGCGGGTGCGAGGAGAGGTAGGTACCGAGCGTCTCCTTCTCCATCGCCAGCATCTCGGCCCGCTCGAACTCGGCGCCGGGGATCGGCGGCCGGTGCTGGGCCTGCGACTGCGCTTCCCCCCCGGCCTCCTCGCCGAAGTCGAAGATCGAGCCCTGCCCCAGCTGCGCGTCCTCCTGCGCCTTCTGGCCGGCCGACTGCGCCGCCGGCAGCGTTTCCAACATGCCTTTGCGGCTGTCGCCGGTGGAGTCGAGGGCTCCGCACTTGATCAGGCATTCGATCGCCCGTTTGTTCACGGCGCGCGAATCGACCCGCTCGCAGAAATCCCAGATCGACTCGATCGGCTTTTCCCCGCGGGCACGGAGAATCGCCTCGACCGCCGCGTGGCCGACGTTCTTGACCGCGTCGAGGCCGAAGCGAATCGCGTTTTCGGAGACGACGAAGCTGTGGTCGGAGGAGTTGACGTCGGGCGGCAGCACGTCGATCCCCATCTCCGCGCAGCGGTTGACGAAGAAGGGGACCTTGTCTTTGGTGTTCATCACCGAGGAGATCACCGCCGCCATGTACTCGGCCGGGTAGTTGGCCTTGAGGTAGGCGGTGCGGTAGGAGATCAGCGCGTAGCAGGCGGCGTGGGACTTGTTGAAGGAGTAGTCGGCGGCGGCTTCGTTCAGCTTCCAGAGGTCGGCGGCGACCTTCGGGTCGGTCCCCGACCCGGCCAGCCCCTTCATGAACTTGTCCTTCATCGTCGCCATCAGGTCGCGCTTCTTCTTGCCGACCGCCTTGCGCAGGTCGTCCGCCTCGGCTCCCGAGAACCCGGCCATCTCGCGCGCGATCGCCATAAGCTGCTCCTGGTAGATGACGCAGCCGTAGGTCGATTCGGTGAAGGCGCGCAGGCGTTCGTCGGGATAGGTCACCGACTCGGGGTTGCGCTTGCCCTTGGCGTAGGCGGGGATGTAGGCCATCGCGCCGGGGCGGTACAGGGAGACGAGGGCGACGATGTCGTCGAACTCGGTCGGGCGCACTTTCTTCATCGCCTCGCGCATGCCCTCGGACTCGAGCTGGAAGACGCCGGTCGAGTCGCCCTTGGCGAGCATTTCGAAGGTCCTGGCGTCGTCGATCGGGATCGACTCGAGGTCGATCCGCTCGCCACGCGAGCGCTCGATGATCTCGATCGCGTCCTCGATCACGTCGAGGTTGCGCAGCCCGAGGAAGTCCATCTTCAGCAGGCCGATCTCCTCGATCGGGTTCATCGAGTACTGGGTGACGATCTTGTACTGGCGCTCGGGCTTGCCCGACCCGTTGCCGTTGCCGTTCGAGGGCGCCGGGGCGCTCTTGTCCTCGGCCAGCTGCAGCGGCACGATCTCCTGCAGGGGCCGGTCGGCGATCACGACCGCGGCGGCGTGGATCGAGTTGTTGCGGATGATCCCCTCGAGACCCTGGGCGACGTCGATGATCTTCTTCGCGTCGGGTTCGACGTCGTACGTTTTCCGCAGCTCCTGCCCGGGCTTCAGGCACTCTTCGAAGGAGGGATTGCGACCCATGATCGGCTCCGGGATCTGCTTCGCCAGCCGGTCGCCGGTGGCGTAGTCGAAGCCGAGCACACGGGCGGCGTCGCGGGTGGCGGCGCGAGGCGCCATCTTGCCGAAGGTGATGATCTGGGCGACCGATTCGCGGCCGTATTTCTCGCCCACGTAGCGGATCATCCGCTCGCGGCCGCGGACCGAGAAGTCGATGTCGATGTCCGGCATCGATTTGCGGCCCGGGTTGAGGAAACGCTCGAAGATCAATTCGTTGGCGAGGGGGTCGAGGTCGGTGATGCTGAGGGAGTAGGAGACGATCGAGCCGGCAGCCGAGCCGCGGCCGGGGCCGACCGCGATTCCGTTCTGCTTCGCGTAGCTGACGAAGTCCCAGACGATCAGGAAGTAGGACTCGAAACCCATCTCCTCGATCACCCCGAGCTCGAACTCGAGCCGCTCGACCGCCTCGCCGGGGGGCGGGTCGCCGTAGCGGGCGCGGAGGCCGTCCATCGCGATCCGCCGCAGCATCGCCGCCGGCTCCTCGCCGTCGGGGGCCGGATAGCGCGGCAGCAGCAGTTTGCCGAGCTCGATTTCGATCTCGCAGCGCTCGGCGATCTCCAGCGTCGTCGGCACCGCCTCCGGCCACTCGGCGAACGAGTCGGCCATTTCGGCGTTGTCCTTGATGTAGAACTCGTTCGTGTCGAAGCTCATCTTCGGCATCTGCAGGGTCGACTTGGTCTGCACGCAGAGCAGCGCCGCGTGGTTGTCGAAGTCCTCCCGCCGCAGGTAGTGGACGTCGGCGGTCCCGACCAGCGGCCGCCCCAGCTCGCGCGCGTGGCGGACGATCCCCTCGTTGGCCTTGTCCTGCTCGGGGATCCCGTTCTTCTGCACCTCGAAGTAGACCTGCTCGGGCCCGAAGGCCTGGATCAGGTCGTCGAGGTGGGCGCGGGCGTCGTCGTCGCGCTCTTCGACGAGGCGGCGGCAGAAGCGCGACTGCAGACAGCCGGTGAGGACGATCACGCCCCTGGCGTGCTGGGAGAGCAGCTCCATGTCGACGTTGGCCTTGCCGCGCGAGAAACCCTCGAGAAAGCCGGCCGAGGTGAGCTTGACCAGGTTGGCGAAACCCTCGTTGGTCTCGGCCAGCAGGGTCAGGTGGTTGCGCTCGTAGCGCGTCTGCTCCTTGATCGCCCTGCGGTCGTCGACGAGGTAGGCCTCGAGCCCGGCGATCGGCTTGATCCCGTGCTTCTTACAGGCCTTGTAGAGGTCGACGGCGCCGTTCATGACGCCGTGGTCGGTCAGCCCCAGCGCCGGCTGGTCGAGCTCCGCCGCCCGCGCCGCCATCGCGTCGATCTTGCAGGCGCCGTCGAGCAGCGAGTACTCGCTGTGGGCATGGAGATGTACGGCTGACGCGGTGCTCACGAGACATCCGATGATGCCAACCCGGGCAGATGGCACGACCGGGTTTCGTCCCCATTTGCGCGACTCTCGCGACAATCGCGCCAGGGGTTTTCACGGAAGCTCCGGAGTAGGCCGGCAGCCTAGGCGCAGACCCAGGCGCTGGGGCCGGAGTCGGCCCAGATTTCAGCGGCGATCCGGTCCTGTTCGGCCTTCGGGGCGTTCTGCGGTTCGCCCCTGCCGCCGTACAGTTCCCAGGTGCTGGGGAGGATCTGGTAGGCGCCGCCCGCCCCGCTGGAGGGGTTGAGGGCGCTGTAGTTGCCGCCGGACTCACACATCACGATGTAGGTGGGGATCGAGTAGGGACCGCCGAGCCAGCGGCCGACTTCTTCTTCGGCTTCGGCTTCCGATTCGGCCAGGCGGGCTTCCTGGAGCTGGTCGACCCAGCTGGCGATGTCGGATTTCAGCGTCGCCAGCGCGGCTTCTCGGCTGGCGCTGAGCGACTGCAGGCGGGCGGCCGCGGCCTGGGCGGCTTCCCGCACCGCGGCGATTTCCTCGCGGGCGGCTGCGAGCCGTTCGTCGTAGGCGATCGCCTCCGCCTTCAGGTCGGCGACCGCCCGCACCTGCCGGTGCACGACCGCCCGCACTTCGGCGACCCGGTCGGCGAGGGCGCTGTCGGCTTCGGAGATCGCCCGCAGGTAGTCGCTCTGGGTGACGAAGTCCTCGTAGTCGCCGGCGCCGAGCACGAGGTCGGCGGTGCTGGGCATACCGCTCTCGTAGATCGCGACCAGCCTCTCCGCCAGTACCGCCCGCGAGCGCCGCAGTCGCGCTTTCTCGACCACCAGCCGGTGTTGGGTCCGCTCGAGCCTCCGCGCCAGCCTGGCGGCGCGCTCTCGGCCTTCGTCGAGCAGTGCGCTCAGTTCTTCCTCTTCGGCGGCGGCGTCCTCGGCCTCGGCTTCGGCGCTCGCCAGTTCCGCCGTAGTCGCCTGCAGCCGCGAGGAGAGCGAGCGTGCCTCGTCCCGCGCCGATGCCAGCTTCGTCTCCAGCTGCTCGGCTTCGGTCGCGCCGGCGCTGCCGGCTGTGGCGACCAGGATCGCGAGCAGCCCGAACAGGCACGCCGCGGCGCAGATCTTCAGCAGATCTTTTCGGACTTCAAGCGACCGCACGAAGCGGCGAGGCTACCGAGCCGATCCCGAAATCCCGGCAAGTCGACGATAACCCGCAAGGGAACTTGCGAGCCGAGCGTCGATCAGCCTTCGGGGACTTCGCGCGTCGCCAGGTAGGCGGCCCCCGCAACAGCCGCGACGCCCGCCACTCCCAGCGCGATCCGCGCCTCGCGCCGGTAGCGCCGCCGCAGATAGCGGAAAGCGAACTTGACCGTCGCCCTACCGAGGCGGTTGTACATCAGCCCTCCCCCCGCTGGCGCAGGCGGTGCGCCATCCGCGACTGCAGCGACCAGAGCTCGATGAAGCCGGGCGAGGCGTTCTGGTCGAAGAGGCCGCCGGACTCGGAGAAGGTCGCCAGCTCGGCGTCGTAGACGGCGTTGGGCGAGGAGCGGGTGACGATGCGGACGCCGCCCTTGAAGAGGCGGAGGCCGATCTCGCCCGTCACCTGGGCGTTGACCGCATCCATGTAGGCGTCGAGGTCGGTGCGCAGCGGCTCCCACCAGAGCCCGGCGTAGACGAGGTAGCCCCACTTCTGGTCGAGCGCCGGCTTGAACTGGTTCTGGTGGATCGTCCCGACCAGCCGCTCCAGCTCCTCGTGCGCGGTCAGCAGGATCGCCGCCGCCGGCACCTCGTAGATGTCGCGGACCTTGAGGCCGACGATCCGGTCCTCGATGTGGTCGACAATGCCGACGCCGTGGCGGCAGCCGATCCCGGCAGCCCTTTCCAGCAGCTCGACCAGGGCGAGGCGTTCGCCGTTCAGCGAGACCGGCACGCCGGCCTCGAAACCGACCATCACCGTCTCGGCCTCGTCGGGCGCCTCCTCGGGTCGGGTCACCAGCTGGAAGACGTCGTCCTCGGGCGCGTGGTCGAGTTCCTCGATCCAGCGCCCCTCCGAGGACCGGCCCCATAGGTTGTCATCGATCGAGTAGGGCGCGACCTCGGTCCCGCCCTTGACCGGGATCCCGTTCTCGCGGGCGTAGGCGATCTCCTCCTCGCGGCCCATCTCCCAGGAGCGGACCGGGGCGATCGTCTTCAGCTCCGGCGCCAGGGTGGCGACCGTGGCCTCGATCCGGACCTGGTCGTTGCCCTTGCCGGTGCAGCCGTGGGCGATCGTGTCGCAGTTGGACCGGCGGGCGTACTCAACCGCAAGCTGGGCGATCAGCGGCCGGCCAAGGGCGGTGAAGAGCGGGTAGCCGTTGCCGTAGACGGCGTTGGCCTTGATCGCGGGAGCGACGAACTCGGCCGCGAAGCGCTCACGGGCGTCGACCACGTGGCACTCGACCGCGCCCAGCTGCTTCGCCTTCGCCTTGATCACCCCGTAGTCCTCGCCGGGCTGGCCGAGGTTGACGGTGAGGCAGACGACTTCGGCCTCGTAGTGGTCCTGGATCCACTTCAGCATCACGCTCGTGTCGAGCCCGCCCGAGTAGAGCAGGAGGACGCGGTTGACGCTCGCCGGGTCCGCCTCGTAGCTGGCGGTCGGCTGGAAGTGGGGCTGGTCGACGCTCACGGGGCGGGAAGTCTCGCACGCCACCCGTGAAGAAGCCTTCTAGGGGGCTTCCAGCCCGCCCGAGCCGCCTTCTTCTTCAGCCGGCGGCACTTCTTCGAGTTCTTCTTCCGGAGCTTCTTCCTCTTCTTCGGGCGGAAGTTCTTCTTCCTCTTCGGTCGCCGTCGATTCCGTCGTCGTGGTCGTCGAGCTCTCGGTCGTCGTCGAGGATTCGGTCGTTTCCAGAGTCGGCACGGTCGAGGTTTCCCCGCTGTCGTCGTTGCCGGCGATCACGATTACGGCGATCAGCAGGCCGACGATCACCGCGATCAGGCCGGCGACGAGGAGCCGCATGTTGCCGTGCGGGCGGTCGCCGCCGGGGCCGCCGTCTTCCGGTCCCATCAGGCGAGTCGGATCCTCGTGCATCGTCTACCGCTCCTCCGGTCCGAGAATGGCGTCGAGAATCGCGTCGGCGTCCTCGATCTCGAACCCGTTTCGGAGTCGCTCGGCGATCTCCTCTCTGCTGCTGCCGGAAACGGCCATCTGCGTCGCCAGCAGGCGGGCGCCCGGCGCGTCGGAGGGTCGCTCCACCGGTGCCGGCGCGGCCGTCGGGGCCGCGTCCACGGCCCGCAGTCGCGGCGCTTCCGGTTGACCCTGGGCCCCGGGTTCGGCGGGTGGCTCTCCGGCGTTCCCCCCGGTCCGCTCCTTCGCCGCCTCCAGCGTCGCCTGCAGCCGTTCCGCCTCTTCGCGCAGAGAGACCGCCTGCCCGAGCAGCGTCTCGATCAGGTCGCCGAGCTCGCCGACCCGCCCCTCGGCCATCCGGTCGGCCTCCGCCCGTGCCTGCGCCAGGTAGCGGCGCGCCTGCGCTTCGGCGTCGTCGATCACGCCCTCGGCGGCGCGCTCGGCGGCCTCGACGATCGCCTCCAGCCGCTCCGCCGTGTCGGCACGCAGGGCTTTTTGGGATTGCTGGTTTTTCGAGATGTCGGTGGGCTTGCGGCCGCGGCTCATCGCGCGGCGAAGGCTAGAAGGGATTCCCCGATCAGGCCAACCGCCAGGTCGACGTGGTCGGAATCGATCACCAGCGGGGGCAGCAGGCGCAGGCTGTCGGGACGGGGCGCGTTGACGACGAGGCCGCGCTCGAGCAGGTCGGCGCCGACGGCGGCGGCGTCGATGCCCTCCGCGAGGCCGACCCCGACCATGAGGCCACGGCCGCGGGTCTCAGCGACCCCGTCGAGGCCGTCCAGGCGCTCGCAGAGGTAGGCGCCGAGCTCGCGCACGTGCCGCAACAGGACCGGGTCGTCGACGACGTCGAGGACGGCGATCGCGGCGGCGGTGGCGACGGGGCCGCCGGCAAAGGTCGAACCGTGGTCGCCGGGCCCGAGCACATCGGCCGCGCTCGGGGCGGTGATGCAGGCGCCGATCGGAAAGCCGCCGCCGAGCGCCTTGGCGCTGGTGATCACATCCGGGCGCACCGGCGTCTGCTCGTACGCCCAGAGCGAGCCGGTGCGGCCGACCCCGGTCTGGATCTCGTCGAAGATCAGCAGCGCCCCCGCCTCGTCGCAGGCCTGGCGCGCCGCCAGCAGCGCCTCCTCGGAGATCGAAAAGACGCCCGACTCGCCCTGGATCGGCTCGACCAGGACCGCGGCGGTGCTCTCCCCCACGGCCTCGCGCAGGGCGGCGGCGTCGTTGCGGGGGACGGCGCGGAAGCCGGGCAGCATCGGCCCCAGCGACTCGTTCGCCGCCAGCCCCGGCGTCGCCGAGAGCGCGCCGTAGGTGCGGCCGTGGAAGTCGCTCTCGAAGCTGACGATCTCCGGCGCGGTGACCCCGCGGCGGTGGGCGTGCTTGCGGGCGATCTTGATCGCGCACTCGTTCGCCTCGGTGCCGGAATTGGAGAAGAAGACGCGGCCGCCGAGGCTCGACTCCGAGAGCCGCTCGGCCAGCCGCGCCATCGGCTCGGTGTAGAAGAGGTTGGAGACGTGCATCAGGCGCTGGGACTGCTTGTGGACCGCCTGCACCACGTCGGGGTGGCAGTGGCCGACCGAGCAGACCGAGATCCCGGCCAGGAAGTCGAGGTAGCGCCTGCCCTCGGCGTCCCAGAGCAGCGCCCCCTCGCCGCGGACGAAGTCGACCGGCGCCCGCTTGTAGGTCTGCATCAGGTAGCGCTCCTCCAGCGCCCGCGCCTGTTCGAAGCCGATCTCCCGGGTGGCGTCGGTCACGGCGTGACCATGGTGCCGATGCCGGCGTCGGTGAAGAGCTCCAGCAGGAGGCTGTGCGGGATCCGCCCGTCGATGATGTGGGCGGACTGGGCGCCGCCGCTGATCGCGTCGACGCAGGCCTGCAGCTTCGGCCGCATCCCCCCTTCCAGGCCCGGCAGCTTCTCGTCGACCTCCCGCACGGTGGCGCGGGAGATCAGCGAACTCTCGTCGGCGGGGTCGTCGAACCAGCCTTCGACGTCGGTGAGGAAGACCGCCTTGTGGGCGCCGATCGCGGCGGCGACCTTGCCGGCCGCCTCGTCGGCGTTGACGTTGTAGGACTGGCCGCCGCGGTCGGAGGCCGAGGAGGCGATCACCGGGATGTAGTCGGCGGCGATGTGGTTGAGGACGTCGACGTCGACCCGCTCGATCGAGCCGACGAAGCCCACCTGCTCGGCGTTCGCCACCGGCGAGACCTCGAACAGGTTCCCGTCCTCGCCGGAGAGCCCGACCGCGGCTTGGCCGTGCCGGTTCAGCCGCTGGACGATTTCCGAGTTGATCTTCCCGGCGAGGACCATCTGCGCGACCTCGACCGTCTCGGCGTCGGAGACCCGCAGGCCCTCGTGGAAGCGGACCTCGAGGTCGAGTTTCTCCATGTAGCGGGTGATCTCCGGACCCCCGCCGTGGACGATCACCGGGTTCAGCCCGACGTACTTGAGCAGGACGACGTCGGTGGCGAAGGCTTCGCGCAACTCGTCGTCGAGCATCGCCGCGCCGCCGTACTTGATCACGATCGTGCGGCCGTGGAACTCGCGGATGTAGGGGAGCGCCTCCAGCAGGGTGGCGACGCTGCCGCTGTCGTAGCGGGTGTTGTTGGTGGTCGAGCTCACGTCGTGTATTCCGCGTTGAGCTTGACGTACTCGTAGCCGAGGTCGGAGAACCAGATGTGGGCGCTGTGGTCGCCGCGACCGAGCCGCAGGCCGATCTCGGCCTCCGACACGTCGGCGCCGAGCTCGGCGGCGTCGATGTTCTCGGCGCCGATCTCCGGCAGCTCCTCGCCCGCGAGGGCGGCGCCGGCGGCCTGGGCGATCCGACCCCAGTTGGGATCGCGGCCGAACAGCGCCGTCTTCACCAACGGGGAGTTGGCGATCGCGCGGGCGACGCGCTCGGCCTCGGCCGGCGTCGCGGCCTCGCTCACCTCGATCCGGGCGGTGCGGACGGCGCCCTCACCGTCGCGGACGATCTCGATCGCCAGCTGCATCAGCACCGCCTCGAGCAGGCCCTCGGGCAGTGGTTGCCCGTAGGCGCCGGATGCCTGCAGCAGCACCGTGTCGTTGGTGCTCATCTGGCCGTCGACGGTTATCCGGTTGAAGGAGGCGTCGACGGCGGCGCGCAGGCGGGCGTCGGCATCCTCGACGACGGCGTCGGTCTGGACGAAGCAGAGCATCGTCGCCATGTTCGGCTCGATCATCCCCGCCCCCTTCGCCTGGGCGGAAAGCGTCACGCCGTCGGCGCGCAGGGTGCAGCGCTTCGGCCAGCGGTCGGTGGTGAGGATCGCGTCGGAGAAGACCCCGCCGCCGTCGGGCGCGAGGGTCTTCGCGGCCTCGGCGATGCCGACGAGGACGGCGTCGACCGGCAGCGGCACCCCGATCGTTCCGGTCTCGGCGACCGCGACCTGCGGCTGCTCCAGGCCGAGCTGTTTGGCGGCGACGCTCGACATCGCCAGGGCGTCGGCGAACCCCTGCTCGCCGGTCTCGGCGTTGGCGTTGCCGCTGTTGACGACGGCGGCGCGGATGCCGCCGGCATCGCAGCGCTCGCGGCAGACCCGGATCGGCGCCGCCGCGGAGGCGTTGCGGGTCAGCAGCAGGGCCGAGGTCACCGCCTCGGCGTCGCAGACGACGAGGCCGACGTCGGTGCGCCCGCCACCCTTGAGCCCGCAGTGCGCGCCGCCGGCGCGGAAGCCGGGAGCGAGCTGCGTCGGATCGAGCTCCACGACGCCGTCGGGGGCGTCCACCCAGCGCGAGCGGAAGAAGGAGGTCTCCTGCGCCGACTCGCTCACAGCAGCCCCTCCGTCTCGTCCAGGCCCAGCATCAGGTTGAGGTTCTGCACGCCCTGGCTGGAGGCGCCCTTCCAGATGTTGTCGATGGCGGAGAAGGCCATCACCCGTCCCCGCTCCTCGACGGTGACGTAGAGGTGGCACTCGTTGGTCTCGCGGACGGCGCGCAGGTTCGGCGGGCCGTCGAGGACGTGGACGAAGGGCTCCTCGGCGTAGCGGCGGTCGTAGAGATCGCGGATCGCCTCCTTCGAGGTGCTCTCCGAGAGCGTGGCGAAGCAGGTCGCGAGCTCGCCCTGGTCGAGCGGCAGCAGGTGCGGGACGAAGGTGACCGGCGCAGGGCTGCCCAGCGCCGCCAGCTCCTGCTCGATCTCCGGCCGGTGGCGGTGGCCCTCGGTCTTGTAGGGGAAGGCGTTCTCGGTCATGCTCGAGAAGTGGACGAGGTCGTCGCTGGAGCGGCCGTAGCCGGAGGTGCCCTGCATCGCCGCGACGAAGACCTCCGAGAGCAGCCCCTGTTCGGCCAGCGGCGCCAGCGCCAGCACGCTCGCGGTCGGGTAGCAGCCGGGGGTGGCGACGAGCTTCGCCTCACGCAATTCCTCGCGATACATCTCGGTGAGGCCGTAGACGCCGCTGCCGAAGAGGTCAGGGGCGCCGTGTGCGCCGTACCAGCGCTCGTAGACCTCCATCTCCCGCAGCCGGAAGTCGGCGGAGAGGTCGACGACGAGGATCCCCCGCTCGCGCAGCGCCGCGTCGGTGGGCGCGGCGGCGCCATGCGGGTAGGCGACGATCGCCGCGTCGACGTCTGGCAGGTCGTCGAGGTCGAGCTCGGTCAGCTCGATCGGCACCCGGTAGCGCGGGTAGAGGTCGCTCAGCCGCCTGCCGGCGTCGCTGCGCGAGGTGGCGGCGACCAGATCCAGCCCCGGGTGGTCGTGGACGATCTGCGCCGCGAGCGCTCCGGTGAAACCGGAGGCGCCGGCTACGAGGACGCGCTTACTCACGGAGCGACCCCCCGATCTCGTCCAGCTTCGCCTTGATCCGCTCCCGAACGCCGCCGACCTCCTCGTCGGTGAGGGTGCGGTCGGAGGCGCGAAACTCGAGGTTCAGCGCCAGGCTCCTGCGCCCCTCCCCGAGCTGCTCGCCCTCGTAGAGATCGAAGACCTCGGCCGCCTGTAGCAGTTCGCCGGCGGCGGCGAGGATCGCTTCGCGCACCGCTGCGGAGGACGTCTCGGCCGCCACGACCACGGCCAGGTCCTGGTAGACGGCGGGGAAGGTGGTGACGTCCTCGTAGGCCTCCTCGCCAAGCGTCGCGGCGGCAACCAGCGGCGCCAGGTCAAGTTCGAAGCCGACGGCGGCGTCGAGGTCCCAGGTCCTGCAGACGAGCGGGTGCACCTCGCCGAGCCAGCCAACCGGCGCGGCGCCGACCGAGACCGCGGCAGAGCGCCCCGGGTGCAGGAACGGCTCCTCGGCTGGAGAGAGAGCAAGCTCCACCCCCAGCCCGGCGGCGAGCGCTTCGAGAACTGCCTTCAGGGCGAAGAAGTCCGCGGCCTCACCACCACCGCGCCACGAGCGCTGCGTGAGCGACCCCGCGGCGAGCCCGGCCAGCCGGTGCGGCTCCGCGAACGGCGCCGGTTGATCCCCGGCGAAATGCCCCGCCAGTGGGTCGACGGGACGATTTCCCTCCATATGGGGGTAGTTTCGTCCCGTCGGCGGGTCGGTTAGGTAGGCGCGGGCGGATTCGAACAACGCGAGGTCGGTGCTGCCGCGGGCGACGTTGCAGGCGGCGACGTCGAGGAGCGACCCGAGCAGGGTCGTCCGCATCGCCGACTGCTCCTCGGAGAGTGGATTGGCAATCAGGACGGGTCTCGCCCTCGGGTCGTCGCCAGGGATCCGCAAGCGCTCGGACTCACCCGGGTCGGTGAGGCTCCAGCCGACGACCTGGTCGAAGCCGAGGTCGCGGAGGCCGTCCTCGGCCCGGCGCCGCAGGCGCTGCTCGCGGCTGAGGCCGCCGACGGCTTCGCCGCTGGAAGGCAGCGTCGTCGGCAGGTGCTCGTCGATCCCGTGCACCCGCGCCACCTCCTCGATCAGGTCCACCTCGCGGGTGACGTCGTAGTGGCGGTCGGGCGGCACCGTCACCTGCAGGTCCTCGCCGTCGGGCTCGACCGCGAAGCCGAGCCGCTCCAGGTAGGTCTTCTGCTCGTCCTGGGAGATCGTCATCCCCAGCAGGCCCGAGACGCGCGCGGCGCGAAGCGTCAACCGCCGCGGCTCCGGAGGCTCGGCGGCGACGTCGATCGTCCCCGGCACCAGCCTGGCGCCGCAGAGCTCGACCAGGAGCCGCGAGGCAATCCGCTGCGCCCGCAGGCAGAGCTCCGGGTGCAGCTGCTTCTCGAAGCGGGCCGAGGCCTCCGAGCGCAGCCCCAGCATCCGCGAGGTGCGGAGGATGTTGGTCCCGTTCCAGCAGGCGACCTCGAGCAGGACCCGGGTCGTCTTCTCGGAGACCTCGGAGGCCTGGCCGCCCATGATCCCGGCGATCCCGGAGGGGCCGTTGCGGTCGCAGACGAGCACGGTCTCGGCGTCGAAGGTGCGCTCGACGTCGTCGAGCGTGGTCATCTTCTCGCCCTCGCCGGCGGTGCGGACGAGCAGCCCGCCGTCCGGGACCATGTCGAGGTCGAAGGCATGCAGCGGCTGCGCGGTCAACAGCATCACGTAGTTGGTGATGTCGACGACGTTGTTGATCGGCCGCTGGCCGGCAGCCGTCAACCGCGCCTGCAGCCAGAGCGGCGAGGGGCCGACCGTCACGTCGGTGAAGACGCGGGCGGTGAAGCGTGGGCAGAGCGCGGGGACCTCGACCGCGACCGAGGCGTAGTCCTCGGCAGAACCGTTTCCTTCGGCCGGCGCGTCCTCCGCCCAGGGGTCGTCCGCGAGCTGAGCGCCGGTGATGGCGTGGACCTCGCGGGCGACGCCGTGGACGCCTAAGCAGTCGCTGCGGTTCGGGGTCACCTCGATCTCCAGCACCGCCTCGCCGAGCGGCAGCGCCTCGCCGAGCGGCGTGCCGGCGGCAAATCCGTCGTCGAGGACCATGATCCCCTCGTGGTCGTCGCCGAGCTCGAGCTCGTCGGCGGCGAGGATCATTCCTTCCGAAGGCAGCCCCCGCAGCTTCGCCTTGCGCAGCACCATCCCGTTCGGCATCGTCGCTCCCGGCAGCGCCACCGCCACCGTCTGGCCGGCGGCGACGTTGGGGGCGCCGCAGACGATCGGCCGCTCGCCGTCGCCGGTGTCGACGATGCAGGCGCTTAGCCGGTCGGCCTTCGGGTGCTTCTCGCACTTGACCACCTTGCCGACGACGAAGCCCTCGGCCGAGGCCGGCCCGATGGTCTCGATCCGCTCGACCTCGGTCCCGGTCATCACCAGGCGATCGGCCAGGGCGGCCGGGTCCATCCCGGGATCGCAGTACTCGCGCAGCCAGCTGTACGGGACCCTCATGAGAACTGCTCCAGCATCCGCACGTCGTTGTCGAAGAAGCGCCGCAGGTCCGGCACGCCGTGGCGCAGCATCGCCACCCGCTCGACCCCGATCCCGAAGGCGAAGCCCTGGACCTGCTCGGGGTCGTACCCGTGCGGTTCGACGAAGCCGAGGACGTTGGGGTCGACCATGCCGGCGCCGAGGATCTCGATCCAGCCCTGACCCTTGCAGAGGTTGCAGCGCTCGCCGCCCGCGAGCTCGCCGCTGCCGCCGCACTGGAAGCAGGAGACGTCGACCTCGACGCTGGGCTCGGTGAAGGGGAAGAAGTGCGGCCGCAGGCGCAGCTCGCGGCCCTCGCCGAAGAGTGCCCGGCACATCGCCAGCAGCGTCCCCTGCAGGTCGGCGAGGGTCAGGCCCGGGGCGATCGCCAGCCCCTCGACCTGGTGGAACATCGGGCTGTGGGTGGCGTCGGAGTCGCGGCGGTAGACCTTGCCGGGGACGACGACGAAGATCGGCGGCCGCTTCGCCTCCATCGAGCGTACCTGCATCGGCGAGGTGTGGGTGCGCAGCAGCACGTCGGGGTGCGACTGCACGTAGAAGGTGTCCTGGAGCATCCGCGCCGGGTGGCCGGGCGGGTGGTTCAAGGCGGTGAAGTTGTAGTAGTCGTGCTCGATCTCCGGGCCTTCGGCGACGTGGTAGCCGAGCCCCACCATCGTGTCCTCGATCAGCCGCGTGGTGCGGGCGATCAGGTGCGGGTGGCCGACCGGCCGCGGAGGGGCGCCGGGCAGGGTTACGTCGATCCGGTCGCTGACCAGCCGTGCCTCCAGCTCGGTGGCATTGAGCGCCTCGGCGCGTTGCTCCAGCAGCGCTTCCAGCTCCTTGCGGGCGCGGTTGGCGGCACCGCCGACCTGGCCGCGTTCCTCCTCCGGCAGCTCGGCGATCCCGCGCAGGACGCCCGTCAGCTCGGCTTTGCGGCCGAGGTAGCGGACCCGCAGCTCCTCCAGCTCGGCGGAGCCGCCGGCGCCCTCGATCGCGCCGGCCGCCTCGGCCCTGATCGCCTCGATCCGCTCAAGCATCCCGCTGCACCTCCCGCATGGCGAGCGAAGATAGCCGCTGAGCGGCGATCGCAGCCGCCGCGGCGACGTTGAGGGACTCGACGCCGCCCTCGCGGAGCGGGATCGTGACCGTCCGGTCACACTGGGCGACGACCGCGTCCGGCAGCCCCTCACGCTCCGCGCCCAAGCAAACCGTCGCGGCGCCCGCGAGCGTGTCGAGTTCCTCCCCCCCATGCGCGACCAAAGCGACACGGGGCTCGGGGGTGCCGTCGATTCCCGCTTGCACGGGTGGCGAAGAGAAAATCGACCCCATGGAGGCGCGGACCGCCTTGGGCGAGAAGGGATCGGCGCAGTCGGGGCCAAGGACAACCGTGCCGTCGATCAGCGCGTCCACGGTCCGCACGATCGTCCCAACGTTGCCGGGATCGCCCACACCGTGGAGGTAGAAGCAGGGCTTTGGCGTGTCGTCCCCGGTATCCGGGGACAAACCGGTTGACGATTTCGGCACAGGCCACACCGCGATCACCCGCGTCCCGGACCCGAGGGACGAGACGTCGGTCAGCAGCGTCGGCTCGACCTCTTCGCCTTCGAGTCCCGAGCTCGCGGCGACGAGCACGAACCGCGGCTGTGCCCCCGCCGCCAGCCCCGCCTCGAGCAAATCCTCGCCCTCGGTCACGAACGCGCCTTCGCGCTCGCGGTGCTTGCGCTCGCGCAGCTTGCGAACCAGCTTCAGTTTCTCGTTTTGGGGGCTTTCGATCATCGGCGGTGTCTTCTTCTCGGCGGTTTCTTCTCCTGGAACGAAAAAGCGGGCCGATAAACGGCCCGCCCGGGAGAGAGGAATGTCAGTGCGACCTCAGGCGGCCGCACCCTCCCGGGCCAGCTCCACAAATCGGCGGAAGGCATCGCGGTCGTGGACGGCGATGTCGGCCAGCATCTTCCGGTTCACCTCGACTTCGGCTTTGTTCAGGCCATGCATCAGTTCCGAGTAGCTCATGCCCTCGAGCCGCGCGGCGGCGTTGATGCGGGTGATCCAGAGGCGGCGGAAGGTCCGCTTCTTGTTGCGCCGGTCGCGGTAGGCGTACATCCCCGACCGCTGCACCTGCTCTTTGGCGAAGCGGTAGGAGGAGTGCTTGCGGCCGAAGTAGCCCTTCGCTTCCTTCAGCACCTTGCGGCGCTTCTTGCGCGCGTGGACGGAGCGCTTGACGCGGCTCACCTGCCGCCTCCGAGCAGGGTCCGCACTTTCTTCTGGTCGCTCGGCGCGATCTCGACCGGCTTCGCCATCTTCCGCTTCCGCTTCGGCGACTTTTTCTCCAGGATGTGGCTGGAGTAGGCGCGACGGCCGCGCAGCTTGCCGCTGGCGGTCTTCTTGAAGCGCTTCTTGGCGCCGGAATGGGTTTTCATCTTCGGCATCGGGTCCGCTATTGAAGCAGACTGTTACGCGCCACGTAACAGCCGACGCTGGGACCGTCAGTTCGCTGTCATACGCTGGCCAAACATGCGGATCCTCTACGTCGTCGGAACGCGGCCGAATTTCGTCAAGACGGCGCCGGTGATCGGCGCCCTGCGGGCGTGCCACCCCGAGGGCCGCCACACGATCGTCCACACCGGCCAGCACTACGACCGCCTGATGTCCGAGGTCTTCCTCGAGGAGCTGGGGGTGCCGGCGCCCGACTACATGCTCGAGGTCGGCTCCGGCAGCCACGCGGCGCAGACGGCGCGGACGATGGAGCGGCTGGAGCCGGTCCTGGCCGACGAGCGGCCGGACCTGGTGATGGTCCCCGGCGACGTCAACTCGACCCTGGCGGCGGCGCTGACCGCGGTGAAGGTGGGGATCCCGGTCGCCCACATCGAGTCCGGACTGCGCAGCTTCGACATGACGATGCCCGAGGAGGTGAACCGGATCGTCGCCGACCGCTTCGCCGAGTGGCTCTTCCTCCACAGCCCCGAGGCGGTGACCAACCTCCGCGCCGAAGGCGTCCCCGAGGAGCGGATGCACATGGTCGGCAACACGATGATCGACACCCTGGTGGCGCTGGAAGACCGCTTCCGCGCGGCAGGCTCGGCTGCGCGCCTCGGCGCCGAGCCGGGCTCCTACCTGCTCGTCACCCTCCACCGCCCCGCCCTCGTCGACGGCCCGCTGCTGGGCGAGACCGTCTCCCGGCTGGCGGCGCTGGCGCGGGAGATCCCCGTCGTCTTCCCGGTCCACCCCCGCACCCGCAAGATGATGGAAGGGCTCGAACCCGACCACCCGGGCCTGCTCCTCACCGACCCGCTCGGCTACCTCGACTTCCTCTCGCTGATCGCCGACGCCCGCGGGGTCCTCACCGACTCCGGGGGGATCCAGGAGGAGACGACCTACCTCGGCGTCCCCTGCTTCACGCTGCGAGACAACACCGAGCGGCCGGTGACGATCACCTCGGGTACCAACACGCTGCTGGGGCTCGATCCCGCGGCGATCTCCCGGATCCCCGGCATCCTCGCCGAGGGACGTCAGACCCCGCCTGGACCGCCGCCCCTCTGGGACGGTCGCGCCGCGGAGCGAATCGCCGACGTAATCCTCAGCTAGCGTCGGCCGCGGCGTCGTCGGCCGCGGGCTCGCTAGCCGCGCTCTCGTCGGCCTGATCGCCGCCGGCGAGCTTGTCGACCTCTTTGCTGGGGCCGAGCAACATGCTCATGTTGCGCCCTTCCTGCAGCGGCGCCGACTCGATCGTGGCGAGACCGTCGAGGTCCTCGAAGAGCTTCTGCAGGAGGTCGCGGCCACGCTCCGGGTGGGCCTGCTCACGGCCGCGGAACATGATCGTCACCTTGACCTTGTCGCGGTGCTTGAGGAAGCGTTCGACGTG
>JBIOVP010000154.1:0-10334 GCA_044867815.1 Solirubrobacterales bacterium | reverse complement strand
ACGATGTAGTCGTCACCCTCCTTGATCAGGCCCATGGCGACGCCGGCAACCGGAGCGGTGACCGGGACGCCCGCCGCCTGGAGCGCCATCGAAGAGGCGCAGACCGAGCCCATCGAAGAGGAGCCGTTGGACTCGAGGGTCTCGGAGACCACCCGGATCACGTACGGGAACGACTCTTCGTCGGGGATCGTCGCCACCAGGGCGCGCTCGGCGAGGGCGCCGTGGCCGATGTCGCGGCGCTTCGGGCCGCGCATGAAACCCGCCTCCCCGACCGAGAAGGGCGGGAAGTTGTAGTGGTGCCAGAACCGTTTCGTGGTCTGCAGCCCGAGCGTGTCGATCCGCATGTCCATCCGGGTCGTGCCCAGAGCGACGTTGGAGAGGATCTGGGTCTCGCCGCGGGTGAACAGCGCCGAGCCGTGCACGCGCGGGGAGATGTCGACCTCGGTCTCGATCGGCCGGATCTCGTCCTGGGCGCGGCCGTCGGGGCGCTTCTTTTCGACGGCGATCGCCTTGCGGATCGTTTCCTTCTCGATCGAGTCGATCGCGGCCTTGACCTCGGCGACGCGCTCGGCGTCGACCTCGCCCTCCTCGTGGGCGGCGGCATAGTGGCCGACGACCTCGTCCTTGACCTTGTCAATCGCCTCGTAGCGCTCGAGCTTGCCCTCGGTCGCGATCGCGTCGACGAGCGCCTGGCCGTGCGAAGAGCGGATCTCGGAGAGCAGGCTCTCGTCGATCTGCTTCGCCTCGACCTCGATCTTCTCCTTGCCGGCCTTCTGCTGCAGCTCCTCCATCACGGCGCAGAGCTTCTTGATCTCGGCGTGGGCGATGTCAAGGGCATCGAGGATCTCGGCCTCGGTGACGCCGCTGGCGCCGGCCTCGACCATCAGGATCGCCTCGTCGGTACCGGCAACGATCAGATCGAGTTCGAGCTCCTCGTGGGTCTCCTCGGACGGGTTGACGACGAAGTCGCCCTCGTGTTTGCCGATGCGGACGGCGCCAACGTGGGCGGTGACCGGGACCGGCGAGATCGCCAGCGCCGCCGAGGCGCCGTTCATTGCGAGGATGTCGTAGGGGTTGACCTGGTCGACCGACATCGGGATCGCGACCAGCTGGGTCTCGTAGTGCCAGCCCTTGGGGAAGAGCGGCCGGATCGGGCGATCGATCATGCGCGCGGTCAGCGTCGCCTTCTCACTTGATTTGCCCTCGCGACGGAAGAACGAGCCGGGGATTTTCCCCGCGGCGTACATCCGCTCCTCGATGTCGACGGTGAGGGGAAGGAAGTCCACGTCGCGAAGGCTGCCGACGGTGGCGGTGCAGAGGACCATCGTGTCGCCGGCCTGAACTACGACCGCACCACCCGCCTGCTTCGCGAGTTTGCCGGTCTCAAAGGAAATCTGGCTGTCGCCGATATCCGCCGAGACGCGGGTTACGTCAAACATGCTCATTTAGTTGTACCTCCGGCCGCCCGGCTGGCGGCTCATTGCATTCAGAACTCTCGTTCTCTGTCACGCAGAAGAGTACAGGCATCGAAAACCGCTGGAGTGCCAGCTACTCCGGCTCGAATGCCAGATTGGAAATCACGCCTGATCCGGGCCTTGATCTCAGCCGAGCGCCGGTCCGCCTCGAAGCGCTCAAGGTCGAGCCCGAAATCCTCCACCCGCCGCCACAGATGCGGGTCGTCGACGCGGCCGCGGTCTGCGTAGAGCGACTCGACCATCTCGAAGAAGCGGCCCTGCATGCCGGAGGCCTCGGCGGCAGCGTGCAGACGAGGAGAGCGCGGGTGCTTGCTGGCGACCGGAAAGTGGCGGAAGACGAGCCGCCCGGGCTGATCCAACAGCCGCTGCCAGGCGCCGGCGCAGCGCGGGCAGGCGAGGTCGGCGTAGACGATCAAGCCCTCCTCCCCCTCGCCCCGCACGTGGTCCTCGGGCCCGACCGGCGGGATCGGGGCGCTACTCAGGTCGTTCATTTCGCCGAAACCGCGGAAATGCGTCGTATAGGCGCATTTTTGCGGTCTCGCGCTAACCGAGCGCGTCGAAGATGACGTTGGCGCCGGGGAACTCGCCCGGGTTGGGCGATTCGTGGGTCCAGGCGACCTTCCCCTGCTCGTCGACGAGGACGAGGGTGCGGTTGGCGAACCCCAGCGGCGCCTCGAGGTAGGAGCCGTAGGCGCGGGCGACCTCCCCCTTCGGCTCGAAGTCGGAGAGCAGGGTCGTGTCGATCCCCAGTTTGTCCTGGAAGGCCTTGTGGGCGAAGAAGCTGTCGACGCTGATCCCGACGAGCTCGACGCCCTTCCCCTCGATCTCCGGCTTCACCTCCTGGTAGATCGAGAGCTGGTCGCCACAGACCGGGCTGAAGTCGCCGGGGTAGAAGACCAGCAGGATCTTGCGTCCCTCGTAGTCGGAGAGCGAGACCTTCTCCCCGTCCTGGTTGCGGAGGGTGAAGTCGGGGGCCTGATCCCCGACCGCGATCATCGCCGCAGGCCGAGTTCTTTGACCAGGGCGCGATAGCGCTCGAGGTCCGTCTTCTCGAGGTAGCGCAGCATCCGCCGGCGCTTACCGACAAGCATCAGCAGGCCACGGCGCGAGTGGTGATCCTTGGCGTGGGCGCGCAGGTGCTCGGTGAGTTCGTTGATCCGCTCGGTCAACAGTGCGATCTGGACCTCGGCCGAGCCGGTGTCCTTGTCGCCGCGGCCGTACCTGCCGATCAGCTCGCTCTTTTTCTCTTTGGTCAGGCTCATCTCGTAAAAACGCCGCGCACTCGGTGCGACGGCCGCTGGAAGCTAGCACAGAGACGAGCCCGCGGTGCCGGCTCAGCGGCCGCTGGAGGGGTACAGCCTCATCCTCCGCACGTTGCCTTGGCCACCTTCGACGTAGCCGCTCACTTTGACCTCGAGATTGCCGTTTCGCGAAAGCGCTTCCAGGCCCCGTTGTACGAGCTCCAGGGGAACCCTTTCTTCGGTCCCCGGAGCCAGGTCGAAGCGGGATTGCGCCACTGGCAGCCAACGCCCTTCTCCCGGGCGGGTACGGAACAGGGAGCTGACGGTGAGAGTACCTTGACAGCGACTCTCGGTCGAACCCCCGTCGCACCAGAGGTCGACGCTCGTCTCTCCATCCCGCACCGTCGTCGGACCGGACCGGACGGCGACCTGGGTCGGCGGAAGGTACCTGCCGATCAAGCCGGGTTCTTCGGCGAGCATGTGAAAGGTTTCGCCTCCGCCGAACCAGCTGAAAAGAGTTGCGGTGCCAAACCAGGGCACCCCGTCGGGGCCGACCGCCAGTGCCTTGACCGGGAGGTTGCAGCCAGGCGTGACGCAGCCAGGAAGATGCGGATCCCCCTGGGACGAGATCCAGCCGATTTTCCAGCCCCTCGCGTACCAGACGCCTCCGCCCGGGCCGGCGGCCAGGGGCCCGATCGATCCACTGCCCGGGATGCGAAAGACGCCGATTCCCCCGCCCGGATCGATCCGGCCGATTCGCGGCTTTTCCCGATCGCCGAACCAGACGCTCCCGTCGGAAGTGACGGCAAGGGCCCCCGGCGTCCAGTGTCGCCGCGGCACCGAGATCTGGAATACCCGGCCGGCGGCGACCCGGGCAATCCTGCCGACGCCTGCCTCCGACACCCACAGGGTGCCGTCGGGCGAAGCCGCGATCGCCGTTGGACGGCTGCCCGGCGGTAGGGCGAGGCGCGTGATCTTCCCGGATCTGTCTACGCGGACGATCCGGTCGGCCGTCGGCTCGGTGAGCCAGAGTGCGCCGTCAGCCGCGCGGACGATCCCCGTCGGGCGGGGAGATCGACCTCCGAGGGCTCGTTCGGCGATCTCACCGCTCGGCGTGGAACGGCCGATCCGGCCGGCTCCCGTGTTCGCGAACCAGAGATTGCCGTCCGCTCCGACGGTAATCCCCCCGATCACGTCCTGGACCCCGTCGTCGAGGGGATATTCGACGACCTCGCCCTGCGCGGTCAGGCGCCCGAGCCCGCTGACGGCCGCGGAGAACGGGTTGACCCAGGTGAACCAGAGGCTCCCTTCGGGACCGAACGTGAGCGAACGCGCCCGGCTACCCCGCGCGAGCCTGAACAACTCGGTCTCTTCATCTCCTTGCGCCTCGCCGGTGCCGAAACCCGGCGAGGCGGTGGCCAGAAGCGCCAGAGCCAGCAGTATCGCTCGCGTACCCAAAGCCCGCATGCCCCGTCAACCCCCTGCCCCGAGCGTAGTTGCGATTAAGCGGCCAGGTACTAGCGGGGTTCGGTGAAGCCGGCGCATACCCGCCTGGCCTCCTCCACGTCCCTATGCATCTGGGCGATCAGCTCGTCGACCTCGTGGTAGGCGCGCTCGCCACGGAGGCGCTCGACGAAGGCGACGCGGAGCGTCTTGCCGTAGAGATCCTCTTCGTGGTCGATCAGGTAGGTCTCGATCAGGACACCGCGCCCGGACTCGAAGGTCGGGCGGACGCCGACGTTGACCGCGGCGGGAACGCCGTTGGCGAAGGCGGCGTAGACGCCGTGGCCCGGATAGGCGAAGCGATCGTCGGGGACGATGTTGGCGGTCGGGAAGCCGAGCTCCCGCCCCCGCTGATCGCCCTTGACGACGGTGCCCTCGACCATGAACGGGGCGCCGAGGCAGTGCCGGGCGCCCTCCATGTCGCCGGCGGCGACGAGGGCGCGGATCCGGGTCGAGGAGACGGTCTCGCCGTCGACCTCGACCAGCGGCACCACCCGGGTCTCGAACTCCGGGTGCGCCCCCAGCATTGCCGGGTCGCCTTTGGCCTTGGCGCCGAAGCGGAAGTTCTCGCCGACCGAGACCTGCTGGGCGGCGAGCTTCTCAACCAGGACGTGCTCGACGAAGTCCTCGGCGGAGCGGCTGGCGAACTCCTTGTCGAAGGGGATCACGACCAGCTCGTCGACGCCGAGCCCGTCGATCACGTCACGCTTGACCCCGAACGGCATGATCAGCTTCGGCGTCGCCGCCGGGTGCAGGACTTCAAGCGGGTGGGGGTCGAAGGTGAGGACGGTGTCGGCGCCCTCGATCACCGCCTGGTGGCCGAGGTGGACGCCGTCGAAGGTGCCGATCGCGACGTTGCGCGGGTGCGGGTCGACGTCGGGGAGCGAGGTGACCTTGATGCTCACCGCAGCGCCTCCGCCACCGCCGGCACCAGCTCCGCCACCCGCTCGGCCGGCATCTCTTCGCCGGCGTCCTCGACCCGGAAGGGGCCGATCGCGGTGCGGCGCAGATCCGAGCAGTAGGCGTCCCCGAGCGTCTCGACCAGGGTCCGCACGTAGGTCCCGGCCGAGCACTCGATCTCGAAGTGGGCGAACTCACCGTCGCTGGAGAGCAGCTGGGCGCGGTGGACCTGGACGTCGCGCTCCGGGGTCTCCACCACCTCGCCGCGGTGGGCCTTCTTGTAGAGGCGCTCGCCGCCGACCCGCACCGCGGAGGTCATCGGCACCCGCTGGCGCACGGTCCCCGTCGGCAGCTCCAGCGAGCCGGGGACGCGACCGGTCTCGGTCAGCTCGCCGTCGGAGTCGCCGGTGCTGGAGCGCCAGCCGAGTCGGGCGGTGGCGAGGTAGGTCTTCGGCAGGCCGACGAGAAAGCGCTGCAGGCGGGTGGCGCGGCCGAGCGGGATCAGCAGCAGGCCGGTGGCGAAGGGGTCGAGGGTGCCGGCGTGGCCGGCTTTGGCGCCGCGCTCGCGGCGGACTCTGGCGACGACGTCGTGGGAGGTCACGCCCGCCGGCTTGTCGTAGAGCAGAAGGGTCCCGGCCTCTCCTGCCATCGTCAGGAACCGAGTTGGGTGGAGACCTCTGCGGTCAGGAATTCGACCAGCTGCTCGAACTCGAGGTCGGTGGAGAAGCCCGCGGCGCGCTTGTGACCGCCGCCGCCCTGCTGGCGGGCGATCGCCGAGACGTCGACCTCGCCGGCGCTGGAGCGGAGGCTGACCTTGCGGGCCGAACGGCCGCGGTCGCCGAGGTCGCGGATCACGGCGGCCACCCTGACCCCCTCGATCGAGCGCAGGTTGTCGATCAGGCCCTCGGTCATCTCCTCGCCGGCGCCGGTCGCCTCGTAGTCGGCGAGGGTGATGTAGCTGATCGCGAGGCGGCCCTCGCAGTGGCTGATGATCCCGTCGAGGGCGCGGGAGACAAGACGCAGCTTCTCCAGCGGCACGTGCTCGTAAAGGCGGCGGTAGGTGTCGTCAACATCGACCCCGGCTTCGATCAGGTCGGCGGCGACCCGGTGCGTGTGCGCGTTCGTGTTCTCGTACATGAACTTGCCGGTGTCGGTGATCAGACCGACGTAGAGCGCCGAGGCGATCTCCGCCGTGATCTCCGCTCCGAGCAGTTTCGCCAGGTCGTAGACGATCTCCGCCGTGCACGAAGCCCCGACCTCGACCAGGTTGATGTCGCCGAAACAGGTGTTGTCGTGGTGGTGGTCGATGTTGATGATGTCGTTGCCGCCCGCGGTCAGCCACTCGACCGGCATCCGGTCGATGTTGCCGCAGTCGAGGAAGACGACGGTGCGGTCGGCCATGTCTGCCGGCGCCTCGTGGAAGACCTCCTCCAGGGGAAGGAAGCGGTACTCGATCGGCAGCGGGAACTCCTTCGCCGCCATGAACATCACCGAGTCCTTGCCGAGCTCGGTAAGCACTTTGTGCAGCCCCAGCAGTGACCCGAGGGCATCGCCGTCGGGACCCTCGTGGGCGGTGAGGAGGAAGCGGTCGCGATCGCGCAGCTCGGCGGCGACCCGCTCGAGGTCGGTGGTGGCGATCTCCGGCACCGAGCTCACTCTTCCTCCTCCAGCAGTTCGTTGATGCGGACGCCCTGCTCGATCGTGTCGTCGTAGCGGAAGGTCAACGTCGGAGTCCGCTTCATCCGCGTCTCCGCCGCAATCCGCGACTGGATCACGCCGTGGGAGGAGCGCAGTCCCGCCAGCGTCGCTTCCCGCTCCTCCTCGGAGCCGAGCACGCTGACGAACACCTTGGCGGTGCGCAGGTCGGGGCTGGTCTCAACGGAAGTCACGGTCACGAAACCGATACGCGGGTCACTGAGATCGTTTGAAATCGCCGCCCCCACGACCTCGCGAAGCACCTCGTTGATGCGCCGCATGCGGGAGCCGGGCATGCTACTCCAGGGTCTGCTCGACCTGTTTCGTCTGGAAGAACTCGAGCACGTCGTCCTCCTTGACGTCGGCGTACCCCTCGAGGACGATTCCGCACTCCTGGCCCTCCTCGACTTCCTGGACGTTGTCTTTGAAGCGCCGCAGGGAGCCGAGCTCGCCGGTCCAGATCACCGTGCCCTCACGGATCAGGCGGACGCTGGCGGTGCGGACGGCTTTGCCCTCGGCGACGATACAGCCGGCGATGCGGCCGACCTTGGAGGCTTTGAAGGTCTGTTTGACCAGCGCCTCGCCGATCGTCTCCTCGACCTCGACCGCGTCGAGCAGCCCCTCCATCGCGTTGCGGAGGTCTTCGGTGATTTTGTAGATCACCGAGTAGGTGCGGACGTCGACGCCCTCGCGCGTGGCGGCCCGTTTCGCGTCGAGCAGAGGCCGCACGTTGAAGCCGATGATGATCGCGTCGGAGGCCGAGGCGAGCATCACGTCGGACTCGTTGATGCCGCCGGTCTGCGAGTGGATGATGTTGATCGCGACCCGCTCCTGCGGCACCTTCGCGAGCTCGTCCTGGAGCGCCTCCAGGGAGCCGGCGACGTCGGCCTTGAGGACGATGTTGAGCTCCTTGATTTCGCCCTCCTGGGCGCGGGCGAAGACCTCGTCGAGGCTGACCTTGCGGCCCTGGCGGCGGGCCAGCGCCTCGGTTTTCAGCCGGTGGGCGCGCTCCCCCGCCATCTGGCGGGCCTGGCGATCCCCCTCGACCGTCTGCACGAACTCGCCGGCGTCGGCGACGCCGTCGAAGCCGAGCACCTCGACCGGCATTCCGGGCACGGCCTCGGCGACGGCGGTACCGGTGAAGTCCTGCATCGCCCGCACCCGGCCCCACTGGGGACCGGCCACGAGGGAGTCGCCGACGCGCAGGGTGCCGCGCTCGACGAGGACGGTGACGACCGGGCCGCGTCCGGGGTCGAGCTGGGACTCGATCACGTGGCCGGAGGCGGGCGCGCTCGGATTGGCCGAGAGCTCCTCCAGCTCGGTGACGAGGAGGATCATGTCGAGCAGGTTGTCGAGCCCGTCCCTCGTCTTGGCCGAGACCTCGCAGAAAACCGTGTCGCCGCCCCAGTCCTCCGGCGTGATGTCCATCTGGGCCAGCTCGCCCTTGACCTTTTCGGGATTGGCGCCCTCTTTGTCGATCTTGTTGACGGCGATCAGCATCGGCACGTCGGCGGCACGGGCGTGGTCGATCGCCTCTTTCGTCTGCGGCATCACGCCGTCGTCGGCGGCGACCACGACGACGACCACGTCGGTGACCTTGGCGCCGCGGGCGCGCATCGCCGTGAAGGCGGCGTGGCCGGGGGTGTCGAGGAAGGTGATCGTCTTCTCGTCGTGATGGACCTGGTAGGCGCCGATGTGCTGGGTGATGCCGCCGGCCTCGCCCGCGGCGACCTCGGTCTCGCGGATCGCGTCCAGCAGCGAGGTCTTGCCGTGGTCGACGTGGCCCATGATCGTCACCACCGGCGGCCGGTCGACCAGGTCCTCGTCGGCGTCGGAGAACTCGGGCTCCTCGGGCTCCTCGTCAGCGGCGTGGACGATCTCGATCCTGCGGTCGTACTCGTCGGCGATCGCCTGCACCGAGTCGTCCGTGAGGGTCTGCGTCAGCGTTGCCATCTCGCCCATCATCATCAGTTTTTTGATCACCTCGGCCGGTGCCAGACCAAGCGATTCGGCGACCTCGCGGACGGTCGCGCCGGAGTTGACCTTCGACGCCTCCGGCTCGGCCGGGGTGTCGGATTTCGCCGGCGGCTCCTCGAGCAGCGGCCGGCGACGGCGGCCACCGCGGCGGCGCGGCGGGCGCTGCGGCGGCGGGCCGCCTCCTTGCTCACGACGAGAAGCCTGGGAGTCGATCACCACGCGGCGTTTTTTCGAGGAGGCGCCGCCGCCGCTCCCGCCACCGCCCTGCTGGGGGCCAGCCGGGCGCACCGGTTTGGTCGAGGTGTTCCGGGCTTTGGGTGCCCCGGCTGGTTTCGCCACGGGCTGCTGCGGGGTGGCTTTCGGCGCCTGCGGGGCGGCTGGTTGCGCAGCTTGTGGGGCAGGCGCCTTCTTCGCCTCGGCGCCGCCGTTGCCCTTCGCGGCGGAGATCGCCTTCAGCGCGTCCGCCTCCTCGACACTGGAGGCGGCGGCCTTCGCCTCCACTCCGGCTGCTTTCAAGGCGGCGAGCAGCTCCTTCGAGCTGACGCCCTGCGCTTTCGCGATCTCATGAACCCGTTTCTTGGCCACTAAGCCTGCTCCGCCTCCTCAACAACTTCCTCGGCTTGCTCGGTCGGGACTTCCTCCGCCGACGCTTCTGCCGCGGGTGGCGACGCTTCCGAGGACTCTCCCGGGAGGGAGAGCCCGGAATCGGAGACAGGACCCGCGGCCCCAGCGGCTTCGGGGTCGTCGCCCAAAGTCTCGCCGCTCACTTCCTCGGCTTCGGTTGCCTCCTGCTGGATGTCTTCTTCGATCGCCTCCTCGGTCGCGACTTCGTCGGCGGTCTCCTCCGCGGGTGCCTCCTCCGTCGGCTCGACGAACTCGCTTGCGGCCCGGTTGACGATCTCCTCGACCTGACCTTCGTCCGCGTCGGGATCGGCGAGGATCGCCACCTCGGCCTCGGAGATGTTGGCGAGGATCGCGGTCTGGCTGGTCTCAAAGCGCGAGAGCGCCTGGTGCTGCGGCAGGCCGCAGTAGGTCGATCCCGGGATCGCCGCATTCGGGCAGCGGCGCCCGGTGGTGAGCACCGCCATGCAGCGGCCGTCGAAGGCTTCCTCACCCTCGACCTCGATCTCCTGTTCTTCGGAGGCGAACTCGGTCTCGGACTTGATGTCGACGCGCCAGCCGGTGAGGCGGGCGGCGAGGCGGGCGTTCTGGCCGTCGCGGCCGATCGCCAGCGAGAGCTGGTCGTCGGGCACGATCACGGTCGCCTGGCGCTCCTCGTCGTCGACGATCACCTCGCGCACCCGCGCCGGCGAAAGCGCTTTGGCGACGAAGCGGGCGGGCTCCTCGTTGTAGGGGATGATGTCGATCTTCTCGCCGCGCAGCTCGGAGACGACCATGCGGACGCGGGAGCCGCGGGGGCCGACGCAGGCGCCGACCGGGTCGACCCCGTCGGCGTGGGAGACGACGGCGATCTTCGAGCGGTAGCCGGGCTCACGGGCGACGCCGGTGATTTCGACCAGCTTGTCGGCGATCTCCGGTACCT
>JBIOVP010000153.1:0-13637 GCA_044867815.1 Solirubrobacterales bacterium | reverse complement strand
GCCGGGTCTCGCCGTAGGAGAAGAAGGAGCCCGATTTCTGCACCAGGTCCTGCTCCATCCCGAAGTCGAGCAGGCCGCCCTCGCGCGAGATCCCGACCCCGTACTCGATGTCGAATTCGGCCTGGCGGAACGGGGACGCGACCTTGTTCTTGACGACTTTGACCCGGACGCGGTTGCCGACCGCCTCGGTCCCTTCCTTCAGGGTCTCGATCCGGCGGATGTCGAGCCGCTGCGAGGAGTAGAACTTCAGCGCCCGGCCACCAGGCTGGGTCTCCGGAGAACCGAACTGGACGCCGACCTTTTCCCGGATCTGGTTGGTGAAGAGGCAGACGGTGTTGGTCCGGTTGAGGTTTCCCGCCAGTTTCCGCATCGCCTGCGACATCAGCCGCGCCTGCAGGCCGACCGTGGTGTCACCGATCTGGCCGTCGAGCTCGGCCTTCGGAGTCAGCGCCGCCACCGAGTCGATCGCGACCACGTCGACCGCACCGGAGGCGATCAGCCGGTCGGCGATCTGCAGCGCCTGCTCCCCGTAATCGGGCTGGGAGACGAGCAGCTCGTCGGTGTCCACCCCGATCGCCCGCGAGTAGACGGGGTCGATCGCGTGCTCGGTGTCGATGAAGGCGCAGACGCCGCCCATCGCCTGAGCCTGGGCGATGATGTGGTTGACCAGGGTCGTCTTACCCGAGGACTCCGGGCCGAAGATCTCCACGATCCGGCCGCGCGGAACCCCGCCGATGCCCAGTGCCAGGTCAAGCGCGAGTGAGCCGGTGGGAATCGCCTCCACCTTGACGGTGCCCTTGTCGCCCAGGCGCATCAGGGCGCCCTCGCCGAACTCTTTCCTGATGCCGCTGACGGTGTTCTCCAGCGCGGCGTCCTTCGCCTTCGCCTCCTTCGCGGAGACGTCGTTCAAGCTCACTTTTCTATCTGCCATCTCGATTCACCTCACTGCTGCCCTAACCGGACAGCTTGACTTGGGCCAACGGGATGTAGCGCGCACCGGTTGGCTGGAGTTCAGAACGGTAAAGCGTCATCCGGCGGCAAATTCGCGCCTCTGACGTGGTTTCCGGAAGCCTTCCCGGAGGCCTCTCGACGACCGCCGGCCGCCGGGATCCCCGCCCCTCGGGGCGGACCCGGGCGACGGTCACATGCGGCCAGAACGGCCGCTTCTCATCTTCGTAGAAGCCACCCTCGGCCAGCCCCTGCGCGAGGCTCTCCTGCAGGGCCTCGGCCCCCGGTGAGAGCGCCGGCAGGGCGTACAGCCGCGCCTGCCCCCGCGGCGGCCGCTGCTCGGGGTCGAGCAGCTCCACCCATGGCGCCGGGCCGATCCGCTCCCGCACCACCCCGGCGATCGCCTCGATCTCCCCCTCCGGCCGGTGGCCGAGGAAGGCGAGGGTGATGTGAAGCGACTCCGGGGCGACCGGGCGCAACGCCGGATCGGTCAGTGCCTCCCTCCCCCACGCGACGATCCCCCCACGGAGGTCGTCCGGCAGATCGAGTGCGACGAACAGTCGCGCCCGCGGGCTTTTCGGTCTCTCCCTGGCCACGCCACCACGCTACGGAGCCACCACGCACGAAACAACACCGCAAAGCAAATTTTCGCCTACGACTTCGTGCCTTCCTGCTCACCGAGCAGCATCCGCAGCAGGTGCATTCCGACCAGGGCCGAGCGTTCGCGGATGTCGGGGCGCCCGCCGGGGATGACGGGATCGCGGGCGATCGCGGTCCCGTCGGTGAGACGGGCGTTGAAGCAGACGTAGCCGACCGGCTTCTCCTCGCTGCCGCCGCCGGGGCCGGCGATGCCGGTGATCGAGACCGCGACGTCAGCGTCAAACCGCTGCAATGCGCCGATCGCCATCGCCTCCGCCACCTCGGGCGAAACCGCCCCCTTTGCCTCGATCAGTCCCATGTCGACACCCAGGAGCTGGTTCTTCGCCTCATTGGAGTAGGAGACGACGCCGCCGGCGAAGTACTCCGAGGCGCCGGCGAGGTCGGTGATCCGGGCCGCCAGCAGGCCGCCGCTGCAGGACTCGGCCAAGGCCAGTTTGTGCCCGAGCAGGAGCGTCGCCACCTGGGCGTCGATCGTCTCGCCGTCGAGGCTGAAGGTTTCCTCGCGGTGCCGCTCGACCAGCCCCGCCCGCACCTCCTCGGCGACCGCCAGGGCCTCGTCGCGGTAGCGGACGTCGATCTCGATCTCGCCGCGGCGCAGGCAGGTGGTGATCTCCACCGCCTCCAACTCCAGGCCGCCGGCCTCCATCTCCCGCAGGCTCTTGGCGATCTCCGACTCCGGCACCCCGAACATCCGCATCGTGTAACCGCGCAACGGCGTCGCCCGAGCCAACAGCTCTCGCACCGGTTCGGTCTCCACCGCGTCCATCCACATCGGCTGCAGCTCGCGCGGCGGGCCCGGGAGCACGACCACGACCCGCTCGCCGGCCGGAACCACGAGGCCCGGCGCCGTCCCGACCGGATCCAGCGGCGTCGCCCCCTCGGGGACCATCGCCTGCTTGCGGTTGGCCACCCGCAGGGCCTCGGGATCCAGCCGGAAGCGCTGGGCGAAGCCGCTGAGGATCTCGGCGATCTCCGCCTCCATCCCCTCGTCGAGGATCATTCTGCGCCCGGCGAAGCGGGCGACGATCTCGGCGGTGAGATCGTCGGCGGTAGGTCCCAGCCCACCGGTGGTGACGATCAGGTCCATCCCCTCGGCCGCCATAAACCGAAGCGCCGCTTCGAGGTCGTCGGGACGGTCGGCGACGACGAGGATGTGGGCAACCTCGACTCCCCGCTCCGCCAACTGCTCGGAGACCCAGGGGCCGTTGCTGTCGGATATCCGACCGGTGATGACCTCGGTCCCGGTGACGACGATGCCGGCGCGGATCACGCGAAGGTTCGGGGTCGGATCGGGTTCGGCGGGCGCATCGCGCCCTGACGCTACCGGACCGGAACCGCGTCCCCGACGTGCACGGGTGCCCTCTGATGCGGGGGCTTACCTTTGCCGACATCGCCTCCACCTCCGTCATTGCCGACGAGGCCGATCGCGATCAGGGCGGCGACGAGGAGCGCGAGGACCAGGGCCGTAACCACCCGTGAGGGAATCCGCCGTCGCCCCCGGCGGCTCCGGCCGACCCTGCGGGGCCGGGGATCGGCCCGCGGCAGCCGCTCCCCCGACGGCGCCGACCCCCGCAGCTGCCGTTGTTCCTCCGCCAGGCGGTCGCCATCGAGCCCGAGCAGGGCGCCGTAGGTTCGGATGAAGGCGCGGGCGTAGATATCGCCGGGCAGTTGGTCCCAGTCCTCGTTCTCGATCGCCCGCAGGTAGCGGACGCGGATCTTGGTCACGCCCTCGGCCTCCTGGAGGCTCAGCCTGCGACGGGCGCGGGCGTCGCGGAGCTTGTTCCCGACCCCATCGTCCACGCTCTCATTGTGCGCTCCGGCGACCGGATACGCAAAGACTTTGTCCTTAGGCGTCGTCGGCCTCGGCCGCGACCGGCTCGGGGTCGGAGTCGCCGGCGCGGAGTACCCGTGGCAGATCGGCCTGGCCGATCAGAACCTGGCGCGGTTTCGAGCCCTCGTAGCCGGAGATGACGCCGCGCCGCTCGAGCATGTCGATCAACCGGCCGGCGCGGGTGTAGCCGACCCGCAGGCGGCGCTGGATCATCGAGACCGAGGCGGTCTCCGTCTGCACGACGAGCCGGATCGCCTCGTCGAGCAGGTCGTCGCTGTCGGGATCGAAGTCGTCGTCGCCCCGGCCCTCGTCGTCAGCCTCGACCGGCGCCTCCAGCAGCTCGTCCTCGAATTCCGGTTCCCCCTGCCTGGCCCAGTGCGAGGTGATGCGGGCGATCTCGTCCTCGGTGATGAAGGCGCCCTGGACGCGGGACAGTTTCGAGGTGCCGGCGCCGCGGAAGAGCATGTCCCCCTGTCCGAGCAGGGCCTCCGCCCCACCCTGGTCGAGGATCACCCGCGAGTCGGTCTGCGAGGAGACCGCGAAGGCGATCCGCGAGGGAATGTTGACCTTGATCGTGCCGGTGATGATGTCGGTCGAGGGGCGCTGGGTCGCCAGCACCAGGTGGATCCCGGTGGCCCGCGACTTCTGCGCCAGGCGGATGATCGAGTCCTCGACTTCGGCCGGGGCGACCATCATCAGGTCCGCGAGCTCGTCGATCACGCAGAGGATGTGCGGCAGCGGCGCCTCGCCCCTCTTCTGCCGGACCTTGTTCAGCTCGTTCAGGTTCCGTGCCCGCGCCTCGCTCATGATCCCGTAGCGGCTCTCCATCTCGGTGATCAGGTTGGAGAGGACGTTGGCCGCCAGCCGCGGCGAGGTCACCACCGGGGTCAGCAGGTGCGGGACGTTCTCGTAGTGGTTGAGCTCGACCTGCTTCGGGTCGACCAGGACCAGCCGGACCTCGTTCGGCGAGGCCTGCATCAGGATCGAGGAGAGGATCGCGTTGACGCAGCCGCTCTTGCCCGAGCCGGTGGTGCCGGCGACGAGGACGTGCGGCATCTTCGCGATGTCGGTCCAGACCGCGTTTCCGTCGATCCCCTTGCCGAGCCAGGCGACCAGCGGCGAGGTCTTCTCCGGCCGACCGGCGTAGATGTCGCCGAGGCGGACCATCTTGCGGCTGCGATTGGGGACCTCGACTCCCACCGCCTGCTTGCCGGGAATCGGGGCGAGGATGCGGATGTCGGTGGAGGCGAGCGCGTAGGCGATGTCGTTCGCCAGCTCGGTCACTTTCTTGACTTTGGTCCCGGGTGCGAGGCGCAGCTCGAAGCGGGAGACGTGAGGACCGCTGACGATGCCGACGATCTTCGCCTCGACCCCGAAGTGACCGAGGGTCTCGACCAGCTTGCGCCCGACCGTTTCGTGGTCGCGCGGGTCCGGGCCTTTGTCGTTCTTGCCGCGCTCGAGCAGCTTCGCCGAGGGCGGCCGGTAGTCGATCTCCTCCGACATCGTCACGCCCCGCCTGCTTCCCATCGGGGTGAGACCGGCGTGGGCGCGGTCGCCCTCGTCGACGACCGCGACGGCGTCCTCGGAGTCGTAGTTCTTCAGCTCCTCCCCGGGGGTGTCTGAGCTGGGGGGGTCCATGCCCCCCTCGTCCTCAGACACGTCCGTCGAGGCGTCGAAGATCTGGGCGTCGAACTCGTCATCCTCGGCGAGGGCGACCGTCGGTTCGAAGTCCTCGTCCTCCTCCGGGTAGGAGCTCATCACATCGGTCGGGCCGGCCGTGGTCGCGGCCTCGGCCCGGGCTTCGCGGTGCCCGCGCCAGTCGGCGTGCGTTCTGGCAACCGTTCGCGCGGCGGCGTCGCCGCCCGCAAAGACGCCGCGGAAAATCCTCCGCAACCCCTTTCCGATTCCTCGCGCCAGGGCGGAGACCGAGGTCCCCGTCAGCAGCATCACGCCGACGACCAGCAGCAGCACCGTGAAGATGCGGGAGCCGATCCGGCCGAAGAGGTAGGTGAGCGCGGTTTCGGCGCCGTAGCCGACCTTGCCCCCCTCCCAGCCGAAGAAGAGGACGAAGACGAGGTAGACGCCGAAGGCGACGAGGAACAGGGCAATCAGGTCGAGGTGACGCTGCTCGAGCCCGCCCGGCAGCCGCCGGTCGGCTTTCGCCTTCCCTTTCGCTTTGCGTTTGGACGCAGCTTTGCCTCGTCGCGCCGATCCGGCGCGCTTTCTACGCACGAACATGGTCCTCCGTTCGACGCCGAGCCCCGCGTACCTGCGAGCTAAATTCAGCCTAAAAGTCGCGCGGAGCGGGGTTTTCCGCGGCTACCATCGTCCTGTGCTCTCCGAACTTGACCAGATCGGTGGTCGCGTCCTGATCGTCGAGGACGACGTCGACATCGCCGACGTCCTCCGCCGCTCCCTGCGCAACGAGGGCTACGAAGTACGGACCTCGGCGGACGGCGTCGAGGCACTCGACGTCGCCGCCGGCTTCGTTCCCGACCTGGTCGTTCTCGATCTCGGTCTGCCGGGGATGGACGGAGTCGAGGTCTGCCGCCGCCTGCGCAGCGACGGCGACGTCCCGATCCTGATGCTGACCGCGCGAGCCGAGACCGAGGACCGGGTGACCGGGCTCGACAGCGGTGCCGACGACTACCTGGTGAAGCCGTTCGAGCGCAGGGAGCTGTTGGCGCGGATCCGGGCGCTGCTGCGGCGTCGACCGCCGCGGGGCTCGGCCTCCCTGGAAGTGGCCGACCTCTGCCTCAACCCCGACTCCCGCGAAGTGCGCCGCGGTGAACGCGGGATCGAGCTGACCAACCGCGAGTTCGAGCTGCTCGAGTTCCTGATGCGGAACGAGCGCCTCGTCGTCTCCCGCGAGCGCCTGCTCGACGAGGTCTGGGGCTACGACCCGATGGCGGCGACCAACACGATCGACGTCTTCATCTCCAACCTGCGGCGCAAGCTCGAGGCCGGCGGCGAGGGGCGCCTGCTCCACACCAAACGCGGAGCCGGCTACGTTCTCAAGGCCTGACGTGGGGTTCCCCCGCCGCCTGATCCGCCCCAGGTCCTGGCCGGTGCGTTGGCGACTGGCGCTGGTCTCCTCCGGGCTGACCCTGGCGATCCTCCTCCTCTTCGGCGGCCTGATCGGCAAGATCGCGACTGAACGGATTCGCGACGACTTCAACGGCGAGGTGACGAGCGCCGCGAAGATCCTCTCCGGGCAGATCCAGGTCATATATCCGCCCTTCGGCGGCAAACCGCAGGCGATCGAACGACCGCAGCTGATTGACGCCTTCGCCCTCCCCGACGATGCTTCGGTCTGGATCTACGACGCCGAAGCCAACGTGGTCACCTCGAATGAGGAAGCCGCGTCGCTGGGACCGCCGAAGCGCGGGCTGGCGGACTTCCACGGTATGCGGGTGGCGACCGAACCGATCCGCGACGAAACGCGGACGATCACCGGTTTCGTCCAGTACGGCCGCAGCCTCGACCATGTGGAAGAGACGGTTGACCGGGTCTGGCTGCTGATCTTCGCCGGCATCCTGGTGGGCACGCTGCTGGCCGTGGTGGCGGGGGTGACGATCGCCCGACGGGCGATGCGGCCGATCGCCTCGCTCACCGCCATCACGCAGGACATCGCGACCACCCGTGACCCCTCGAAGCAGATACCCGAGCCGGTGGCCGACGACGAGGTCGGCGAACTGGCCCGAACCCTGGACGAGATGCTGCGCTCACTCGACGCGGCCCGGGCCGAACGCGAGGGCGTGATGCAGAAGCAGCGCGAGTTCGTCGCCGACGCCTCGCACGAGTTGCGGACGCCGCTGACCAGTGTCCTCGCCAACCTTGAGCTGCTGCAGACCTCGCTGGACGCCAGCGGCCGGGCCGAGGACCGCGAGATCGTCGACTCGGCGCTGCGCTCCTCGAAGCGGATGGGCCGCCTGGTCGGCGACCTGCTGCTGCTGGCCCGGGCCGACGCCGGTCGGCTCGAGGCCCACCGACGGGTGGACCTGGCCGAGATCGCCGGCGACGCCGCGGCCGAGGCGGCGCCGCTGATGGGCGAGCGCAGGCTGGTGGTCGACAACGAGCGCCCGCTCTGGGTCGACGGCAGTCGCGACGAGCTGCACCGGCTGGTCCTCAACCTGCTTGACAACGCGATCCGCCACACCCCCCGCGGCTGCTGTGTGGAACTGAACCTGGGTGAGGACAGCGGTAGGGCCGTCGTCGAGGTGGCCGACGACGGGCCGGGAATCCCGGCGGAGATGCGCGCCCAGGTCTTCGACCGTTTCGTCCGCGGCACCGGTCCCGCCGACACCGCCCGCGGTCCCGGCACCGGTCTCGGCCTGGCGATCGTCAGCGCCGTCGCCGCCTCCCATGGCGGCACCGTGGAAGCCGGCGAATCAAAGACCGGCGGCGCCCTCCTCACCGCCCGCATCCCCCTTGCGAGCGCCAGGAAATCGAGTCCGAAACCTTTAAAGGCGCTTTAGATCCGGCCCCTAGATTTCACCGCGGACGAGACACATTGCCCGCCGGAGCTTCTCCCCAGAACCTGCTCCGGCGGGCTCTTTGCTGTGTTGCACCAAAAGAAAGCGCCCGCCGAAGCGGGCGCAATCCGTACCAGGATTTTCGAACCGACTACAGCATTTCCCTGATGAAGTCGGCGTCGATGAGATACGTCGTTCCTTCGAGAATCGCGGTGTTGGTTCCCGCGGCAGACGGAACACCGACAATCGACTCGACGAAGGGATCGACCGCCCAGGAGAAGAGGATCCCCCCGCATCCGTTTGCCCCCGGTGAGGCGAACGCATTGTCGACGAGTTTATTTTTTTTCAGGAACAGAATTTTTTCTTCGATGTTGCCTCCTTCTCCCGGGCTACCGGAAATCGGCGTGTTGGGAGGAGGCGGCGAGGTGGTACCGGTGGTGAGATTGAGTTTGATCGGGTTCGAGTTCGAACCGATGTAGCAATTGCTCCCCAGGAACGGGTTGCTCAGCTTCACCTTGACCGGAAGCTGGAAAGCCGGGCCGGCCCCGGTGAGGGCGTTGAGGAAGCTGGCTTTGACCGAAGAGGCCGAGCCGGCGATTTCAACCGTCGCCGTGACCCCGGTGAATCCGTTGTTGATCGTTTCGTTGAACAGGTCCTTGAGGAGCTGCGGCCACCAGCTGGGGGCGGTGACGCCCAGCAATCCCCCGGGAACGGGCTGGGGAGTTTTCGAGAGGGTGGCTCCATCAGTAGGCGTAAAGAGGCTCAGGGTCCCAAAGATCCCTTCCGGCCCTCCAGCTCCGCCCTTCAGGACGACAGGATTTTTGATGGGCACCGTTTTTTTGCCGATCGTGAATGAGCCGGAGGAGCTTTCCGCGTAGAGACAAGCTTCAACGGCGGTGTTCGCGACCGGGCAGGTTGAGAATTTCGCGTATTCGCCCGTCAGCGCCGCCGACGCCGAGGACGCCGGCACCAACATCAGCGCAGCGACGACCGCGGCCAAAAACAGCCTTTTCATAACTGGTCCTTTCGACTGGAATGTCGCCGGACATTTTTGCCCAGCGGTGGAACTCCCTGTTCCAGAAATCGAGGCTGCTTGTACCAAACAGAAACCCCTATGTTTAAGCGGAGGGGGGCAGATCTCCTGGTTTCATGCGCTCCAACCCCCTGCGCGAGTCTCCGCACGCGCAATTTCGCGTTGGACCGTTAGACCTCAACCACAACCGGCAGGACCATCGGCCGGCGGCGGAGGCGCTGCCAGACGAACCTGCCGATCGCCTCGTGCAGGTCTTCCTCGATCAGGTGATTCTCCCGGCGCTTCGCGGAGGCGGCGTCTTCGAGCTGGTCTTCGACCAGGTCCTTGAGGTCCTCGACGAGGGCGTCGGCCTCCTCGAGGAAGGCGACGCCGCGGAAGATCACCTCGGGGTCGGCGACGACGCTGCCGTCGTCGCTGGAGATCGTCGCGACGACGATGAAGATTCCGTCGGCGGAAATCTCGCGCCGGTCGCGCAGGGCGGCGTCGTCGGGCTCGCCGATATTGACGCCGTCAACGTAGATGACACCGGCGTGGATGTCCTCGCCGAACCCGGCCCCTTCGGAATCAAACTCCAGCGGCAGGCCGTTGCGTCCCCGGAAGATGTGGTCGCGGTCGATTCCGACCGATTCGGCCAACTCCGAGTGCAACCGCAGGCGCTTGTGGTCGCCGTGTACCGGCATCACGAAACGTGGCCTGGTCAGGTTCAGCATCAGCTTCAGCTCCTCCTGCCAGCCGTGGCCGGAGGCGTGGATCGGCGCGTCTTTGGCGGTGATCACCGTGGCGCCGATCTCGTAGATGCGGTCGATCGTCTCGTTGACGGCGCGCTCGTTGCCGGGAACCGGCGTAGCCGAGAAGACGACGGTGTCTCCGGAGTGCAGCTGCACGTCGCGGTGGTCGTTGTTGGCCATCCGCCGCAGGGCCGAGAGCGGCTCTCCCTGACTCCCGGTCGAGATCACGACGATCTTCTCGTCGGGGAAGTCCTCGATCTCGCGCGGCTGGATGAAGATCCCCTGCGGTGCGCTGGCGATCCCGAGGTTCGAGGCGATGTTGAAGTTCTTCCGCATCGAGCGGCCGACCAGGGCGACCTTGCGGTCGAGGCGGGCGGCGGCGTCGATCACCTGCTGGACGCGGTGGATGTTGGAGGCGAAGGAGGTGACGATGATCCGCCCCTTGCGGCGGGAGAACTGCTCCAGCAGCGCCGGGCCGACCGCGGACTCCGACGGGGCCACCCCCGGCCGGTCGGCGTTGGTCGAGTCGCCGCAGAGCAGCGTCAGCCCTTCCTCCCCCAGCGCGGCGAGGCGTGAGACGTCGGCCGGGCGGCCGTCGACCGGGGTCTGATCGAACTTGTAGTCCCCGGTCATCAGCACGGAGCCGGCCTCGGTCTTCAGTAGGACGGCCCGCATGTCGGGGATCGAGTGGGCGAGGTGGATCAGCTCAAGCTCGAACGGACCGCGCCGCACCACCTCCCCCGGCGGCAGCTCCTGCAGCGGCGCCGACTCACCGAGCTTGTGCTCGTCGAGCTTGGAGCGCACCATCCCGATCGTCAGCATGCCGCCGTAGATCACCGGCGGCATCCCGACCTCGCGGAGGACATAGGGCAGTGCGCCGACATGGTCCTCGTGGCCGTGGGTGAGGACGATCGCCTCGATGTCTTCAGCGCGCTCGCGCAGGTAGGAGAAATCGGGAAGCACGAGGTCGATCCCGTGCATCTCGGCGGTCGGGAACATCAGCCCCGTGTCGACGACGACGATCCGGCCGTCGTACTCGACCACGGTCATGTTCTTGCCGATCTCACCGAGGCCGCCCAAGGGCAGCACTCGAAGTTTACTTGGCACTAGTTACTCACTCTCTTTCAGTTTGTTCTAACTGGCGACGGCGACGCCGGCAGCGTCGAGGCCGGCCTTGATGGCGGCGCGCTGCTCGGCGTCGGCGGACACCAGGGGAAGTCTCAGCCGGTCCTCGCAGAGCCCCAGCATCGCCAGAGCCGCCTTCAGCGGGATCGGGTTGGTGGTGACGGAGGTCGCCTCGTAGACGGGGGTGATCTCGGCGTCGATCCGGCGGGCGCGGTCGAGGTCGCCCTCCTGGGCGGCGTCCCACATCTCCCGCATCCGGTCACCGACGATGTGCGAGGCGACGGTGATGCCACCCCCGCCGCCGAACTCGAGCACGCGGAGGAAGGTGTTGTCGTTACCGGCGAGGACGGTCAGGCCCTCGATCGGCCCCAGCTCCTCGTCGTTTGCCTGCTTGACGGCAACGATGTTGTCGATGTCGCGCCCCAGCTCCTCGAGCAGGTCGGGTGGCAGGTTGATCACGACTCGCGCCGGGATGTTGTACATCACCATCGGCAGCTCCGGAACGGCCGCGGCGACCGTTTCGAAGTGGGCGCGGATCCCAGCCGGATTCGGCTTGTTGTAGTACGGGACGACGACCAGCGAGGCATCGGCCCCGGCATCGGCCACCATCTTGGTGAGTTCGCAGGAGTGGCGGGTGTCGTTGGTCCCGGCCCCGCAGATAATCAGAACATCGTCGCCGACCTCCGCCCGCACCGCCCGTACGAGCACGATCTCCTCCTCGTCAGTGAGGGTCGGAAGCTCACCGCTCGTTGCGGCGACTACGAGGCCGTGCGAGCCGTGCTCGAGCAGGTGCGCAGCGAGCCGCCGCGCAGCGTCCGTATCCACCTCCCCTCGTTCATCGAAGGGAGTTGCCATTGCCGTCAAGATCCCGCGGATTTCCTTCATCGCTCTCAGGGTATCCCGTCGCGCGGCTCTAAAGCAGCTTCTCGAGCCCGACCGTGAAGCGGTCGGGCAGCTCCGCGACCCTGCGGCATGCCAGGACGACGCCCGGCATGAAGGAGCGACGGTCAATCGAGTCGTGGCGGACGGCCAGGGTTTGACCGACCCCGCCGAAGATCACTTCCTGATGGGCGACGAGTCCGGGTAGGCGGACCGAGTGGATCGGCTGGTGGACGTTGCCGCCGGCGTCGTCGATCAGCTCCCGGGTGCGCTTCGCCGTGCCCGAGGGGGCGTCGAGCTTCTTGTCGTGATGCAGCTCGATGATCTCGCACTCGGGCATGTGCCTGGCGATCGTCCGCGAGACCTCCATCAGCAGCACCGCCCCGATCGCGAAGTTGGGGGCGACGAAGCAGTTGGCCTGCGAGACCTCGGCCGCCGCACGGGCGGCGTCGAGGTCGAAGCCGGTGGTCCCGACGACGGTGTGGACGCCGGCCTCCAGACAGGCCTTGACGTTCGCCAGCGCGGTATCGGGAACGGTGAAGTCGACGACGACATCGGCGTCGCCCAGGACCTCGCTCAGCTCCGTTCCCAGCGCCGGGTCGGCCCGCCCCGTCAGCTCCAGCCCGCCGGCCTCCTCGACCGCTTCGCAGACGGTCGCGCCCATTTTCCCGGCGGCGCCGGCCACCACGACCCGGGTCATGCAGCCACCAGCGCCTCGCTGACCGGCGCCAGCGCTTGCCGGAAGCGGGATTCCTCGGCGCCCACGCAGGCAGCCGAGAGACGATCGGCCCCGTAGAGCTCGGCCGCCAGCTCGGTCAGGTCGTCGACCTTGATCGCGTCGACCTTGACCAGCATCTCGTCGAGGCTTTCGATCGGCAGCCCGAACAGGGTCGCGCGGGAGATCCGGGTCATCCGCGCCGCGGTCGACTCCGAAGAGAGGACGAGGCGGCCCTTGACACTCTCCTTCGCCCGCGTCAACTCCTCCTCGGAGACCGGCTCGACCCGCAGGCGAGCGATCTCGTCGCCGATGATCTGGCAGGCCTCCTCGACGTTGTCCTCGCGGGTGCCGACGTAGGTGGCAACCAGACCCTGATCGGTGAACTGCTCGTTGTAGGAGCCGACCGAGTAGGCGAGGCCACGCTTCTCGCGCACCTCGCGGAAGAGGCGGGAGGAGGTGGAGCCCCCGAAGATCGCGTCGAGGACGGCCAGCGGATAGCGCCGCTGGTCGTCGCGCCGCAGGCCCGGCGCCCCGAAACAGATGTGGTACTGCTCGGTCTCCTTCTGCAGGAAGCGGAGACGCGAGCGGCCCTCAAGGATTGACTCGGCCGGGGCTCCCCCGCCCCCGCTCGGCGGGTTGACCAGCCGCTCGGCCAGCTCGACGATGCGGTCGTGGTCGAGGTGCCCCGCGGCACCGACGACGATCTGCGGCGCCGCGTAGTGGGCGCTGCGGTAGGCCTCGATGTCCGGGACCGGGATCGAGGCGATCACCTCGGGTTCGCCCAGGACACGGTGGCCCAGCGGGTGCTCGCCGAAGACGGCCTCGGCCAGCACGTCGTGGACGCGGTCCTGCGGCTCGTCGTCGTACATCGCGATCTCCTCCAGCACCACCTGGCGCTCGGAGTCGATGTCGGGGTAGGTCGGCGCCAGCAGCATCTCCGCCAGCAGGTCGAAGACGTCCTCGGTGTGCTCGTCGAGGAAGCGCGCGTGCAGGTGCGTCGTCTCCTTGCCGGTGGCGGCGTTGATCGCCGCCCCGAGCCCGTCGAAGCGCTCGGAGATCTCGATCGCCGAGTACCGCGCGGTGCCCTTGAAGAGCAGGTGCTCGAGGAAGTGGGAGACCCCGGCCTGCGCCGGGGTCTCGTTCCTGGATCCGGTCCGGACCCAGAGCCCGAGCGCGACGGAGCGGACCGAGGGGACCTCCTCGGTCACGACCCGCACGCCCGAGCCGAGCTCGGTGAGCT
>JBIOVP010000152.1:0-4967 GCA_044867815.1 Solirubrobacterales bacterium | reverse complement strand
GTCGTCCTCGATCCCGCGCTCGGTGCGCAGCTTGCGCACGGCGATGAACTCGGTGATCCGTTTCTTCACGTCCTCGAGGCCGGCGTGGTCGGCGTCGAGCACCTCGCGGGTGTGCGCCGGGTCGAGCCGCTCCTCGGAGCGCTTCGCCCACGGGACCGCGATCAGCCAGTCGAGGTAGCTGCGGATCATCGAGCTCTCCGGCGACTGCTCGCCCTGGCGCTCCAGCCGCCGCAGCTCCTTCCCGGCCTGCTCGGCGACCGCCTCCGGCATCTCCGCCTCAGCGATCCTCCGCTCGTACTCGGCGATCAGATCGGCCTCGTCCTCGCCCAGCTCCCTGCGGATCGACTCCATCTGTTTGCGCAGGAAGTAGTCGCGCTGCTGTTTCTGCGCCCCGGACTCGACGTCGTCGCGGATCTTCTCCCGCACCTGCAGCTCGGTCAGCCGCTCGCGCTGCAGCTCGACCGCCAGCTCGAGGCGGGCGGTGACGTCGATCGTCTCCAGCAGCCGCAGCTTGCCCTCGTTGGGGATGTCGGGGGAGAGGCCGGAGGTGTCGGCCAGCGCGCCCGGCTCGTCGATCGAGCGCAGGAAGGCGGCGATGCGGCCGTCGTCGCCGCGGTGCTCGAGGATCTCCTCGACCACGGCGCGGTATTCGGTCGTCAGCTCGCGTGCCTGCTCGTCATTTGGATGGCCGTCGCGGATCTCCTGCACCTCGACCCGCAGCGTCTCGCCCTCGCCCGGCTCGGCGCCGCCGGCGATCAGCCCGCGGTGGAGGCCGACGACGGTGGCGACGGGACGGCCGCGGCGCGAGAGCCCGGTCTCGATCACCTCGGCGAGGACGCCGACGCGGCCGAACTCGCCCTCGCGGCGCGGCATCAGGAAGACGCGGTCGTCCTCGCCGACGTCGATCGGCAGGGTCGCGGTGACGGTGGGGAAGACGATCGTCTCGTCCAGCGGTATCAGCCGATAGGTCATAACCAGGTCCACTTTCTGTAGTTAGTCCTTATTAAGGATAGCGGCCGGCTCCGTCCGGCGGGGCGCTTTTGTCAACCAGGAGGCAACCAAGGCGCCCCGGCGATACGGTGGGGACGTGGGCAAGGTCAAGTGCCAGATCGCGGTCTCAGCCGACGGCTACCTCGCCGGGCCGAACCAGAGCGAGGAGCACGGGCTCGGCGAAGGCGGCGAGGCGCTGCACGAGTGGGCCTTCAAGACCAGGTTCTTCCAGGAAATCCACGGCCGCGAGGGCGGCGAAGGCGGGATCAGCGACGACGTCGTCCGCGAGGCCTCGGCCAACAGCAACGCCATCGTCATGGGCCGCAACATGTTCGGCCCGGTGCGCGGTCCCTGGACCGAGCCGCTCTGGAACGGCTGGTGGGGCGACGAGCCGCCCTTCGGCGTTCCGGTCTTCGTCCTCACCCACCACGAGCGTGAGCCGCTCACCCTCGGCAAGACGACCTTCCACTTCGTCACCGACGGGGTCGAGAGCGCCGTCGCGCAGGCCCGCGAGGCCGCCGGCAACGGCCACGTCTCGGTCGGTGGCGGCGGCGAAACGATCCAGGAGACGATCCGTGCCGGTCTCCTCGACGAGCTCCTGGTCAACCAGGTGCCGCTGGTTCTCGGCGGCGGCACCCGCCTGTTCGAGGAGATCCCGCCGAGCGTGAAGCTGGAGCAGACGCGGGTGGTCGAGGCCCCCGGCGTCGCCCACCTCTTCTACTCGCTCTCCTACAGCTAGGAGCCGAGCAGCTTCGCCTTCTGGGCGGCGAACTCCTCCTCGGTGAGGATCCCCTGCTCCTTCAGCGCGCCCAGTTCTTTCAGCTGGTCAATCATCGAAGCCTCGCCACCCGCTGGCGCCGGAGCGGCGGCCGGGGGTGGAGGCGGCGCTGCCTGCTGGGCGTACTGCTGCTGTTCCTGCGCGGACCAGCGCTCGCCCTGGCGTTTGGAGACGCGGTTGCTGACCGAGGTGGCGGTGCCGGCGATGACCGCGGTGCGGGCGACGCCTCGAAGTAGTCCTGGCATGGTCCTTCCTCTCTCTAGGCGTTGGCCTCGGCCGCGTCGAGCGCGGCGAGGACGTCTTCGGCGGGGATTCGGCCGCTGGCGACGAGCTCGCCGCCGGAGCGCCGGACCGCCGCCACGAAAGGCGCGGCCCAGGTGTTCTCGAAGATCAGCAGCGCGGCCGAGGTGCCGGGCTCCAGCGCCCCGGCGGCCTCGCCGACGTCCTCGTCGGAGATCAGGCCCGAGGAGGCGCCCGCGAAGACCGAGAGCTCCGCTGCTTCGTCGCCGAGGTCTGCCAGCTCGATCCCGGCGACCGAGCCGTCCTCGTCCTTGGCGATGAAGGCGACGTCGAGGACCCTGATCAGCCCCCGGTCGACCAGGTCGATGAGGTGCGGCATCGCTTCGCCGTTGGGCTGCCGGCCGCGCCACTCGATCAGGACGTAATCGATCGGGCCTATCTCGAGCTGCTCGTCCATCGCCGCCCCTCCGTTTGGGAAAGAAATTTGATCTGCCAAGTCAACATACATGGCGCGCCCCGTTAGGCTCGCGCCGACCCCAACGAAGGAGCTGCGAGATGGACCAGTCGCCCACCCCCGAGGAGGCCGCGATGAAGTACGGCGGCCGCTTCCTCATCGAGGACGCGCCCGCCAAGGACTTCCCCGAGAGCGGGATGTCGGCTCTCGACGCGATGCGGCTGGTCGACGAGGAACTGGTGCTGGAGGGGGATCCGTGGCGCAACCTCGCCACCTTCGTCACCACCTGGATGGAGCCGGAGGCGCAGCGGATCGTCAGCGAGAACCTGCACCGCAACTTCATCGACCACGCCGAGTACCCGATCTCGGCCGAGATCGAGCAGCGCTGCATCCGCATGCTCGCCGACCTCTACCACGCGCCGGGGGAGACGACCGGCTGCCGGACGCAGGGTTCCTCGGAGGCGATCATGCTCGGGGCGCTCTCGCTCAAGTGGAAGTGGAAGCAGCGGCGCGAAGCGGCGGGGAAGGGGACCGAGAAGCCGAACCTCGTCTTCGGCGGCGACGTCCACGTCGTCTGGGAAAAGTTCTGCCGCTACTTCGACGTCGAACCGCGGATCGTCCGTTTGCGCGAGGACAAGTACGTGATCGGGCCCGAGGACGTCGAGCCGCACGTCGACGAGAACACGATCGGGGTCGCCGCCGTCCTCGGCACCACCTTCACCGGCCACGCCGACGACATCGCCGGGATCAACGACCTGCTGCTGCGGCTCAAGGACGAGCAGGGGCTCGACGTGCCGCTCCACGTCGACGCGGCCAGCGGCGGCTTCGTCTGGCCCTTCCTCCACCCCCACTCGGAGTGGGACTTCCGGCTCGAGCAGGTGCGCTCGATCAACGTCTCCGGCCACAAGTTCGGGCTCGTCTATCCGGGGATCGGCTGGCTCGTCTTCCGCGAGAAGAGCGACCTCGCCGAGGACCTCGTCTTCTACGAGAACTACCTCGGCAAGACCGACGCCACCTTCACCCTCAACTTCTCCACCGGCGCCTCGATGGTGCTGGCCCAGTACTACAACTTCGTCCGCCTCGGCCGCGAGGGCTACGCCCACGTGATGGGGGCGATGGAGCAGAACGCGAAGGCGCTGGCGCGGAAGCTGGAAGAGATCGGGGACTTCGAGCTGATCGGCGCTGACCAGGAGCAGCTGCCGCTGGTCGCCTTCAAGCTCACCGGCGAGCACGACTACGACGAGTTCGACGTCTCCTGGCAGCTCTCGGCCGAGCGCGGCTGGATGCTCCCCGCCTACACGATGCCGCCCGACGCGCAGGAGGTGAAGGTGATGCGGGCGCTGGTCAAGGAGACCCTCGGCCGCTCCCAGGTCGACCGGCTCGCCGACGACATCGCCGAAGCCTGCGCGACGCTGGCCGAGAAGGGCGGCGCCCACCCGCATGAGCGCAAGCAAATGAAGCGTAGTCCGGGTTACTGAGGCGCGCGCCCCGGCGCGCGCGACGGCCACCAGGCGCGCTCGCCGAGCCGGTAGGTGATCGCGGGGATCAGCAGGGCGCGGACGAGGAAGGTGTCGAGGAGGACGCCGGCGGCGACGGTGGCGCCGATCTGGACCAGCTCCTCCAGCGGCAGCAGGGTGAGGGTGGCGAAGGTGCCGGCGAGGATCAGGCCGGCGCCGGTGATGACGCCGCCGGTGGCGGTGAGGGCGGCGAGGACTCCCTCACGGGTGCCGCGGGCGGCCGCCTCCTCGCGCGCCCGGGTCATCAGGAAGATGTTGTAGTCGACGCCGAGGGCGACGAGGAAGATGAAGGCCATCAGCTCGAGGTTGAAGGCGAGGCCTTCCATCCCGAAGACCTCGGTGAAGGCGAAGGTGGCGAGGCCGAGGGTGGCGGCGAAGGAGGCGACGACGGTCGCGATCAGGTAGGCCGGCGCGACCAGCGACCGCAGCAGCGCGACAAGGATCAGGCCGATCACGATCAGGACCAGCGGCACGATCAGCTTCGTGTCGCGGGCGTTGGTCTGCTCGACGTCGAGGTTCTCGACCGGGATGCCGCCGAGGAGCCCGCCGGGGGCGACGTTGTGGAGGCGTTCGCGGATCTCTTCCACCGCCGCTTCGGCCGCGTCGCCGTAGGGGTTGTCGCGGAGGACCAAGAGGACGACCGCCTTGCCGGCGTCGGCGGGAACGGGCGTCGGCAGGGCGAGCTGGACGGAGTGCAGCCGCTTCAGCGCGGCGACGGCGGCCGGCGCCTCCTCGACCCCGATCACCGCCGTCAGCGGCGAGCCGAGACCGGCCGGGAAGTGCCGTTCGAGCGCTTCGGTGCCGCGGCTGGAGTTGGTCGGCTTCGTCACCCCCTGCCCGAACCCGAGCGATTCGTGCTTCGTCAGGTTCCCGAGTGCGAGTACCGCCAGCAGCGCCAGGACGCAGACGATGATCCGCACCGGGTGCCGTCGGACTAGTTCCGCGACCCGTTTCCAGACCGTGGGGGGCGGGGGGGGGGGGGGGGGGG
>JBIOVP010000151.1:0-22896 GCA_044867815.1 Solirubrobacterales bacterium | reverse complement strand
TAAGGGTGGGAGCGGCCCCCCTCCCGACGCTGGTGGCGCTGCTGATCGCGTCGATTGCGGTGGTCGAGTTCGCTTTGGAAGCGAAGACGAAGCTCTCGACCGGGATGACCGGGTTCGACAGCACCTGGTACCACGGTCCCTTCGCGGCGGAGTTCTTCCAGAGCGGGGACACGTGGAATCTGCACTTCATCGCCCCGCAGTTCCTGGCCTGGTTTTACCCCGCGAACGGGGAAATCTTCCACACGGCAGGGATGCTGGCCTTCGGACGGGACGTGCTCTCGCCGCTGCTGAACCTGGGCTGGTTCGTGGGGTGCCTGGTGGCCTGCTGGTGCATCGGGCGGCCGTTCCGGGTGGCGCCGTGGTCGCTGGGGCTGGGGGCGGTGGCGTTGAGCGTGCCGGCGCTGGCGGATCAGGCGGGCGAGGCGAGGAACGACATCGTCGGGCTGTTCTTCCTGCTCACCGCCGTCGCCATCGCCCTGAACGCGGTGTCACAAGACTGTGAACCGACTTCTCCCCGCATACCGGGGACGCCGGGCTCAGGGTGGGGGATGGGTTCCGTGGTGGTGGCGGGGCTGGCGGCGGGTTTGGCAGCGGGGACGAAGCTGAACTTCCTGCTGCCTGCCGCGGTGCTTGTGCTCGGCTTGGGGTTTGTCGCGCCGCGCGGCTTAAAAGGCCGCGCGTTTGGAGTCGCAGCCGTTGCTGCCTTCGCCGCCGGCGGCTACTGGTACCTCCGTAACCTCGCCCGCAGCGGCAACCCGCTCCCCTGGATCCACCACCTCGGCCCAATCGACCTCCCGGCCCCCGAGCAGGCCCTGGGCGGCCGCGAAGCCCACTCCGTCCTCGACTACCTCACCGACGGCGACGTCTGGTCCAACTGGTTCCTCCCCGGCCTACACGGCGGCTTCTGGTTCCTCTGGCCGCTTCTGCTCATTGCCGCCGCAACGGGCCTCTTCCTCCCGCTGCTGGCCCTTCTCCGCCGACGGGACGAAAGTACCCCTATATGGAGGGAAATCGGCCCGTGGGCAGGAGTTTTGGCGGTGGCGGGGGCGGTGGGGCTAGCCACCGCGCTGGCGTGGCTCGTGGCGCCGACGTCCGCTTCGGGCCCTGACGGGATGCCGCGCGGCTTCGAGTCCGGCCTTCGCTACCTGGCCCCAGCTCTTGTCCTCGGCCTGGCGCTGTTGCCGGCGGTCTTGCCACGGCGGCTTCGGCTGGAGCGCGAGGCGCACCCCTCGAACGGGCGGATCCTCAAAATGCCGGCCTCATTAGGCCGGCATTTGTCCGGGGGAGGGGTGCCCCTCGCGCCCCTCACCGCGCTCCTTCTTGCATTCGCCATCGGCTACCCCGTCCAACGCCACTACCTCGAGTCCCGCTACAAGGACCCGACCTTCACCGCCCCCGGCCTAAACGCCGCCTTCGCCTGGTCCCGAGACATCACCAACGCCCGCATCGCAACCACCAGCACCCGCCAGTACCCCCTCTTCGGCACCGACCTCTCCAACCAGGTCCAGTACCTGGGCACCGAGCAACCCCACGGCGGCTTCGAAGCACCGACCACCTGCCAGCAGTACCTCCAACTCCTGAAGGAAGGCGGCTACGACTACGTAATAGCCACCCGCGACCGCATCGAACCCCGCAAGCCTCCGTACCCCCGACCGGCCAGGTGGACCGAAAAGGCCGGAGGAAAAGTTCTCTTAAGCACGCCGCCCACGGTCGTGTTCGAGTTACCCGACCACCTTCGTCCCACGGCATGTGGCCAATCCGTTCCTCCGGCGGGTGGCGCGGGCGCCGGGGACTCCGAGCATCCAGCGCAGGGGTCCCCGAACAGCCCGTGACGGGCCCCACCGGCCGAGCGCTCCGTCCCTCATACTCATCCTCCGCATGGACCACATCCGAAACTTCAGCATCATCGCCCACATCGACCACGGCAAGTCCACCCTGGCCGACCGCATCCTCGAGCTGACCGGCGCCGTCGATCCGAAGAAAATGCAGGCCCAGCTGCTCGACTCGATGGACCTCGAGCGCGAGCGCGGGATCACGATCAAGGCCCAGGCCGTGCGGGTTGAGTACACGGCGAAGAACGGTGAGACGTACCACCTACACCTGATCGACACGCCGGGCCACGTCGACTTCTCCTACGAGGTTTCGCGCAGCCTCGCCGCCTGCGAGGGTGCGCTGCTGGTCGTCGACGCCGCCCAGGGGGTGGAGGCGCAGACCGTCGCCAACACCTACCTGGCGATCGAGAACGGGCTGGAGCTGATCCCGGTGATCAACAAGGTCGATCTGCCGGGCGCCGAGCCGGAGCGGGTTGCTCAGGAGATCGCCGACCTGCTGGGTGGCGACCCCGAGGAAGCGCTGCCGATCTCGGCCAAGACGGGGGAGGGCGTGCTCGAGGTGCTGGAGGCGATCGTCGCGCGGATCCCGCCGCCGGCCGGCGAGCCGGAGGCGCCCGCCCGCGCCCTCATCTTCGACTCCGAGTTCGACCCCTACCGTGGTGTGATCGCCTACGTGCGGATGGTCGACGGCTGCTTCCGCAAGGGTGAGCGGATCCTGGCGATGCAGAACGGCACCACCGCCCAGATCGACGACATCGGCTTCTTCCGCCCGGCGATGACGGGGGTGCAGGGGATGGACGCCGGCGACGTCGGCTACCTGATCACCGGGATCAAGGACGTGACCAGGCTGCGCGTCGGCGACACCCTGACCGCCCAGGCGAGCCCGGCGAGCGGGCCGCTGGAGGGCTACCGCGAGGTGCGGCCGATGGTCTTCTGCGGTCTCTTCCCGATCGACACCGACCGCTACGAAGACCTCCGCGACGCGCTCGAGAAGCTCTCGCTGAACGACGCCGCCCTCTCCTGGGAGCCGGAGACCTCCGAGGCGCTCGGGTTCGGCTTCCGTTGCGGCTTCCTCGGCCTCCTCCACATGGAGATCGTGCGCGAGCGGCTGGAGCGCGAGTACGACCTCGATCTGCTGGCGACGACGCCGAACGTGCGCTACATGGTGAACCTCACCAACGGGGAGACGAAGGAGGTGCACAGCCCGACCGAGATGCCGGACCCGGGGACGATCGAGACGATCGAAGAGCCCTACATCCGGGCGACGCTGATCTGCCCGAAAGAGCAGGTCGGAGCGGTGATGGAGCTCTGCCAGCAGCGCCGCGGCACCCACGTCGACATGCACTTTCTCAGCCCGCAGCGGGTGCAGATCCGCTACGACCTGCCGCTGGCCGAAATCGTCCTCGACTTCTTCGACCTGCTGAAGAGCTCGACCCGCGGTTACGCCTCCCTCGACTACGAGCCGATCGGCAACCGCGTCTCCGACCTGGTCAAAGTCGATATCCTCCTCGCCGGCGATCGCGTCGACGCGCTCTCGATCATCGTCTTCCGCGACTTCGCCTACGACCAGGGCAAGCGCCTGGTCGGCCGGCTGCGGAAGACGATCCCACGCCAGCTATTCGACGTCCCGGTCCAGGCCGCGGTCGGCTCCAACATCCTCGCCCGCGAGACCGTCAAGGCCCTGCGCAAGGACGTCACCGCGAAGCTCTACGGTGGCGACGTGACCCGCAAGAACAAGCTGCTGAAGAAGCAGAAAGCGGGGAAGAAACGGATGAAGGCCGTGGGCCGGGTGGAAGTGCCGCAGGAGGCGTTCCTGGCGGTGCTCGAGATCGATGAGTAGGCGCCGCCCGCCCGATTGGCCGTCCGGCCAATACACTGCCCGGCCATGCCTCTAAAGACTGACGCGGTTGGCAAGGAATGGCCCGGCACCACCTACCAGGTGGGACGGGAGAAGATCAAGGAGTACGCGACGGTGCTGGGGTTCGACAACCCCGTCTATTTCGACGTCGAAGCGGCTCGTGCCGCTGGTTTCCGCGACGTGGTGGCGCCGCCGATGTTCGCGGTCGTCTACAGCAGCCCGGCGATGGCGCCGGCGATTCTCGACCCCGAGGTCGAGCTCAACTTCGCGGCGATGGTCCACGGCGGCCAGGCCTTCGAGTGGGACGAGCCCGCCTGCTCCGGCGACGAGATCACGACGACGGCGAAGTGCCTCTCGATCGAGGAGAAGGACGGCAAAGGCTTCTACGTGTTCGAGTCCAACTCCGTCAATCAGGACGGCGCCCTGGTGGCGCGCGGTACCTGGACGCTGATCGTCAGGGGGGTTTGAGATGGCTGAGCCGGTCCCAGGAGAACAGATTCCGGAGCTGCGTGTCACCCCGGACAAGTACCTGCCGCACCGCTACGCGGGCGCCTCAGGCGACTTCAACCCGATCCACATCGACGACGAGTTCGCCAAAGCCGTCGGGCTTCCGCGCAACATCCTCCACGGTCTCTACTCGATGGGCCTGGTGGCACGCGCGAGCATGGACTTCGCCGGCGGCGACCCACGCTCGCTGAAGCGCCTCTCGGTCCAGATGCGCGGGATGGGCGTGCCCGAGCAGGAGATCGTCGTCACCGGCACCGTGGTGGCGGCCGACGAGGGTGCGGGCGTGATCGACGCGGTGGCCACCCAGGGCGACACCCAGATCATCAAGAACACCGAAGCCGAAGTCCAGCCCCGATAGCCGCCCCCGGCGCCCCTCCTAGAATCCTTGGGGTGTTGAGTGAGCGGCAGGAACTGATCCTTCGCCTCGTCGTCGAGGCCTACCTCGACTCGGCCCGGCCCGTGCCTTCGAAGGAGGTGGCGGAGCGGCCCGAGATCGAGTGGGGGCCTTCGACGGTGCGAGCCGAGCTGGCGGCGCTGGAGGCGGCGGGCTACCTGACCCATCCGCACACTTCCGCCGGCCGCGTTCCCACCGATGTCGGCTACCGCCGCTACGTCGATTCGATGCTGGAATCGAGTGCGGCGCCGGCGGTGGCGAACGTCGAGCTGGAGCTGACGCGCCTGCGCCGCGAGGTCGACGAGGCGATGCGGGAGACGACGATGGCTCTGGCCCAGGTCACCGACCTGGTGGCGATGGCGACCGCGCCGCAGCCGAGCCTGACGGCGACGATCCACCGGGTCGAGGTGCTGCGCCTGCAGCCGAACCGGGTGGTCGTGATAGCGATCGCCTCGACCGGCGACATCACCCGCCGCGTCTACGAATTCGAACGGCCGGTCGACAGCGGCCTCGTCGAGTGGGCTTCGAGCTACCTCAACGAGCGGCTCTCCGGCCTCGGCGTCGGGGCGCGGATGATCGCCTCCCGGCTCGCCGACCCCGAGCTGAGCGGCGTCGAGGCCGACTTCGTCGCCACCCTCGGCCGCACCTTCACCGACCTCGTCGCCGAAGAAGGCGGCGAGCTCTACCTGGAGGGGACCTCGCGCCTGCTCTCCGACGCCCACCTGTCCGACCTGCCGCGCGCCGACGAGCTGATGACGGCGCTGGAGCGGCGCGCCGACGTGCTGCGGATGCTGCGATCCTCGCTGGAGGAGCGTTCGGTCTTTTTCTGGATCGGCGGCGAGAACCCGCAGCCGGAGCTGCGCTCGGTCAGCGTGATCGGCGCCAACTACGGGCTCGGCCACCGCAACCTCGGCGCCGTCGGCGTCGTCGGGCCGCTGCGGATGGATTACGCGCTGGCGATCGCCTCGGTCCGCCACGCCGCCCGCGAGCTCTCCCGCTACTTCGAGACCGTTTACAGCGACTAGCCGATGCCGCGCGACTACTACGAGATCCTCGGCGTCAGCCGGGAGGCGAGCGAGACCGAGATCAAGAAGTCGTTCCGGCGACTGGCGCGGGAGCTGCACCCCGACGTCAACCAGGAGCCCGACGCCGAGGAGCGGTTCAAGGAGGCGGCCGAGGCCTACGAGGTCCTCTCCGACGCCGAGCGGCGCCGCACCTACGACGCCTACGGGCACGAGGGACTGCGCTCCGGCGGCTTCGATCCCGGCGCCGGCTTCGGCTCGATCGACGACATCTTCCAGGCTTTCTTCGGCGGTGGCGGCGGGTTCGGGGGCCGGCGGGGTCCGGCCGCGGGAGGTGACATCGCGGTCGCGGTCGAGGTCGAGCTGGCCGAGGTGGCGACCGGGGTGCGCCGCGAGATCACGTACGACGCCGTCGCGCCCTGCGAGCACTGCCACGGCAACGGCGCCGAGCCGGGGACGCCGATCACGACCTGCGAGCGTTGCGGGGGCGCCGGCGAGCTGCGGCAGGTGACGCGGACCCCGTTCGGGCAGATGGTCCGCGCCACCGTCTGCGACAACTGCGGCGGCGCCGGCAAGATCCCGCAGCAGCCGTGCGAGACCTGCGGCGGCAGCGGCCGCACCCGCCAGAGCCGGACCAGCGCGATCGAAGTGCCGGCCGGGATCGAAGACGGCCAGCGGATGCGGATCGCCGGCGCCGGCCACGCCGGCGAAGCCGGCGCGCCGGCGGGCGACCTCTACGTCGAGGTCCGCGTCGCCGAGGACGAGCGCTTCGAACGCGACGGCCCGGACCTGATCAGCATCGTCTCGATCCCCGCGACCGAGGCGATGCTGGGGACGACGGTGACGGTGCCGACGCTGGAGGGGGAGCAGGAGCTCGAGGTTGAGCCGGGCACGCAGCCGGGGACCGAAAAGGTCCTGCGGGGGGCCGGTCTGCCGCGCCTCAACGGGCGCCGCACCGGCAGCCAGCGGGTGGTCCTCAACGTCTTCGTCCCGACCAACCTCTCGGACGAGCAGCGTGAGATCGCCGAGCGCCTCGACGAGAGCCTCGAGGAGGACAACCTCGCCCCGCGGCACGGCGAGGGCATCTTCTCCCGCGTGCGCCGGGCCTTCGGTTGAGGGCGCTTTGATCCGGCTCGCCGTGCGCTGCTCGCCCGAGCAGGCGGACCTCGTCCTCGCCGAGCTGACGGTGCTGGCGCCGAACGGGGTCGAGGAGGAGCGCGGCCCCGGCTACGTCGAGTACGCGATCTACGGCGGCGAGGGGGAGCTGCCGGAGCTTGGCGACCTCGAGGCCGGGATCGCCGGCGGCCGGGTCGAGGTCACCTCGACCGAGATCCCCGACGACTGGGCCGACCGCTGGCGCGACTTCCACAAGCCGCTGCTGGTCGCCGACCGCCTCTGGCTGCGCCCCTCCTGGGAGTCGCCGCGGGAGGGCGCGATCGACGTGGTCGTCGATCCCGGACAGGCCTTCGGCACCGGTGCCCACCCGACCACGCGGCTGTGCCTGGAGTTCCTCTGCGAGTTGGAGCCCGGGGGAGAGCTGGTTGACCTCGGAACCGGCTCCGGCGTTCTGGCGATAGCCGCGTCGAAGCTCGGCTGGGAGCCGATCCGCGCCTACGACCACGAGCCGGCGGCGATCGAGGCCGCCAGGGCGAACGCCGAGGCGAACGGCGTCGAGCTTCACCTGGAGCGGGTGAACCTGCGGGAACGGCTGCCCGAGCTGGCGCCGACCGTCGTCGCCAACATGACCTCGCCGATCTTGCTGGCCGTGGCTACTCAGATGCGGGAGCGCTGGCAGGAGCCGGGGGAGGGGTCGGCGGACAACAGCGGGGAGGGTCCGGCGACCCCTCCCCCGGCTCCCGAGACGATCGTCTGCTCCGGGTTGCTGCCGAGCGAGGTGGATGCAGTGGCTTCCGCATTTAGCGTCTTGGGCTCGAGGGAGGCAGACCGCCGCCAGGACGGCGACTGGGCGGCGCTTCTGCTCCGTCGCACCTGAGATATAGGGTTCGGCAATGGTCCTGGGGGACGTCACCGGCTACAGCGTCGGGCTCTTCATCCACATTCTCGCCGTGGTGTTGGCCTTCGGCCCGACCTTCGCCTACGGGCTGATCTTTTCGGTGATGCCGAAGCACCCGCGCTCGGCGCCCGCCTTCTTCGAGGCGATCCGCAAAGTCGACACCTACCTGGTCAACCCGGGGATGATCATCGTCCTCCTGGCCGGGATCTACGTGATGTCGGAGGGGAACTGGGACGGTGGCGAAGCCTTCATCACCGTCGGCTTCCTCGCGATCCTGATCCTCTTCGGCCTCCAGCATGCCTTCTTCCGCCCCCAGGGCCGCAAGGCGCAGGCGCTGGCCGAACGCGACCTGATGAACGGCGACAGCTTCAGCGAGGAATTCGAAGAAGTCTCCCGCAGGCTCAGCATGGTCGGGCCGATCGCCGGCCTGGTCGTCGTGGTGACGATCTTCTTCATGACCGTCAAGCCCTGACGCCCTGTCCGGCGCGGCGCCACAGCTGAGCCCGGCCCAGCCGGTGGGAATGTTCGATTCCGGGGTGGGCGGCCTCACCGTGCTGCACGAGTGCCTCGTCTCGCTGCCGCAGGAGGACTTCCTCTACCTGGGGGACACGGCGTTGTTCCCTTACGGCGACAAGGACCCGGGCGAGCTGCGCCGTCGCATCGCCCGGATTTCCGAAATGCTGCTCGACCGCGGCGCCAAGTTGCTGGTGATCGCCTGCAACACGGCCACCTCGGTCGGCCAGGAGGTCGCCCGCGAGGTGGCCGTCGAGCGCGGGGTGGAGGTGGTGCCGGTGGTCGAGCCGCAGGCCGAGATCGCCGCGGCGATCACCGCCAATGCCCGGGTGGGGGTGCTGGCGACGCCGAACACGGTGGAGAGCGGCGCCTACCGGCGGGCGCTGGAAGCGATCGGTCGCGGCCTCGACGTGATCGAGGTGGCGGCGCCGGACCTCGCCTCGTTCATCCAGGACGGAGCGCTCTTCGACGAGGACACGATGGCGATGGCCCGCTCCTACTGCCGGCCGCTGCTGGAAGCCGAAGTCGACACCCTGATCCTCGGCTGCACCCACTACCCGCTGGTGGCGCCGATGCTGCAGCGGATCCTCGGGCGCGACGTGCGGCTGGTCAGCGGCGGTCACGCGGTCGCCGCGGCGGTGCAGCGAACGCTCGAGGGCTCGGGTCTCGCCCGCGACGCGCGCGGCGAGGGTAGCTACGACTTTCTCTGCACCGGTGACTGCGAGGCCTTCCACGCGATCGGCACCCGCTTCCTGCAGATGCCGCTGGGAGAGGTCGAGCAGGTCGAAGTCTGAGTTTCGCGTTGAAGTTGGCGCGAAAAATCCACATTCTGCGCGCCACGCGTACGCCGAGACCCTTCACGCTGCTCGGCATGCCAGTTTTGACGCCGAGCAATACCGTATATACTCACCCTGTGGCCAAGGTGATGATCTCCATTCCCGACGATCTGCTCGATCGACTCGACTTCCGCGCCAAGGAGGTGGGGGAGAGTCGCAGCGGTCTCCTGCAGCGTCTCGCCGAGCGCGAGCTGGAAGATCAGGAACGGGGCCGGCGCATAGAGGTGAAGCGTTTGATGGAGGCGATCGAAGGCACCTTCACCGACGACGAACCTCGCTTCGACGTCGCTCGGCTGGTCCGCGAAGACCGGGATTTCCGTTGACTCTCCTGGTCGATGCGAGCGTCTGGGGCAATCTGGCCGAGCCCGGAGGTCGCTTCCACCGGGAGTCCAGGGAACTTCTTGTCGACTCGGAGGCAACCGTCGCCGCACTCGACCTGACCCTTTACGAGGTGTCTAACGCGGTGGGGGTGAAGATGGGGCAGCCAAAGCGGGCCCGATGGCTGTCCGAGCTGGTCGAGGTCCGCTGCGCAGACCGCCTCGTTCGGATCGACTCCCGCCTCGTCGCCTCCGCCGTCGACGTCGCCGCCGAGCACGCTCTCACGGCCTATGACGCCGCCTACGTGGCGGCGGCGCGGAGGAACAACTGGCAGCTCGTCAGCCTCGACATGCGAGACCTCGTCTCCAACGGCCTCGCCGTCACTCCCGACGCTGCCGTCTACCCTTAAGCCGATGGCGGTTCTCGAACGGGTCCAGGACGACGTCAGGACGGCGATGAAAGCGCGCGATCGTGAGCGCGCCGCCGCCCTGCGGCTGATCGTCGACGTGCTGCAGCAGGACGCGAAGCTGGGCAAGGGCGACGAGGTCGCGGTTCTGCAGCGGGAGCGCAAGAAGCGGGTTGAGGCTGCCGAGGCCTACGAGCAGGCCGGCCGCGCCGAGCAGGCCAGCGCCGAGCGCTTCGAGGCGGAGCTGATCGAGGCCTACCTGCCCCAGCAGCTCTCCGACGAGGAGCTGGCGCGGCTGGTCGAGGCGGCGATCACCGAGACCGGCGCCAGCGAACAGCGGCAGATGGGCCAGGTGATGTCGGCGCTGATGCCAAAGGTTGGCGGCCGCGCCGACGGCAAGCGGGTCAGCGCCGCGGTGCGAGAGAAGCTGGGTACCTGAGCACTGTGGCCCGCCGGCAGCTGACCCTCGACAACAACGTCGCGGCCGAGCTGGCCGGCTCGGAGGACAGCGTGCTACGCGCCCTGCGGGGGAAACTGGAGGCCGATCTGCATTTGCGGGGCAACGTGCTGACGCTGGAGGGCGAGCCCGATGATGTCGCCGCCGCCGCGGTGGTCGTCGACGAGATGGTCGAGCTGATCGAGCAGGGGCACGACGTGGCGCCGGGGACGATCGAAGCGGTGACCGGCGCTCTCGACGCCGAAGAGAGCCCGGCGGAGATCCTCGAGGACGTCGTCTGGCGCCACCGCAACACCAAAGTCGCACCGAAGACGCTGAACCAGAAGCGCTACGTGGACTCGATCCGCCGCCACACGATCACCTTCGGGATCGGCCCCGCCGGCACCGGCAAGACCTTCCTCGCGGTGGCGATGGCCGCGGCGGCGCTGACCGAACGCAAGGTGCAGCGGATCATCCTCACCCGGCCCGCCGTGGAGGCCGGCGAGCGGCTCGGCTTCCTCCCCGGCGACATCCAGGCCAAGGTTGACCCCTACCTGCGGCCGCTCTTCGACGCCCTCTTCGACATGCTCGACCCCGATCGCGTCAACGGCTACTTCGAGCGCAACGTGATCGAGGTGGCGCCGCTGGCCTTCATGAGGGGAAGAACGCTTAATGATTCTTTTGTAATCCTCGACGAGGCCCAGAACACCAGCCCCGAGCAGATGAAGATGTTCCTCACCCGGCTCGGGTTCAACTCGCGGATGGTGGTGACCGGCGACGTCACCCAGATCGATCTGCCGACCGACCAGCGCTCCGGTCTGATCGCCGTCGCCGACATCCTCGGCGAGGTCCAGGACATCTCCTTCGTCCGCTTCGGCGGCGAGGACGTGGTGCGGCACAAGCTGGTCCAGCGGATCGTCGCCGCCTACGACGCGCACGGGAACCGCGAGCAGGGCGCCCGCGCCGAACACGGGCCGACGCCGCGTTCGTGAGCGCCGACCTCGCCGACGTTCCCGCCGAGCTGCGCGACGCCGTCGCCGCGGCGCTCGCCGCCGCCGGGGTCGAGGAGGGCCACCTTGCGGTCGAGATCGTCGACGCCGAGCGGATCCGCGAGCTCAACCGCGAGCACCGCGGCAGGGACGCGCCGACCGACGTCCTCGCCTTCCCGATCGACGAACTCGACCCGGTCGCCGGCCCGCGCGAGCTCGGCGACGTCGCGATCTGCCCCGAGCACTGCTCCGACGTGACCGAGGCGGCGGTCCACGGCGTCCTCCACCTTTGCGGCCACGACCACGAGACCGACCAGGGCGAGATGCTGGCGCTGCAGGCGACGGTGCTCGCCGGGCTGCGATGACCCGGTCCGGCTTCGTCGGCCTCGCCGGCCGCCCCAACGTCGGCAAGTCGACGCTCGTCAACGCCCTCGTCGGCTCCCACGTCGCGATCGTCTCCAACCGGCCGCAGACGACCCGCCGGGCGATCCGCGGCGTCGCCACCGACCTCGAGGCCGGGCGCCAGCTCGTCCTCGTCGACCTGCCCGGCGTCCAGCGCCCGCGCGACGTCCTCACCGAGCGGATGCAGGGGCGGGTCGAGCGCGAACTGGCCGACTCCGACGTCGTCCTCTTCGTCGTCAACGGCGAGGAGGGGGTCGGGCCCGGCGATCGCTTCATCGTCCGCGCCCTGCTCGGCGCCGGCGCCGAGCTGCCGGTCCTCTGCGCCGTCAACAAGGCCGACAGGCTGGGGCCGAACGAGCTGGTTCCGGTGCTGGCCGCGGCGGCGGAGCTGGACGGGGTCGACGAGGTCTTCCCGATCAGCGCCCGCACCGGCGAGGGGCTGCCTCCGCTGCTGGAGCGCCTTGGCGAGCTCGTCCCCGAGGGGCCGTACATGTACCCGCCGGAGGACAGCAGCGACCAGTCGAGCGAGCTGCTGCTGGCCGAGCTGATCCGCGAGCAGGTGCTGAACCGGACCCGGCAGGAGGTCCCGCACTCGGTCGAGGTCTCGGTCCTGGAGGTCGATCCGCGCGAGGACGGCCTCGTCGCCGTCCGGGCCGAGATCTGGGCCGAGACCGAGTCGCAGAAGGGGATCCTGATCGGCAAGGGGGGGAAGAAGATCGGTGAGATCGGCATCGCCGCCCGCCGCTCCCTCGAGCGCGAGCTGGGCGCCCGGGTCCACCTCGACCTGACCGTCCGCGTGCGCCGCAACTGGCGCCGCGACGAGGATCTGCTCGACCGCCTCGGCATCGAGTAGCGACGCGGCGTTTACGATTGCCCGGATGTTTCCCGAAATCGAGTTCGACCAGCAGGGGCTGGTGCCGTGCGTCGTCCAGGACTTCGCCTCCGGCGAGGTGCTGATGCTCGCCTACATGAGCGGGCAGTCGCTGGAGATGACTCTTGAGACCGGTGACCTGCACTTCCACAGTCGCTCGCGTGACGAACTCTGGAAGAAGGGCGAAACCTCCGGCAACCTCTTGCACCTGCGCCAGCTTCGCTACGACTGCGACGGCGACGCACTGGTGGCGCTGGTCGACCCGGCCGGTCCGGCCTGCCACACCGGCGAGCGCAGCTGCTTCTACCGCGAGGTGCTCGGCTCGGCCTCCCCGCGCAAGGACGCGCCGCGGGTGGACGGCGAGCCGTTTCCGGTTACCCACGAAGCGCTGCCGGCGCTGGAGCGGACGATCCGCCACCGCGCCCTGCAGCGCCCCGACGGCAGCTACACCGTGAAGCTGCTCGACGATCGCGGGCTGATCGGTGAGAAGGTCGAGGAGGAGGCGGAGGAGGTTGTCCGCGCCGCCCGCGAAGAGTCCGACGAGCGGGTGGCCGAAGAGGCCGCCGACGTGCTCTACCACCTCAGCGTGCTGCTGGCCTCGCGCGGGGTCTCCCAGGCCAGGGTGATGGAAGTGCTGAATGCACGTAGCGGCTGACTCCGAACTGCATCTCGAGCCGAGCCTCGAGGAGGCGCGTGAGCTGGCGCGCGAGGGCGACGTGGTTCCGGTTCGCGCCCGTCTCGTCGACGACTGCGAGACGCCGGTCTCCGCCTTCCTCAAGCTGCGCGCGGGTGAGCCGGAGGGAGCGCCCTGCTTCCTGCTCGAGTCGGCCGAGCAGGGCCAGGTCGGGCGCTACTCCTTCGTCGGCCTGCGCCCGCGGGCGCTGCTGCGCTGGAGCGACGGGGTCCTCTCGGAGTGGAGCGGGGAGGAGATGAGCCCCCGCGCTGCGCCGACCGCGACCGAGCCCGCGGCCGATCCCTACGGCGCGGTGGCGGAGCGCATGCGGCGCTACCGGCCGGCGCCGGTGCCCGGGCTGCCGCCCTTCGCCGGCGGCGCCGTCGGCTTCTTCGCCTACGACCTGGTGCGGACGGTGGAGCCGCTGGAGGCGCCCAACCCGGACCCGCTCGGGCTGCCGGACATGGCGCTGATGGTGACCGACGCGATGCTGGTCTTCGACCACCTCCGGCACGAGCTGACGATCCTCGCCTGCGCCTTCGTCGAGGACGATGGCAGTGTCGAGGAGGCCTACGAACGCGCGGCGGCGACAATCGCCGAGATGCGGGAGCGCCTGCGCGCCGCCGTCCCGGTCCCCGAGCACCCGTCGGTAGTTCAGCCGCCCGCGTTCGAGTCGAACGTCAGCCGCGAGGAGTTCGAAGCCGCGGTGGCGCGGATCGTCGAGTACGTCCACGCCGGCGACGCCTTCCAGGTCGTCCCCTCGCAGCGGTTCTCCGCCCCGGCGCCGGTCGAACCCTTCTCCGTCTACCGCGGCCTCCGCGCGGTCAACCCCTCCCCGTACATGTACTTCCTCGAGTTCGGCGACTTCCAGATCGCGGGCGCCTCGCCCGAGCCGCTGGTCAAGGTGATCGGCAATCGGGTGGAGACGCGGCCGATCGCCGGCACCTACCCGCGCGGTGACAGCGAGGACGAGGACCGGCGCCTCGCCGAGCGGCTCGTCAACGACCCCAAGGAGAGGGCCGAGCACGTGATGCTTGTCGACCTCGGTCGCAACGACCTCGGCCGCGTGTGTCAATACGGCAGCGTCGGAGTCGACGAGCTGATGGTGGTCGAGACCTACTCCCACGTCCTCCACATCGTCAGCCAGGTCTCCGGCAGGCTGAAAGACGGCGTCTCGGCGATGGACGTGCTGCGCTCGGCGCTCCCCGCCGGCACCCTCTCCGGCGCCCCGAAGGTGCGGGCGATGCAGATCATCGACGAGCTGGAGAAGGTCAAGCGCGGCGGCTACGGGGGCGCCGTCGGTTACCTCTCCTGGGACGGCGACCTCGACACCGCGATCCACATCCGCACCGTCGTCTGCAAGGACGGTCGGTTGCACGTGCAGGCCGGTGGCGGAACCGTCGCCGACGCCCGGCCCGCCTACGAGTACAACGAGTCGGTGAACAAGGCGCGCGCGGTCTTCCGCGCCGTCGAGGTCGCCTGCGAACAACCGGACTGGGCCTAGGGTTGGGTGGGGATATGCGCGTGCTCGTGATCGACAACTACGACTCCTTCACCTACAACCTCGTCCAGTACCTGGGCGAGCTCGGGGCGGAGGTCGAAGTCGTGCGCAACGACAAGGCGACCGTCGCCGAGCTGCTGGAGCGTAGGCCGGACCGCCTCGTCGTCTCACCCGGCCCCTGCACGCCGGCCGAGGCAGGGATCTCCGGCGAGGCGATCAAGGCCTTCGGCGAAGCCGGTACCCCGGTCCTGGGCGTCTGCCTGGGGCACCAGGCGATGGTCGAGGCCTTCGGCGGCAGGGTCGTCCAGGGCGAGCCGATCCACGGCAAGGACGGCGAGGTCGTACACGACGGGAAGGCGATCTATGCCGGCCTGCGGAGCCCGCTGGTCGCCGGCCGCTACCACTCCTTGATCGTCGACCCGGACCTGCCCGAGGAACTGGAAAAGACCGCCAGCCTCGGCGAGGTCGTGATGGGCGCCCGGCACAGGCAGCTGCCGGTGGAGGGAGTCCAGTTCCACCCCGAGTCGGTGCTGACCCCGCAGGGAAAGCACCTGCTCGCCAACTTCATCGGCAAAGGCGGTTCCGATGCCTAACGACGTCGTCAGCCGCGCGATCGACGCCGTCTGCGGCGGCGACCACCTCACCGCCGACCACGCCTCCGCGGTTCTCAGCGAGATCATGGAGGGGCGGGCCGAGCCGATCCAGACCGGCGCCTTCCTGATCGCCCTGCGGGCGAAGGGGGAGACGGTGCCCGAGCTGGTCGGGCTGGCGCGGACGATGCGGGGACTGGCGGCACCGGTCGCGACCAGCCGCGACGACCTTGTCGACACCTGCGGCACCGGTGGCGGTCCCTCGACCTTCAACGTCTCGACCACGGCGGCGCTGGTCGCCGCCGGTGCCGGCGCCGCGATCGCCAAGCACGGCAACCGCTCCAACACCAGTAGGTGCGGCTCGGCGGACCTGCTGGAGGCGCTCGGGGTCAACGTCGAAATCGAGCCGGCCCAGGTCGGCCAGTGCATCGACGAGGTCGGCTTCGGCTTCATGTTCGCCCCCAGGCACCACGCGGCGATGGCGCACGTCGTCCCCGCCCGCAAAGCGCTCGGGGTGCGGACGATCTTCAACTTCCTCGGGCCGCTGACCAACCCCGCCGGCGCCAACCGGCAGCTGCTCGGCGTCGCCGACCGCCACTACCAGGAGACGATCGCCGAGGCGCTGATCGGGCTCGGCAGCGAGCGGGCCTTGGTCGTCTCCGCCGAGGACGGCCTCGACGAGCTCTCGCTGGCTTCGCGGACGCGGGCGATCGAGGTCGTTGACGGGCGCACCTCGGAGTGGTTTGTCGAGCCGGCGCAGTTCGGCCTGGCGCCGGCCGAGCTGGAGTGGGTCGCCGGCGGCGCGCCGGAGGAGAACGCCGCCGTCACCCGCAGGGTCCTGGCCGGCGAGTCGGGCCCGCACCGCGACCTCGTTCTCCTCAACGCCGCCGCCGCCCTCTACGTCGGCGGGCTTGCCGCCGACCTTTCCGAGGGGGTCGCCAAAGCGGCCGAGGCGATCGACTCCGGGGCGGCAGCGAACGTGCTGGAGCGCCTGATCGCAGCAACGGCAGCTCCCGCGGTCTAGGCTTTCCAGGTTCAAGTGGGAATGATGGAGCAGCTCATCGCCGGGGCCCGGGAGGGGGTGGAGGCGCGTCGCCGCGACCTCTCTCGGGCCGACCTTGAAGCGCGCCTCTCGGCCCGGGGGGAGGACCGTCCCTTCAACGAGGCGCTGGCCCGCCCCGGGCTCTCGCTGATCGCCGAGTTCAAGCGCCGTTCGCCCAGCGCCGGTCAGCTCGCCCGCGAGGAGGTCGACGTCGCCGCCCGGGTGGCGGCCTACGAGCGTGGCGGCGCCGCCGCGCTCTCGGTCCTCACCGACGAACCGCACTTCGGCGGCTCGCTGGCCGACCTGCGTGCCGCCCGCGCCGCCTGCGGCCTGCCGATCATCCGCAAGGACTTCCTCGTCGACCCCTACCAGCTCTACGAGGCGGCGGTGAACGGCGCCGATGCCGTGCTCCTGATCGTCGCCGCGCTCAGCGACGGGGAGCTGCGCTCGCTCTACGAGGAGGCGCGCTCGATCGACCTCGACTGCCTGGTCGAGGTCCACGACGGCGAGGAGCTGGAGCGGGCGCTGGAGGCCGGCGCCGAGGTGATCGGGATCAACAACCGCAACCTCGACGACATGAGCGTCGACATCGCCACCACCTACGAGCTGTTGCCCGACGTTCCCGCCGGCAAGACCGTGGTCGCCGAGAGCGGCATCTCGGGCCGGCAGGAGCTGGAGGAGCTGGACCGCGTGGGAGTCGACGCGGTCCTGATCGGGGGTGCCCTGATGGCCGCTCCCGACCCCGAGGCGAAGGTCCGCGAGCTGACCGGGACCGACGAGAGCACCCGCGAACACCTCGTTTAGGAAAAATTTGAAGAGCATTTAGGGATGGAAGAGCTGCGGCTGCCATCCTCTTGCTCATGTCCAAGCTCAACCAGAAACTTCTCAGTCCTTTCGGCTCCGCTCTCCTCGGGGGCCTGGTCGTCGCCGTCCTGGGCTGGATCGCGATCGCTGCCGGCGTGATCCAGTCCGACGGCGGCACTACGACCACCGTAGCCGCGCCGATCACGGCGCCGGTCGACGACAAGTCCAGGGACGAATCCGCCAACGTCGTCAACCAGATCTACAGGACCGACGGCGAAGGGGTCGCCTTCATCGCATCCCAGCTCGAACCGACCGGAACCGAAAGCTTCAATCCCTTCGGCGAAGTCGAACCGGAATCGGGCGGCACCGCCACCGGCTCGGGGTTCGTGATCGACGACGAAGGGCACATTCTCACCAACAACCACGTCGTCGAAGGCGCCAGCAAGGTGACGGTCAAACTCGGCGACTCCGAAAAAACCTACGACGCCGAGGTGGTCGGTACCGATCCCGCCACCGACGTCGCCCTGCTGAAGGTGGACGCGCCGGCGAAGGAAATACATCCGCTGACGCTGGGTCGCTCCGCCGAGGCCGAAGTCGGCGACCCGGTGGTCGCGATCGGCAATCCCTTCGGCCTCGACCGCACGGTCACCAGCGGTATCGTCTCCGCCCTGCAGCGGCAGATCCAGGCGCCCAACGGGTTCTCGATCTCGCACGTGATCCAGACCGACGCCGCGATCAACCCCGGTAACTCGGGCGGGCCGCTGATCAACGCTTCCGGCGAAGTGATCGGGATCAACGCCCAGATCGCCACCGGTGGCGGTGGTAACGGCAACGTCGGCATCGGCTTCGCGATCCCGATCGACACCGTCCGGACCGAGCTCGAACAGCTGAAGACGAAGGGCGAGGTCGAGCACGCCTTCATCGGGATCAGCGGCGGCACCATCACCAGCGAACTGGCCAAGGCCGTGAACCTGCCGGTCGACGAAGGGGTGATCGTGCAGTCCGTCGTCAAGGACGGGCCGGCCGACAAGGCGGGCGTCGAGGCCGGCGGCACCTCGGCGACGATCAACGGCGAAGAAGTCCGGCTCGGCGGCGACATCATCACCGAAGTCGACGGCAGGAAGCTGAAGACGATGGAACAGCTCGTCGAAATCATTCAGGAACACGAGCCTGGGGATGAGCTCGAACTGAAGATCGTTCGGGATGGCGACGAGAAGACTGCGAACGTCACCCTTAGCGCGCAGCCTGAGGAAGGCGGCGGCGAATAAGGGTTGCGAGTTCAGAACGGTCTCAACCCCCTCCTCACTCAACTTGCTCGGGTGGGGCGGGGGTTGTCGTCCGCTGGCGTTTCTGCCCGAGAAGTACAAGCCGTTCGGAGGGGGTTGAGACCGTCCTTCGCGTACGCTGGGGGTTGTGCGGGTTAAGTTCTGTGGCATTACGAATTTGGACGACGCGGCTGAGGCTGTGCGATTGGGCGCCTGGGCTATTGGACTGATCCATTTCCACGGCAGTCCTAGGAATGTTGAGCCGGGGGTAGCAGCGGAAGTGGCTGCTGCCTTTCGGCGGAAGTGCGAGGTTGTTGGGGTGTTTGTGAACCCCACGCTGGATGAGGTCGCGCGGGCGGTGGAGGACGAGGGGTTGACGATGGTGCAGCTGAACGGGGCCGAGGGGGCTTCGTTCTGCGCTGAGGTGAAAAGGCGGACGGGGTTGAAGGTGGCGAAGGCGGTGCACGTGGCGAGCGCTGCCGACGTTCACGGGGCGGAGGCGTTTCGGACGGACTTCCACCTCTTCGATCGCCGCGGCAAGGGGCTTTGGGGCGGCACCGGTGAGAGCTTCGACTGGGAGCTGCTGCGCGATCATCGCTCGGAAGTGCCGGCGATCCTGGCTGGCGGACTGCGGCCGGAGAACGTGGCGCAGGCGATCAACGTCACCCACCCCTACGCGGTCGACGTCGCCAGCGGCGTCGAGCTGGAGCCGGGCCGCAAGGACCATGCCGCGATGGAGGCCTTCTTCGAGGCCGCCAACTCGGTCGGCGCCAGCGCATGAGCGCGATCGAGGAGAGGTTCGGGCCCTACGGGGGCCGCTACGTCCCTGAGACTCTGATCCCGGCGCTCGACGAGCTCAGCGCCGCCTGGGCGGAGGCGCGCGAGGACGAGGAGTTCGTCGGCCGCCTCGACCAGCTGCGTCGCGATTTCATTGGCCGGCCGACGCCGTTGTACCCGGCGGAGCGGCTCTCCGAGCGGGTCGGCTCGCGGGTCTACCTGAAGCGCGAGGACCTCGCCCACACCGGCGCCCACAAGATCAACAACGCCGTCGGCCAGGCGCTGCTGGCGGCGCGGATGGGCAAGCCGCGGGTGATTGCCGAGACCGGCGCCGGCCAGCACGGGGTCGCGACCGCGACCGCCTGCGCCCTGCTCGGGCTCGATTGCGTCGTCTACATGGGCACCGAGGACATCCGGCGCCAGGCGCCCAACGTCGAGCGGATGAAGCTGCTGGGGGCCGAGGTGGCGCCGGTCGAGGCCGGGGCGCGGACGCTGAAGGAGGCGGTCAGCGCCGCGATCCGCGACTGGGTCGCGAACGTCGCCACCACCCACTACGTGATCGGCTCCGCGGTCGGTCCGGCGCCCTATCCGGCGCTGGTCCGCGACCTGCAGCGGGTGATCGGCGAAGAGGCGCGCGAGCAGGCGCTGGCGGCCGAGGGCTCGCTGCCGGCCCGGGTGATCGCCTGCGTCGGTGGCGGCTCCAACGCGATCGGCATTTTCACCCCCTTTGTGAAGGACGCCGGGGTGGCACTGGTCGGCGTCGAGGCGGCGGGGGAGGGCTTGGACACGCAGCGGCACGGCGCCTCCCTGCAGGGTGGCGTCAAGGGCGTCCTCCACGGCTCGCTCTCCTCGGTGATCGCCGACGAGGAGGGGCAGATCCTCGAGGCGCACTCGATCTCGGCCGGGCTCGACTACCCCGGCGTCGGACCCGAGCACGCCCAGCTGCGCGACAGCGGCCGGGCGAGCTACGTCGCGGTGACCGACGATCAGGCGCTGAGCGCGTTTCAAGAGTTGGCGCGCCTTGAGGGGATCATCCCCGCGCTGGAGTCATCCCACGCGGTCGCCTGGCTGGCGGAGAACCCGCTGCAGGGAGAGGGTTTCGACGTCCTCTGCCTCTCCGGCCGCGGCGACAAGGACATGGCCGAGGCCATGGCTCGTTTGAAGCCGCCTGGTGAGGTCCTGCCGTGAACGGCGGGGGGGAAGCCGGGTGAGGGTCGGCGGACAACAGCGGGGAGGCTCCGTCGAACGACCCACTGGCTCGGAGCTCGACAGCTTCGACGGGTTCGGAGCGGATCGGAGCTGCATTCCGAATTGCGAGGGACGAGGGGCGGGCGGCGCTGATGCCATACATGATGGCTGGGTATCCGGATCGGGAGACCTCGCTTGCCGTCGCTCAGGCTTATGCGGAGTCGGCGGATTTGGTTGAGCTTGGGGTGCCGTTTTCGGATCCGCTGGCCGATGGGCCGACCATTCATGCGGCGGCGACCGCGGCATTGGAGGCGGGGGCGACCCTGGAGAGCGCTCTGGAGCTTTGTGAGGTGATGGCGGAGCGGGTGCCGGTGGTCTTCATGGTCTACTCCAACATGGTGCTGGCCCACGGTGGTGCCGCCGAGTTTGCCGAGCGGTTGCTTGCGGTTGGGGCGGCGGGGGCGATCGTCCCGGATCTGCCGCTCGAGGAAGCCGAGCCTGTGCGCGAGGAGTTCGCCGCGGTCGGCCTGGCCCTGGTGCCGCTGGTGGCGCCGACCACGCCGGCGCAGCGGCGGGTGCGGATCTGCGAGGTTGCGCAGGGGTTCGTCTATGTGGTCTCGACGGTTGGGACGACTGGGGAGCGAGATGAGGTTCCGGCGGAGTTGAGCGATCTGGTCGCGGCGACGAAGGCCGAGGCCGAGGTGCCGGTCGCGGTCGGCTTCGGGATCGGCACGCCCGCGCAGGCGGCCCAGGTGGGTGAGGTTGCCGATGGCGTCATCGTCGGCAGCCGGCTGGTTCGCGCTGCCGGCGAGGCGGACGGGCCGGGCGGCGCCGGGGAGGCGGTGGGCAGCTTCCTGGGCGAGGCGCGCGCGGCTCTCGCCGGCTGAGACCGCAACCGGCGGAACGGATAGGATGCCCGCCGCATGGGAATGGTCGTCGCACTCTTTCTCGCCCTCGCCACGACGGCGGTCGGCTACAGCGTGTTCGGTCAAGGCGGCGGTGTCGCCGGCCTGATCTTCCTTGCGATCCTCCTCGTCGGCGCCTCGATCAGAGTTCTGCGGCCGAGCTAGCCGGCGGCTAGCCCGCCCGCGTGGCCAGGACCTGGAGGTACTCGGGTTCGAGCACGAAGGCGCGATCGCCCGCGGTGTTGCACTTCTCCAGCTGCTCGCGCAGGTCGGCCTCCAACGCCGCTTCGCCCTCGGGCCCAACCCGGTCGAAGGCCAGCTTGATCGGTCCGAAGTAGCTGCGGAAGATCTCCAGGTAGTGGTCGATCGAACGGAACGGCTGCCGTGAGACGCGGCGCTCCATCTTCAGGTCGCCGATGCCCGGGCCGAGCAGCTCGCGCACCTTGTCCTCGGTGCCCCAGAGCACCGGTGGGGTGAAGCCGGGCGGCGGCGGCGCGTGCTTGGCGACGATCGCGAAGAGCTGGCTGACCGGGCCGTCGGGGACCCAGTTGGCCATGCCGATGCGGCCGCCGGGCTTGCAGACGCGCAGCAGCTCCGCCGCGGCTTGCGCTTGATCGGGGGCAAACATGGCGCCGAAGACCGAGGTGACCACGTCGAACTCGCCCTCGCCGAAGGGCAGCTCGGCGGCATCGCCCTCGACGAACTCGATGTCGAGACGCTCGGCGGCAGCCCGCTCGCGGGCGCGCTCGAGCAGGGCGGGGACGAAGTCGGCGCCGACCACGTTGCCCCAGGTGCGCCGCGCCGCGGCGATCGCGGCGTTGCCGCTGCCGCAGGCGACGTCGAGCACCCGCTCGCCGGGCACGACGTCGAGGGCTTCGACGAGTTCCTCGGAGACCATCATCACGATCGCCGCGACGACCGCGAAGTCGCCTTCCGACCAGGTCTTCTGACCCGCCTTGCGCAATGCCTGCATGTCCACCGCGTCGCTCATCCTTCGTGCTCCTTTCGCTCGCTCCATCCGCCTCGGTTGAACCTAGCGCTTGGTTGGGCGTTAGTCACGGCTAATCTGAGGGCGATGCGGATCGGCGTGCTCACCGGTGGGGGGGATTGCCCGGGATTGAACGCGGTGATCCGGGCGGTCGTGCGCAAGGGGGTCGAACACTGCGGCCACGAGTTCGTCGGCTACCGCGACGGTTGGCGAGGCCCTCTCGAGCGCGACAGCCGGGCGCTCGGCGTGCCCGAGGTGCGGGGCATCCTGCCGCGTGGCGGCACGATTCTGGGTGCCTCGCGCACCAATCCCTTCAAGCAGGAGGACGGGCCCCAGCGCCTTCTCGAGAACCTCGCGGCCGACGGCGTCGACGGCCTGATCGCAATCGGCGGCGAGGACACGCTCGGTGCCGCCTCTCGCCTCCACACTGAGCACGGAGTTTCGGTGATCGGCGTGCCGAAGACGATCGACAACGACCTCGGCGCCACCGACTACACCTTCGGCTTCGACACCGCGGTCAACATCGCGATGGAGGCGATCGACCGCCTGCACACGACGGCGGACAGCCACCACCGCGTCCTGATCGTCGAGGTGATGGGCCGCCATGCGGGCTGGATCGCCTTTCATGCCGGCCTCTCCGGCGGCGCCAACGTGATCCTGATCCCCGAGCTGCCCTTCGACCTCGACCGCGTCTGCCAGTTCGTCGGCCGCCGCTTCGAGCACCAGTTCGCGCCGATCCTCGTCGTCGCCGAGGGCGCCCAGCCG
>JBIOVP010000150.1:0-4256 GCA_044867815.1 Solirubrobacterales bacterium | reverse complement strand
CTTCTTCGAGTGCCCGTGCAGGCGCGCTTCGACCGTGATCGGCACCTCGCGGGCGGGGATGCCGCGCTTGATCGCCTCGATCATGAACTCGGAGGTGTGGAACTGCTCCTGGCGCAGCACCAGCTGGGGCAGGACGGCGGTGCGGACGGCGCGGTAGCCGTTGGAGCAGTCGGTGACGTGGGTGCGGGTGATGGTGGAGACGAGGCGGTTGAAGAAGACGATCCCGAGCTCGCGGGCGAAGTGGTTGCGGTCGGCGTGGCCGAGGACGCGGGAGCCGTGGGCCATCTCGACTTCGCCGTCGAGAATCGGTTTGACCAGGCGCTCCATCTCGTCGGGCCGGTGCTGGCCGTCGGCGTCGAGGGTGACGACGATCTCAGCCCCTGATTCGACCATCAGCCTGTATCCGGTGCGCAGGGCAGCGCCGCCGCCGCGGTTGATGACGTGACGGGCGACCGCGGCGCCGTGCGCGGCGGCGACGTCGCCGGTGCCGTCGCGGGAGCCGTCGTCGACGACCAGCACCTCGGTGCGCAGGCCGCAGACCGCGGGCGGGATCTGATCGAGGACGGTGGCGATGTTGTCGGCCTCGTTGTAGGCGGGGATCAGGATCGCGACCTTGTCGCGGAAGCGCTCCGGCAGCCCCGCTTGGCGAAACTCCTCCCAGGCCAGGCCCTCGAGCGCGGCCGCCAGCTGGCGGCCGTTCCGCGCCGACTGCGAGAGCGCCCGCAGGGTGAGCAGGAAGAGGACGAAGATCGCGAAGACGGCGAGGCCGAGGATGCGGCCGCCGTTGCCCTTCTCGAATGAGAACGCGGAGAGGAGGCCGTTGACGATTTCGGTCCCGGAGACGAGCGCGAGGCCGAGTCCGGCGACGATCAGGATCAGCGCGTCGGCGTTGCGCAGCGAGCGGCGGCGGATGACCGCGTAGGCGACGAGGAAGATCGCCATCAGCAGCCCGAGGCCGCGCAGCGCCGTCAGTTCGGCTGGGAGGATGCCTGCTCGGGGGACCATCTGCGACCGGAGGATATGGCCGCGAGGGCGGATGACAGCGCCAGGCCGGCCAGCGGAAAGACCAGCGTCATCAGCACCTCGTTGCGTCGCGGCGCCGCCAGGGAGACCGCCCCGACCGCGGTGATGAGCAGGGTCGGGGTCGCCAGGACGATCAGCTCCCACCAGCGGCGGCGTAGGCCGAGGAGGACGAAGCCGGCGAGGCCGAGGAGGACGAGGGCGATCTGGACGACCCGGCCGGCGGTGCTGCTCATCGCTTCGCCGACGCCGCTGCTCCACATCCGGCCGACCTTGCGCGCGGTCATCGCCAGGTAGTCCCAGGGGTCTTCGCCGAAGTACCTGCTGAAGTTTTCCTTGCCCGCCTTGCCGAGTGCTTCGTCGCGGGTCAGGCCCGGGTGCTCCTGCTGGACTTCTTTGGCGACTTCGTCGAAGAGCGGGGTGGGGTCGATGGTGTCGAGGTCAGTGGGGGTGAACTTGGAAAGCCCGGGGCCCATGTAGCGTTCTGCGAGGACCGCCTTCACCCGCTGGTATTCGCCGTCCGCCGGCAGGTAGGTGCCGACGTATAGCGCCTTGCCGCCCCCGGTCGAGATCGGCACGACGCGGTCGAGGACGACGAGGTTGCGGATCGTCCAGGGGAGGATCGGGAGGACGATCGCGACGAGGAGGACGGCGGCGCCCGCGAGGCCGAGGCGCCATTCGCGCTGGCGCCACTCCCGTATCGCCGCGAGGACGACGAAGGCCGCGCCGACGAGCAGGTACTCGGGCCGGAACATCGCGGTGAGCCCGAAAAGCAGCCCCGGCACGAGCCACGGCCAGAGGACCATAGGCGTTTGTCCCCGCATACCGGGGACAGATCGGTTCGCACTTCTGTCACCGGCCCAGAGGAAGGCGAGGATCGCGGCCGGGAGGGTCAGCATCGCCGGCGGCTCGCTCATCAGCTCGCCGGTGGTGTGGATGAACGGCGGGTAGACGGCCACCGCGAAGGCGCTGAAGAGCCCGACCCAGCGGCCGTGGTCGCGGCCGCCGAGCCGCCAGCCCAAGGCGAAGACGACGAGGATCGTCGCCAGCCCCAGGAGCGCCTCGACGATCCGGGCCGTTCCTTCCCTGGCGCCGCCGGTCGCGTAGAAGGAGGCGGCGTAGAGGAAGGGGGCGCCGGGCGACCAGTCGCTGGAGTCTTCGAATTCCGGCCCGCCGAAGCTCTGTTCCGTGTAGAGCGACTTCGAGAGGGCGTAATAGGCCCGCGAGTCGTCCCCCGGATGCTCGACCGGGTTGACGACCACGTATGCCCGCACCAACAGCCCCAGCAGCGCGATCGCCCCCAGCGCGATCAGCGTCCGCCTGCCGTAGCGCTGCGGCAGCGCGCGAATCCAGTCGGCGAGGGCGTTCAAGGGGCGTCTAGGCTATCCGCGCGGCCGCCCATCAACGCATCGGAGTTTCGCCCCACCCGGCTGTGCTCAGAATCGGATGCGCTTCCCAAGCGCCCGGAAATCCATCCGAAAGCAACGCTCGCCAACGAAGCGAGGAGCGGGACGAGCACCAGCACCCGCCGCGGGGAGGCGACCAGCAAGGCGCTGATCGCGGTGATCGCGAGGAAGATCGTGCCGACGAGGAGGGCCTCCCAGCGGCGCCGCCAGGCGAGGAGCGCGAGGCCGAGCAGACCGAGGGCGACGAGGGCCCAGTGCAGGACCTCCCAGACCGGCTCGCGCATCACATCGCGCGGACCGTGGGACCAGATGCGGCCGACCTTGGTGGCGACGAAGCCGGCGTATTCGAGCGGCTCTTCCGTGAGGTCGTCCCAGAGCTGCTCCTTGCCCATCTTCGAGAGAGCCTGGTCGGTTTCCATCCCCGGGCGCTCCTGCGCAGCCAGCCGGGCGAGGATCTGCTCGAGGCGCAGCTGCTGCGCGTCTCGCGGCAAGAAGAGGTCGGGATGTTCGGCGACGACCTCCGCGCCGACCTTTTCCGGGTCCCCGTCCGAGGGGAGGTAGGTGCCGGCGAACAGCACCTGGCCGCCGCCGGTGGAGATCGGGACGAAGCGGTCGAGGGCGACGGCGTTGCGGATCGTCCAGGGGGCGATGACAACCAGGGCCGCGCCGATGAAAACAGCAGCAGGTAAGAGGGAGGTGCGCCAATCGCGAGGCAGCTCCCGGACCGCGATCACAAGCGCGGCCAGCACCGCTACCCCGAGGTACTCGGGCCGCGTCAACGCCAGCGCCCCGAAAAGGACCCCCGGCAGCACCCACCTCACCCAACCTCCGTCCCAAGCCCAAAGCGCCGCCAGCACCCCACCCGACAGCAGCGTCGCCGCCAGCGGCTCGCTCATCAGCATCCCCTGGTACTCCAGCAGCGCGGGATACACCGCCACCACCAGCGCTCCAAGCAGCGCAGGCCACGCTCTTGGTGAGTTAGCGCCCCCATAGGGGCGCTTTTTCACCAAACGCTGGGATCCGGCCGCCGCATCGACCTCACTTGAGCCGGGTCGGTGCAGCGGCCGGACCAACCGCCGCCCAACCAGATACGCAAACAGCACCGACAGCGCCCCGATCACCGCCAGCGCCACCCGCGCCAGTCGTTCGTGCACGCCTCCCGTCGCCTCGTACAACCCCGCCACGAACAGCGGCAGGCCCGGCGAGTAGTTGCTCGACGGCTGCGTCGCCTCCGGCCCTACCGTGAACCCCTCGCCTTCGCTCAGGTTTGCCGCGATCGCCGTGTACGCCTTCGCGTCGTAGACCGGCGCCCGTCCGTCCCAGGCTTCGCCGACCCGCAGGCCCAGCCCCAGCAGCAGTACCGCCACCAGCGCCACAAGCCCGATTCGGCCGCCGTTTCGAGCCGCCAGTCCACTTTCCATCGGGCGGATTCAACTAAGCTGCCGCCTTCATGCGAATCCTCATCCTCGGGGGCGACGGCTACCTGGGCTGGCCCACCGCGCTCCGCTTCTCGGCCCGGGGCCACGAAGTCTCCGTCGTCGACAACTTCTCCCGCCGCCGCTGGCACACCGAACACGGCACCGCCTCGCTGACCCCGATCGCGGAGCTGGACGAGCGCATCGCCGCCTGGCGCGAGGTCTCCGGCGAGCAGATCCGCAGCTACGTCGGCGCCGTCGAGGACGGCGACTTCCTCGACGAGGTCGTCGCCGAGACCAGGCCCGAGGCGATCGTCCACTACGGCCAGCAGGCCTCGGCGCCGTTCTCGATGCTCTCGCGCGAGCGCGCCGTCGAAACCCAGCACGCCAACGTGATCGGCAACCTCAACCTGCT
>JBIOVP010000149.1:0-21479 GCA_044867815.1 Solirubrobacterales bacterium | reverse complement strand
CCTGCACCCTCACCAAGCAGGTAAGGGTGCAGGTCGGGCGCGCTCCGGAAGCTGGCTGAACAACGACTCCGAGATTCGGGCCCTATAAGGGGACCAAAGTGCGGAGGGGTTAATTGGTTCGACGGGCTTCCGGTGGCTGGGCCTCGCCCAGCCCGTGTGAGCCAGCCGCGAACGCACCGGTCGCTTTGTCGACTGATTCGACCACCTCGCCGGGGTTGGCGACGCCGTTGAAGACGAAGTTGTAGTCGTCGCTTGCCGCGGTGTCGAAGTCGACGTCGCCGATCTGCATCAGGCGCTGGTAGACGGACTGGCGGTAGTTGACGTTCTGGACTCGCTCCAGGCGCGTCTCCTGGACCTCTTTGGAGACGATCCCGCGCTTGATGTTGAGGCGGCGGTTGGTGATCGTGTAGGTCGTCGCCACCCGTTTGACGAAGCCGATCAGGAGGGTCAGGGCGAGGATGACGAGAACGACGACGAAGGTCGTTGCGCCGCCGTCGATCAGCTTCGCGATCACGCCGAGAACGACGGCGACCAGCACGCCTTTGAGGTAGAAGCCGAGGATCGCCCGCCACGAGGGGTGGCCTTCGAAGATCACCTGCTCGCCGGGGTGGAGGTTGAGGCTCATGCGGGCCAGGATATGGCCTCAAACGGCGCCCCCGCAACGAACCGGCCGATAGTGCGGGAACTCTTCGCTTGAGCATCTTCCCCCGTCCATAACCTCGGTCGGTGGTGATTCTCCGGATCGAGCCCCTCACCACCGCGCGCGCCCTGCGCGGCCCCTTCGACTACCGGCGGCCGGAGGCGATGGAGGACCTCGGCGTCGGCAGCGTCGTCCGCGTCCCCTTCGGCCCGCGGCGCCTGCTCGGGGTCGTGGTCGAGGTCGCCGAGGTCTCCGAGCTGCCGCCCGAGCGCTTGGCCGAGCCGATCGAGGCGCTGGAGGCCGGCGCCACTCCGGAGCTGGTCCGGCTCGGCCTCTGGGTCGCCCGCGAGTACTGCTCGACGCCCTCCCGCGGCCTGCAGCTGGTGCTGCCGCCGGGGACCGGGACGGGGAGCGCGGGGCGGACGGTCCGCGCCAGGACCGAGCTGCGGGCCGAGATTCTCCCGGCCGGCGATGCGGCCCTCGACGGCGGCGAGCGGCTCGGCGCCAAGCAGCGGGCGGTGCTGGAGGCGCTGCGGGCGGGGGAGATGTCGAGCGGGGAGCTGGCGACCGCGGTCGGCTCCGACCGCGGGACGCTGCGGCGGCTGGAGGGGCGGGGGCTGATCGCGACCCGCAGCACGACCGTGCGCCGCATCCCCGGCGAGCCCGGCCTCGTCGGCACCGCCACCCGCCCGCGGCTGCTCCCCGAGCAGGACGACGCCGTCGACGCGCTCGCCGCCGCCCTCGACGGCGAGGCCGGCGCGCCGCGCCAGCTGCTCCTCCACGGCGTCACCGGTTCCGGCAAGACCGAGGTCTACCTCGCCGCGGTCGAGGCGGCGCTGGAGCGCGGCAGGGGGGCGATCGTCCTCGTCCCCGAGATCGGCCTCGCCCCGCAGGCGGTGGCCCGCTTCCGCGCCCGCCTCGGCGACCGCTTCGCGGTGCTCCACTCGGCTCTCTCCGCCGGCGAGCGCTACGACGAGTGGCGGCGCCTGCGCAGCGGCGAGGCGAGCGTCTGCGTCGGCCCCCGCTCCGCCGTCTTCGCCCCCGTCCGCGACCTCGGCCTGATCGTCGTCGACGAGGAGCACGACCCCTCCTACAAGCAGGAGGGCGACCCCACCTACGACGCCCGCGCGGTCGCCCGCAAACGGGCCGAGGACAACGGCGCCGTTCTCGTCGCCGGCACCGCGACGCCGCGGCCGGAGAGCTGGCTGGAGCTGCCCCGCCTGGAGCTGCCGCGCCGGGTCGACGGCCGGCGGATGCCGCCGGTCCACCTGGTCGACATGCGCGGCGCCGACCCCCGCTCGGGCCCGGTCCACGCCGAGACCTGGGAGGCGCTGGAGGGAGTTCGCGCCGCCGGCGCCAAGGCGATCGTGATGATCAACCGTCGCGGCTTCGCTCCCTGGCTCACCTGCCGCTCCTGCGGCCACCACTGGAGCTGCCCCAACTGCGACGTCTCCCTGATCATCCACCGCCACAGCGGCCGCCTCGTCTGCCACCACTGCGCCCACTCCGAGCCCCAGCCGCGTGCCTGCGTCGAGTGCGGTTCGACCACGCTCTCGCGCGCCGGCGCCGGCACCGAGCGGATCGAGGCCCTGCTGGCCGAGCGCCTGGACCCGATGCCGGTCCTCCGCCTCGACTCAGACACCGCCGCCGAGCGCGGCGCCCACGCCCGCATCCTCGCCCGCTTCGACGAGACCCCGAGCGCCGTCCTCGTCGGCACCCAGATGGTCGCCAAGGGCCACGACTTCCCCGAGGTGACGCTGAGCGCGATCCTCGACGCCGACGCCACCCTGCGCTTCCCCGACTTCCGCGCCGAGGAGCGAACCTTCGCGATGGTCGCCCAGCTCGCCGGCCGCTCCGGCCGCGGCGAGGCCGGGGGAGAGGTGATCGTCCAGACGCTGGCGCCGAACGCGTCCAGCATCGAGCACGCCTCCCGCCACGACTCCGCCGGCTTCCTCGGGCTGGAGCTGGAGAGGCGGAAGATCCTCCACTACCCGCCCTTCTCGCACCTGCTGCGAATCAACCTCTCGGCCGAAGCCGAGCCGAAGCTCGACGAGGTGGCGATCTCGCTGGCTCGCGAGCTCGACCGCGGCCTCCCCGACGGCTCGGAACTGCTCGGCCCGGCGCCGATGTTCCGCGTCCGCAACCGCCACCGGCGGCGGATCCTGATCAAGGCCGACGACCGCGCCGGGACCGTCGCCGCGGTGCGCGAGGCGGTCGAGCGTCGCGCCGCCGACCGCTCACTGAAGGACGTCGCAATCGGCGTCGACGTCGACCCGCAGTAGCGCTCCGCGAGGAAGTATCCGAACGGATCGGAGTTTTAGACTCAGCCCGGATGAGCGACGAGGTGAAGACGGAGGAGCGCGAGGCCGAGGAGCGCCAGCTCGAAGTCGAGCTGCTGGAACGGCGCGAAGCCGCCCTCGCCCACGTCGTCAAGTTCGGCGATCCCGTGCTCAAGAGCAAGGCCTCCCCGGTCGCCAGATTCGGTCCCGACCTGTGCGCCGAGGTCGAGCGGATGATCGAGATCATGCAGGACGGCCTCGGGATCGGCCTCGCCGCGACCCAGCTCGGGGTCCTGCGGCGTCTGCTGGTCTTCCAGGCCGGGCCGGAGAGCGCGCCGACCGCGCTGGTCAACCCCGAGATCGAGTGGCTCTCGCAGGAGATGGCGGTCGCCGAGGAGGGCTGCCTCAGCCTGCCGCGGGTCTCGATGGACGTGGAGCGGTCCCTCTACGCGCGCTTCAGCGGTCGCGACGTCGAGGGCGAGCCGATCGTGATCGAGGCCGCCGGCCTCGAGGCGCGGGTCCTCCAGCACGAGATCGACCACCTGGATGGAGTCCTGATCCTCGACCGCACCGTCCGCGAACAGCGCAAGGCGGCGCTGCGGGCGCTGCGCGAGGGCGGCGGCTACAGCCCCTCCTCCGAGGAAGAAATCGACGAGGGCGACGAGCTGCGCGAGCCCCGCACCGACGCGTGAGGACCGCCTACCTCGGCACCTCGGAGTTCGCCGCGACGGTCCTGCGCCGCCTCGCCGACTCGCCCCACCGCCCGGCCCTCGTCGTCACCCCGCCCGACCGCCGCCGGGGCCGCGGCCGCAAGGTGAAGCCGCCGCCCGCAGCCGTAGCGGCCCAGGAGCTGGGGCTGGAGCTGCTGCAGGCCGAGAACGTCAACCAGGAGGGGTCGCTGGAGCGGATCCGCGCCGCCGCGCCGGAGGCGGTCGCCGTCTGCGCCTTCGGGCAGCTGATCCGCGAGCCCCTCCTCTCCGGGTTCCCGATGCTGAACGTGCACCCCTCGCTGCTGCCGCGCTGGCGCGGCGCCGCCCCGATCGAGCGGGCGATGATGGCCGGGGACGAGGTGACCGGGGTCTGTGTGATGCGGCTGACCGCCGGGCTCGACTCCGGTCCGGTGGCCCTGGTCGAGGAGGTGCCGATCGACCCCGAGGAGGACTTCGCGGCGCTCGCGGCACGGCTGGCGGCGCTCGGCGGCGACCTCCTGGTGCGCGCCCTCGACCTGCAGGCGGAAGCGGCGCTGGAGTTCAGTGAGCAGGACGAAGCCGGCGTCACCTACGCCGAGAAGATCGAGCCGGGGGAGCGGCGCCTTGACCCCGCGCGGCCTGCAACCGAGCTGGCGGCGAAGGTGCGGGGGCTGACCCCGCACGTCGGCGCCTACCTGGAGCTGCCGGGTGGCGAGCGGCTGGGCGTTCTCCGCGCCAAAGCCGTCGACCAGCAGCTCGAGCCGGGCAGGCTGGAGGCGCGCTTCGACGCGCTCCTGCTCGGCACCTCCGAGGGCGCTCTGCAGTTGGAGACCGTTCAGCCCGCCGGCGGCAGGCCGATGGCGGCCGACGCCTACCTGCGCGGCCACCCGCTGCCGGGCTCGTGAGCGTCGCCCCGAGCCGCGTCTCGCCGGCGCGCGCCCTCGCCTTCGCGACCGTCCGCGCCACCTTCGAGGACGGCGCCTTCACCGAGCGCGCTTTCCGCACCGAGGCCGACCGGTTGGAACTGCGCGGCCGCGACCGTGCCCAGGCCCAGCGGCTCGCCTACGGCGCCGTGCAGCGGCGCGGCACCAGCGACGTCGCGATCGAGCGCCTCGCCGGCCGCTCCCTCCGGCTGCTCGACCCGCCGGTGCTGGCGGCGCTCCGCCTCGGCCTCTTCGAGCTGCTCTTCGCCGACGCGACCCCGGACCACGCCACCGTCGACCAGGCGGTCGAGCTGGTCAAGGGTGCCGGTGCCGCCCACGCCGCCGGCTTCGCCAACGCGATCCTCCGCCGCGCGGTCCGCGAACGCGACCAGCTGGCCGCGGCACTGCTCGGCGACGACTCGACTCCGGCGGCCGCCGCCGCCGCCGACTCGGCCCCGCGGTGGCTGGCGGAGATGTGGTGGCAGGAGCTGGGGGCGGACGCGGCCCGTGGCGTCCTCGCCGCCTGCAACCAGCCCGCCGAGGTGGCGATGCGGGTGAACGCGCTGCGAACGGACCGCGGTTCGATCCTGACGCGCCTGCGGGAGGCCGGCGTCGAGGCGCGTCTGCCCGAGGCCGGGTGGCCGCTGGTGGTGCCCGAGTCGATCGTGATCGAGGGACGGACCGGCGAGGCGGTACCGGCGGCGGTCACGGCCGGCGAGCTGACGCCGCAGAGCCGTGGCTCGGCCGCCGTGGTCGAGGTTCTCGACCCCCGGCCCGAGGAGCAGGTCCTCGATCTCTGCGCCGGTCCCGGGATCAAGACCGGGCAGATCGCCGAGCGGACGGGCGACCGCGTCACCGTGATCTCGGTCGAGCTCGACCCGGCCAGGGCCGGCGAAGTCGCCGCCCAGGCGAGCCGCCTCGGCCTCCACGGTGTCACCGTGATCGAGGCCGACGCGACCGAGGCGACCGTCGGCGTCGGTTTCGACCGCGTCCTCCTCGACGCTCCCTGCTCGGACCTCGGTACGCTCGCCTCCCGCCCCGACGCCCGCTGGCGCAAGTCGCCGAAGGCGATCGCCCGCCTGACCGGGGTCCAGGACGCTCTGCTGCGCCGCGCCGCCGAACTGCTGCGCCCGGGCGGGACCCTCGTCTACTCGACCTGCACGATCTCCCGCCGCGAGAACGAGGAGCGGATCGAGGGCCTCCTGAACGCCGCCGAGGCGGGGGAGGTCCCGCCGCTGCGCCTCGACGACCTCGGCGCCGAGGCGCCGGAGCTCGCCTCGCCGGCCAACCGTCGCTGCCTGCAACTGCGTCCCGACCGCGACCGAACCACCGGGTTCTTCATCGCCCGCCTGATCAGGGGGGAGCCGTGACCCGTAATGATGAGGGCATGAGCCACCCCAACCAGTCAGACCAGGGGGAGACGAATCCGCTGGGGCGGGCGCCGTGCCCGAACTGCGGCGAGCCGTGGCTGCGGCCGACCCAGCTGCCGGGACGCCTGCGCTGCGTCAACTGCCTCAGCCGCTTCGAACTCGTCTCCCAGTGCCCCAACTGCGGCGAGCACCAGACGATTGCCCGGATGACGAACACGGCCGACATGGAATGCCAATCCTGCGGCGCCTCCATGCTTCGAGCGGCGTAAGCGCGTCCGCCGGCGCTCAGTAGGCTGCTCGGCGTGACTGGGCGGATGGCAGAGCTGATGGCGCAACCTCGCGTCCTGCCGTCGGTCCTCTCGGCGGACATGGGGAGGTTGGGATCCCAGGTTGCCGAGGTGATGGACGCGGGCGCGCGGGTCATCCACTTCGACGTGATGGACGGCCACTTCGTCCCCCCGATCACGATCGGGCCGCTGGTCCTCAGCGGGATCGCCGACCAGGTCCACGATGCCGGCGGCGCCGTCGACGTCCACCTGATGATCGAGGCGCCCGAGCGCCAGATCGCCGATTTCGCCAAGGCCGGCGCCGACTCGATCACCTTCCATCAGGAGGCGACCCCGCACGCCCACCGCACCCTCTCCGCGGTACGGGAGCTCGGCTGCCTGGCCGGGACCGCGATCAACCCGGGGACCCCGGTCGAGGCGGTCCGGGAGCTGCGCGGCCTCGCCGACATCGTCCTCTGCATGAGCGTCAACCCCGGCTGGGGCGGCCAGTCCTTCATCGAGACTTCGCCCGAGAAGGTCGAGCGGCTGCTGCCGCTGGTCGGAGAGGCGGCGATCGAGGTCGACGGGGGGGTCGACGCGGAAACGGTGGGCCCGCTGGCGGCAGCAGGGGCACGGCTCTTCGTCGCGGGGTCGGCGGTCTTCAAGGCGGATGATCCGGCGGCTGCCTATATGGCTATCGCCGAGGCTGCCGGGGCTTCTTAGCCGCGGGCGATCAGGGCTCCGGTGACCTCCTGCCACCAGGCGCGTTCAGAGCCGTCGATGTCAGGCCGTTCGGCTCGGCGGGAGCACCAGTCGGCCAACACGCGGCGGCCTCCGATGGCGACCAGGCCGGCGCCGACTACTGCGTAGCGGCCGTCCGTCAGGGCAACGAGGTAGGTGCCGCGCTCGCTGCGGTCCCGGAGTACGGAAGCGATGGGGATGCCGTCGATCTCCTCGCCGAGCTCGCCGTCGCCTCGGGCAGGTCGTACGGTGAAGACCTGGGAGGCGCCGCGGCGGGGAAGGGGTGGAGGTGCCGGTTTCCCGATCGGGCCCTTGGCCCACCTGCGGGTCAGCGCCTCGACCTCGTCGCGGAGCTCGCTGCGGACGAGGATGTGGAGCTCGTCTCCCTCGCGCAGCTCGGTCGAGCCCCGTGGTGGCAGGGCGTCCCCGTCGCGGACGATCACGTTGACCAGCGCCTCGCGCGGAAGTTCCAGGTCACGCACCGGGTGCCCAGCCGCGGCCGCGCCTGGTGGCAGCCGGTAGGCGATCACGTCGCCGCCCATGCGGCGGATCCGCCCCGACTCCAGCAGCCGCCGCGGCAGCGCCGGTTCGTCGGTGGTGAGGCCGAGGCGGCTGGCCAGCGGCTCGAAGCTGGCCCCTTGGATCAGGGTCGAGGTGACGACGACGAAGAAGACGATCGAGAACTCCGTCTCGCCGCCGGCGATCCCGGCGACGACCGGGAAGGTGGCGAGCCAGATCGGCGTCGCGCCGCGCAACCCGGCCCAGCCGAGCATCAGCCGCTCCCTCGCGTTCAGCGGTGCCAGGGCGGTGGCGGCGAAGGTCGCCAGCGGGCGGGCGACGAGGATCAGGACCGCGGAGAGGGCGAGCCCCTTCAGCGCCACGTCGTCGAGGCGGCTTGGGAAGACCAGTAGCCCGAGGAGGATGAACAGCCCCAGCTGCGCGACCCAGCCCAGCCCCTCGTGGAAGGCGACGACGGTGCGGCGGGCGGGGATGTTGGCGCCGCCCAGCGCCAGCGCCGCCAGGTAGGTGGCGAGCAGGCCGGACCCGTGGGCGATCTCGGCGACGCCGTAGGAGAGGGCGGCGATCGCGATCGTCGCCACCGGGTAGATCCCGTCGGTCGGCAGCCGCACGCGGTCCAGCGCCGCCACCGCGAGACGCCCGATCAAGAGGCCGACGGCGATCCCGACGCCGAGTTTCAGCACCAGCAGGCCGGCCATGTCGGCGAGCCCATAGCCCGGCTCCTGGATCCATTCGATGAAGCCGATCATCAGCAGCAGAGCGACCGGGTCGTTCATCCCCGACTCTCCCTCGAGCGAGCGCGCCAGCCGCTTCTCCAGGGTCGAGCGCCGCAGGACGGCGAAGATCGCCGCCGAGTCGGTCGCCGCCACCGCCGCTCCGACGATCAGCCCTTCGAGCGGCTCTAGATCGAAGATCAGCTTCGCCGCGTAGCCGGTGACCAACGCGGTGAGCACGGTGCCGACCGTCGCCAGCGAGGCGGCCGTCCCCAGCACCGGCCGGATCTCCGACCAGCCGGAGGTGAGGCCTCCCTCGAAGAGGATCAGAACCAGCGCGATCGTCCCCAGCGTTCGCGCCAGCTCGGCATCGGAGAAGTCGATTCCGCCGATCCCTTCCGAGCCGGCGATCATCCCCAGGGCGAGGAAGAGCAGCAGGCCGGGGACGCGGATACGGTCGGCGAGCAGGGCGCCGACGATGCCCGCGGCCAGCAGCGCCCCCGCAGCGAGGATCAGCTCGGCGTCGTGGTGGCCCATCGCGGCGACCCTAGAGGATCGTCACCGATGCATTTGAACAATATGGGTGGGCCAAGCGCTTTACTGAATGGCGCCTAAGTATTCTCGTCGATCGAGGCCAATCGCAGCTCGAGTTCCTCGGTCGAGCCCTCGCGGGGGATGTCCTCGACCCGGCCGTGCGGGCGGCGGTGGAGGAGGTAGAGGAGGGCGAAGAGGACGCCTGCCGTCAGGGCGAAGCCGATCTCCACCCGGCGGAACTCGTTGCCGACGATCGGGAGGAAGTTCCAGAGGATGAAGAAGCCGGCGCAGGCGATCCAGCGGGCGGCGGCGCGCCGCACCTGCCCCTGCGCGAGGCAGGCCTGGTTGACGGTGACCGAGGCGAGGTAGAGACCCATCCCCAGCGTCACCAGCAGCAGCCCCGCCCGGTCGTACTCGAACTTGTCGCTGAAGGCGATCTGCATCAGCTTCGGCCCGGCGACGAGGACGACGAGCGCGGTGAAGGCGGTGAAGGCGGCGACGCCGAGGAGCACACCGCGAACCGAGCGGTGGAACTCGCGCTCGCTCTCCGGGTCGGTCGAGGTGTGGAGGTTGGTGAGGTGGGGCAGGATGCTGGTCGAGACCGCCTGGAAGAGCTGCAGCGGCGCCCGTGCCAGCATCAGCACGTTGAAGATGAAGCCGGCGGCCTCGGCGCCCTGGAGGCCGCGGGTGATCAGCGGCCCGGCGTTGAGGAAGGCCTGTTCGCTGAACATGATCACGAGCACCGCGGCCGCGAACCCCGACCCCTCTTTCATCGTGAATTGGTCGGTCGCCGCGTCCTCGGCTTCGTTTCCGGGCGCGGCTGGTTCGCGCTCCTGTTCCAGGGCCTGCTGTTTCTTCGCTCTTTTCCGGAAGGCGAAAGGCACAACCACCAGGCTCAGGCTCGGTGCGGCGACGATCCCGACCGCGACCCAGGACTGGCCGCTGAGGATGCTGACGGCGACGAGGACGGCGAAGAGGGTGCGGAAGCAGGACTCGGAGAGGATCAGCGCCGTGAAGAGGCCGAAGGTCCGCTGGCCGGCGAGGAAGCCGCGGGCGAAGTAGCTGGCGGCGTAGAAGAGGACGGCGCCGAAGAAGACCCAGTAGAGGGTTTCGTTGCCTTCCAGCAGGCCGTCCTGGATCGGCCCGCGCAGGACCAGGGCGACGACGGCGAAGAAGAGCGCCAGCCCGATCTGGATCGTCGCCGCGACGCGCAGCTCCTGGCGCAGCGGCTCGCCTTCCGCCAGCCGCTCGGAGACGTGGCGGCTGAGCAGCTGTTCGACCGGGCGGTAGAGGGTCGAGATCGTGATGAAGACCGCCGACCAGAGGATCGTGATCTGCCCGTAGTCGAGCTTGGAGAGCGTGTGCGAGGCGATCAGGAAGTAGGCGTAGGTGATGAGCCCGGTGAGGCCGACGCCGATCGCGAGGAAGCTCGCGGTTTTCCCGTACTCGGCGGCGTTGGCCTCCCCGCCACCGCGCTCCGGCGAGCTCACCCGTCGCGTTCGCGGCCGGCGGTCCCGGCGCCGCGCTCGTAGTGGGAGGGCTCGACCCCGAGCGCCAGCTCGACCCGCCGCACCCGCTCGAAGACGCGCTGGGTCATCACCCGCTGGCCGGCGAGGAGATCGCCGATGACGCCGAGCGCAAAGAGCTGCATCGCGGCGATGAAGAGGACGGCGCCGAGGATCAACGACTGCACGTGCCCCTCGCTGTCGCCGTTGAGGATCCAGTCGAGCAGGAACGGCAGCCAGGCGCAGAGGGCGAGGAAGAAGACGACGGCGCCGGCGGTGGCGAAGGCGCGCAGCGGCTCGTAGCGGGCGTAGATGCGGAGGATCGCCGGCGCGTTGCGGCGCACGTAGGCGCCGGTCGAGGCGAAGAGGCGGGACTCGCGCGTCTTCGGGTTGGTCCCGATCGGGACCTCGTCGACCGCGACCAGCATCTTCCCGGCCTGGATCAGGCTCTCCAGCGTGTAGGTGAAGTTGTCGACGACGAGCAGCTGCAGGGCGGCCTCGCGGTTGTAGGCGCGGAAACCGGAGGTGGCGTCTGTGACCCCGGTTCCGGAGAGCCGCCGCACGACCCAGCTGCCAAGCCGCTGCAGGCTCTTTTTCGAGCCGGAGAAGTGGTCGATCTCGGCGACCCGGCGGTCGCCGACGACCATGTCGGCTTCGCCGGCGACGATCGGCGCCACCAGCTTGGCGACGTCGCCCCCCCGGTACTGGTTGTCGGCGTCGGTGTTGACGACGACGTCGGCGCCGAGTTTGAGGCAGGCGTCGAGCCCTGCCTGGAAGCCGGCGGCGAGCCCCTTGTTGTTGGTGAGGCGGACGATGTGGTCGACCCCGCACTCGCGCGCCACCTCGACGGTGCGGTCGGTGCTGCCGTCGTCGATCACCAGCAGCTCGATCCGGTCGATGCCGGGCAGCGAGCGGGGGAGGTCGGCGATCGTCTGCGGGAGGGTCTCCTCCTCGTTCAAGCAGGGGATTTGGATGATGAGTTTCATCGCCTTCAGCGTATTCGCGCTTTTCCTGCTGGCGCCTGCCGCTGGGCGCGCGGGTCCTGTCACGGCAGGGGACCCCCCATGTCTTCCGGTAGCTGAAGCTTCCTCAGACATGGTCCCCCTACCGTGCCACCCGCGCGAGGGGAGTAGACTGATTGACGAGTCAATCAACCATGAATTCCCAGCTTACTGCCATGGATCAGGCTCACTTGCAGCACGCCCTTGAGTTGGCCGAGGGCGGGCGCGGGCGCGTCAGCCCCAATCCCCTTGTTGGAGCTGTGGTCGTCCGAGATGGTCAGGTCATCGGCGAGGGGTTTCATGCCGAGCTGGGGGGGCTGCATGGGGAGCGGGCAGCGCTGGCGGATTGTCAGAAGCGGGGGGAGGACCCGGCCGGGGCGACGATGTACGTGACCTTGGAGCCTTGTGCGCATGAGGGGCGGCAGCCGCCATGCGTCGAGGCGATCCTCGAGGCGGGGATAGCAAGAGTCGTGATCGCCTCAGACGACCCCAGTGAGAAGGCGGCCGGCCGCGGCCCCGGGATCCTCCGCGACGGCGGCCTGGAGGTTGCCTTCGCCTCCGGCGCCGAGGCGACCGCGGCCCGCCGCCTCAACCAGCCCTTCCGCAAGCACGCCCGCACCGGCCTGCCGTTCGTGGTCCTGAAGATGGCGATGTCGCTTGACGGCCGGACCGCAACCGCCCCCGGCGACAGCCCCTGGATCTCCGGGCCCGAGAGCCGCGAGCTGGTCCACCGCTGGCGCGCCGAATCCGACGCGATCGCCGTCGGCATCGGCACCGCCCTCGGCGACGACCCCCTTCTCACCGCCCGCATCGAGGGCGCCCGCCAGCCCAAGCGCGTGGTCTTCGACTCGCAGGCCCGCCTGCCCCTCGACAGCCAACTCCTCCAATCCCTCGACGAGTCCCCGGTCCTGGTCGTCACCGCCCCCGATGCACCGAGCGACCGCACCAGCGCCCTGACGGAGGCCGGCGCGGAGATCGTCGTCGCCCCCGAAATCGAGGTAGCCCTCCGAGAACTCGGCCGCCGCGAAATCACGAGCTTGTTTCTAGAGGGCGGTAGAACCCTCGCTTCCTCTTTTCTTTCAGCCGACCAGGTTGATCAATCCCGTACCTTCATCGCCCCGGTGCTTTTAGGTCAGCCCGAAAACCTCTCTCGCGCGGGTGGCACGGTAGGGGGGACCATGTCTGAGGAAGCTTTGGCTACCGGAAGACATGGGGGGTCCCCTGCCGTGACAGGACCCGCGCGCCTGAACGCCCTGTCCCACGATGTCGAGCCCATCGGTGACGACCTGCTGATCCGAGCCCACTACAGGGAGTGGTGAGGTGTTCACCGGTCTGATCGAAGACGTCGGCGCTGTGGAGTCCCTCGACCGCACCGCCGAGGGCGCGCGCCTCCGAATTGCCTCGTCGCTGACCGGCGAGCTCGCGCTCGGCGACTCGATCGCCGTCAACGGGTGCTGCCTCACTGCCACCGCGGTCGACGGCGGTCAGTTCGAGACCGAGGCGATGAACCAGACGCTCGAGGTCACCGCGCTCGACGGCGTCGAGCAGGGGAGCCGCGTCAACCTCGAGCTGGCGATGAAGGTGGGGGACCGCCTCGGGGGCCACATCGTCCAGGGGCACGTCGACGGTGTCGGCACCGTCGCGTCGACCGGGGACGACGGCTTCGCCCGGCGCGTCAGGGTCACGCTTCCCACCCGGCTTCTTCGGTTCATCGTCGACAAGGGCTCGATCACCCTCAGCGGGGCCAGCCTCACCGTCGCCGGTTTGGGGGAGACGTGGGCCGAGGTCTCGTTGATTCCCGAGACCCTGGAGCGGACGAACCTTGGAGATTTGGCGCCAGGAGACCGATTGAACGTCGAGTGCGACGTGGTCGCCAAGTACGTGGAGCGATTGATGTCACCATTCGCGCGAAAGGAGCAGGCGTGAGCCAGATGACGGAGACCGAGCGAAAAGAGGACGGGACGGTGACGGGCAGGAGCCCGTTCGCGACGATCGAGGAGGCGATCGAGGAGATCCGCGCCGGCCGGATGGTCGTCGTCTGCGATGGCGAAGACCGCGAGAACGAGGGCGACCTGGTGATGGCGGCGCAGTTCGCGACGCCGGAGGCGATCAACTTCATGGCCAAGGAGGCGCGGGGGCTGATCTGCCTGGCGCTGACCGCGAAGCGCTGCGAACGCCTGGGCCTGAACCTGATGACGGCGAAGAACGAGGCGCCGCTGGAGACCGCCTTCACGGTCTCGATCGAGGCCGCCGGCGGGGTCAGCACCGGCATCTCCGCCCACGACCGCGCCCACACGATCCAGGTCGCGATCGACCCCGAATCGGGGCCGCGCGACATCGTCGTCCCCGGCCACATGTTCCCGCTGCGGGCCAAGGACGGCGGCGTCCTGGAGCGCACCGGCCACACCGAGGCCAGCGTCGACCTCGCCCGCCTCGCCGGGCTCACCCCGGCCGGCGTCATCTGCGAGGTGATGAACGACGACGGGACGATGGCCCGCGTGCCCGACCTCGTCCCCTACTGCGAGAAGCACGGGCTGAAGATGATCACCGTCGCCGAGCTGATCGCCTACCGGCGGCGGACCGAGAAGCTGGTCGAACGGGTCGTCGACACCGGCCTGCCGACCGCCTTCGGCGACTTCAAGGCCGTCGGCTACCGCTCCCTGGTTGACGACAAACACCACGTGGCGATGGTCAAGGGCGAGGTCGACGGTGCCGAGGACGTTCTGGTCCGCGTCCACAGCGAGTGCCTCACCGGCGACGTCTTCCACTCGATGCGCTGCGACTGCGGCGAACAGCTGGAAGCGGCGCTCTCGATGATCGAGCACGAGGGACGCGGCGTGCTGCTCTACCTCTCGCAGGAGGGCCGCGGGATCGGCCTGCTGAACAAGCTCCGCGCCTACAAGCTGCAGGAGGAAGGCGCCGACACCGTCGAGGCCAACCTGAAGCTGGGGCTGCCGGCCGACCTGCGCGACTACGGGATCGGGGCGCAGATCCTCGGCGACCTCGGCCTGACCAGCATCCGCATCCTCACCAACAACCCGAAAAAGATCGTCGGCCTCGAGGGCTACGGCCTCTCGGTCACCGAGCAGGTGCCGATCGAATCGATCCCCAACGCCCACAACGAGGCCTACCTGCGCGCCAAGCGCGAGAAGATGGGCCACCTGCTGCACCACCAGGGCCTCGCCCTCGACGAGGAGATGATCCACGACGAGGCCGAGCGCGACGCCCGGGACGGCGATGGCTGAGGCGGGAGCGTTCCTCGAGGAGTTCGCCGACGAGGAGAAGGCGAAGCTGGAGCAGCTGGAGTTCGCGGTCGTCGTCGGCCGCTTCTACGAGGATCTGGCGCTGCGGCTGCTCGACGGCGCCGACCACGGCTTCAAGCTGGCCGGGGTGCCGATTGGCAACGTCACCCACCACTCGGTTCCCGGCGCCTACGAGCTCCCCTTCGCCGCCAGCGCGATCATCGACGGCGTCCGCCGCCGCAACGCCAGGCAGGGAGGGGGGATGGAGATCGGCGGCGTCGCCTGCCTCGGCGTCGTCATCCGCGGCGAGACCGACCACTACGACTTCGTCTGCGCCGAGGCGGCGCGCGGCATCCAGGACGTCCAGCTCGCCACCGGCGTTCCCTGCGCTTTTGGAGTGATCACCTGTGACGACATGGAGCAGGCGCTGGCGCGGGCGGGCGGCGACAAGCGCGACCAGGGGCGCAACGCCGCCCTCACCGTCGCCCGCATGGCCCTGCTCAAACGCCAGCTCGGCTGAAGCCCGCCAAAACGACGCACTCCGGTACTATCCCGCGACCGATGGCCAAGGTATGTCACAGCTGCGGCAAGGGACCCGCGTTCGGCCAGTCCCGAAGCCACTCGATGGTTGCCACCAAGCGCCGCTTCGACCCGAACCTGCAAAAGGTCCGGATTCAGGAGAACGGCCGCCCCCTCCGCGCCTACGTCTGCACCCGCTGTCTCAAGGCGGGCAAGGTCACCAAGGCCGCCTGAGGCCGAAGGACGCGGCGCAATGCCGCACCGTCGGCTCCGCGTCGTGCTAAAGCACTGCCGTTCCAACCGCCGGCACGCCCTCGCTTGGTCCTACGACCCCAGGGGGCGTATCCGAGACGCAGCTCGAAAAGACCCGACCGTGTGATCGCGGATCTGGAACGCGAACTGGAGCGGGGGAGACGCTAGCCGTCAGCCTCAGCCGTCGCGACCACCGGGTGCTCGCCGGTCGGCGAGGGGTCGCCCTCCTCGGGCTCGACGTGGAGCCGGGGAAGAATGCGGTCGAGCCAGTCGGGGAACCGCCAGGCGCGCTCGCCGAGGAGCTGCATGATCGCCGGCACGAGAACCGAGCGGATGATCACGGCGTCGATGAAGACGGCCGAGGCGAGGCCGAGGCCGAAGAGTTTGATGATCCGGTCTTCGCCGAGCATGAAGGCGGCGAAAACGGTGACCATGATCGCCGCGGCCGCGGTGATCACGCGGCCGGTCAGGGCGAGGCCGCGGGTCACGGCCTCGGAGGCGTCCTTGGTGTGTTCCCACTCCTCGTGGATCCGCGACATCAGGAACACCTCGTAATCCATCGAGAGCCCGAAGACGATCGAGAAGAGAAAGATCGGGAAGAAGGAGATGATCGGGCCGGTGCTGTCGACGCCGATCAGGCTCGCGCCCCAGCCCCACTGGAAGACGGCGACGATCAGGCCGAAGGCGGCGCCGATCGAGAGCAGGTTCATCAGCACCGCCTTTACCGGCACCCAGATCGAGCGGAAGACGATCATCAGCAGCAGCGCCGAGAGCAGGACGACGACGCCGATGAAGAGCGGCAGCTTGTCGGCGATCGCGTTGCCGAAGTCCTCGAAGATCGCGTTGACGCCCCCGACGTGGATCTGCGCCCCGGTCGATTCCTCGACCGGCGGGATCGAGTCGCCGCGGATGCGGTCGAGCAGGTCGGTGGTGTCGGCGCTCTGTGGCGAGGTCGTCGGATAGAGCTGGAAGACCCCTACCGTCTCGTTCGGGTTCAGGGTGACGTCGGTAACCGCTTCCACGCCTTCTTCGCCCTTCAGCTCGGTGCGCAGCTCCTGCAGCGCCGCGTCGTCGCCCTTTTCAGGCAGTTCGGCGGCGATCACGAAAGGCCCGTTGAAGCCCGGCCCGAAGCCTTCGGCGAGGAGGTCGTAGGCGGCGCGCGTCGTCGTCCCCTCCGGGTCGGTGCCGGCGTCGTTGATGCCGAGGCGGAGCGAGAGCGTGGGGATGCAGAGCGCCAGCAGCAGCGCCCCGGAGAGCAGCGCTGCCGTCCACGGCCGCCGCTGGATGCGGTTGCTCCAGCGCTGCCACCAGCTGCCTTCGTCGATGCTCCGTTTGCCGCGGCCGAGGCCGGGGATCCGCAGTCGGTCGACGCGGCGGCCGACGATCGTCAGCAGCGCCGGCAGCAGGGTGAGGGCGCTGATCATCGTGAAGAGGACGGCGATCGCCGCCGCCATCGCCACCCCGTAGAGGAAGCTGAGGCCGAGCAGCATCATTCCCAGCAGGGCGATGATCACGGTGATCGCGGCGAAGAGGACGGCGCGGCCGGCGGTGTCGATCGCGGCGATCGCCGCCCGGCGCGGCTCGAAGCCCTCCGCCAGCCCGTTGCGGAAGCGGGTGAGGATGAAGAGGGCGTAGTCGACGCCGACGCCGAGCCCGATCATGAAGGCGAGTTGGGGCGCGAAGTCGGCGGTGTTGAAGACGTGGGTGCCGAGGGTGATGAAGCTGATCCCCACCCCGAGGGCGAAGAGCGCGGTGACGACCGGCAGCCCCATCGCCACCACCGAGCCGAAGGTGAGCAGGAGAACGACGATCGCGGCGAGCAACCCGATCGCCTCGGAGAAACCTTCTTCTTCTTCGCCGCGGACTTCCTCGATCGGCGAGCCGCCGAGCTCGACCTGCAACCCGTCGCCGTCGGCGGCCAGCGCCGTCTCCATCACCCGCTTGGCTTCCTCGGTGTCGAGGTCGGGCCCGGCAACGTCGAACTGGACGGTCGCGTAGGCGATCGTGCCGTCGTCGCTGATCGCGGCGGCGCCGCCACCTTTTCCGTAGGGGCTGGCGACTTCGCTGACGTGCGGTTCCCCTTCGATTTCGGCGAAGACGCTCTCCATCTTCTTTTCGACCGCCGGGGAATCGACCCCCGCGTCCGCCTTGAAGACGATCTGCGCCACTTCTCCCGACTGCGCCGGGAACTTCTGTTCCAGTAGGTCGAGCGCTTCCTTGGAGTCCGAGTCCGGGAGGCTGAATTCTTCGCTGAAGTCGGCCCCGACCGTGCCGGAGATCATCACCATCGCGACGAGGGCGACGATCCAGCTGAAGATGACCGTCTTGCGGTGACCGGTGGTCCAGGTGGCGAAGCGACGCATTGGAGTGGGCAACGTACCAATGGCGCCGGCCGCCGCGTGTGTTTGTGCTCACGTCGCGCCCGAGGAATAGATTCTCGGTGGATGCCCGAACCCCAAATCGCCCGTTTCCGCCGGGTCGTCAGCTCTGCCTACGCCTCGCTGGAGGCCCGTCGCCAGGAGGTCAACGACCTCAACGTCTTCCCCGTCGCCGACGGCGATACCGGCGACAACATGGCGATGACGATGCGCGCGGTGATGGAAGAGCTCGACCGCCTCGACGGCCAGGAAGTCGACGAGGTCGGCCGCACCGAGCTGGTCCAGGCGCTGGCGCGGGCGGCGCTGATGGGCGCCCGCGGCAACTCCGGCGTCATCCTCAGCCAGATCGTCCGCGGCGCCGCCGAGGAGCTCGCCTCCCGGCCCGGCGAGTTGATCGACCCGACCCTGGTCGCCGCCGCCTTCGCCAGCGCCGCCGACGCCGCCTACGACTCCGTCCGCGACCCGGCCGAGGGAACGATGCTGACCGTCTTCCGCGAGATGGCCCACTCGCTCTCCCGCCAGCTCGCCCACCTCGAGAAGGAGAAACAGCGGCTCGGCCGAGACGTCTCCGAAGAGGAGCAGGACGCGGTCCTCGCCGAGGTCCTGGAGCGGGCGATCGCCGACGGCGAGCGCGCCGTCGCCAAGACGCCCGAGCAGCTCGAGGTCCTGCGCGAGTCCGGCGTCGTCGACGCCGGCGGCCACGGCCTCGTGCTGATCCTCGCCGGGGTCGTCGCCGGCCTTCGCGGGGACGGCGCCGAAGTGCCGGAGGTGGCGCACCACGAGGCGCCGCGCCGCAGCCTGCCCCATCACGAGGACAGCCACTACCGCTACTGCACCAACTTCATCGTCTCCGGCAAGGGCCTCCAGAATCGCCGGTTCCTGCCGCGGCTGGAGGGCCTCGGCGACTCGGTGCTCGTCGTCGGCGACGACGTCACCCTCAAGGTCCACGTCCACACCGACGAGCCCGAGGCCGCGGTGGCGGTCTTCGACGGGGTCGGCGAGGTGACCAACCTCGACGTCGCCGACATGCGCGAGCAGATGGCCGAGCGCGACGCCCGCCTCAGCGGCCGCACCGGGGCCGTCGCCGTCGCCGCAGGCGACGGCCTGCAGCGCCTCTTCGGCGAGCTCGGTGCCCACGTCGTCCCCGGCGGCGAGACCCTCAACCCCTCCACCTACGAGCTGCTCGCCGGCATCCACAGCGTCGCCGCCGAGGAGGTCCTCGTCCTGCCCAGCTCCTCGAACGTGGTGATGGCCGCCGAGCGCGCCTGCGAGCTCTCCGACAAGCCGGCGCGGGTGGTGCCGGCGACCTCGCAGCAGGCGAGCCTGCTGGCCCTGGTCGAGCTCGACCCCGAGGCGGCGATGGCGGAGAACGCCGAGCGGCTGACGGAGGCGCTGGAGGGAGTCGCCACCGGCGGCGTCGCCCCGGCTGCCCGCGACGACGCCCAGGGCCGCTTCAAGAAGGGAGACGCGGTCGGCTTCGTCGCCGGCGAGATCGTCGCCTGGGGCGGGGCCGGCTCGACCCTGCACAAGACCCTCGAACACCTCGCCGAGGGGGCGGAGATCGTCACCCTGATCGCCGGCGAGGGCGCCCCGATCCCGCTCGCCGAGCTCGACACCCACATGCCCGAGGGGGTCGAGGTCGAGACCCACGAGGGGGGACAGCCGAGCTGGTGGTGGCTGCTGGCCGCCCAGTAGTGCGGTCCTTCGCCGGCGAGCGCGAGCTGGGCCGCGGCGAGCTCCTCGACGCCCCCGTCCACTGGCCCCGCCCCGGCGTGCTGGCCCAAGGCCTCGGCGCCCTCAAGGGCATCGGCCCCAAAACCGCCGAAGCCGCAGCCGCCGCCGGCCTCCGCACCATCGGAGACCTCCTCTTCCACATCCCAAGGCGCCACCGCGACCTGAGGATCAGAGAGCTGGGAGACGTCACCCCCGGCGAAACCGCAACGGTTCAGGTGGAAGTCCAGGGAAAACAACCCCGCCCCTTCCGCAAAGGCCGCCTCCGCATGGTCAGCGTCAAAGTAGGCGATGCCACCGACCACGTAAGAGCCACCTGGTTCAACCAGCCCTGGGTAGCGTCAAAGCTGACCGCAGGAGCCCAGCTCCTCCTCACGGGCAAACGATCCGCCCGAGGCTTCGCCGTAAACGAATGGGAGCTAATAAGCGACGGCCCATCTGCGGGTGGCGAGGGCGCCGGGGACCCCGAGCATCCAACGCAGGGGTCCCCGAACAGTCCTCGACAGGACCCGCAGCCCGAAACCCTGGTCCCTAGGCATTCCACCCCCGAGACCCTCCGTCCTTCCCAAATCCGCGACTGGGCCGAACAGGCAATCGCACTCTCCCCGAACGCCATCGAGGGACTGCCTTCGGAGATGCGCACCCGCCGATCCCTGGCCGCCCTCGGAGACACCTTGAAGACCGTCCACTTCCCGGAGTCCCTGGACGACCTCGACGAAGCCCGCACCCGCCTCCGCTTCGAAGAGCTCTTCCTCCACCAGGCCCTCCTCGCCACCCGCAGGCGCACCCACCGCACCGCTCGCCCGGCCCTTCGCTTCGGCAGGCCCGGTGACCCCGTCGCCCGCTGGCTCGATTCGTTGCCGTTCGAGCCCACCGGCGACCAGCTCAAGGCCTTTGACGAGATCGAGGGAGACCTTGACTCCGGCGAGCCGATGCAGCGGCTGCTGATGGGAGAGGTCGGCTCCGGCAAGACCGTCGTCGCTCTCTACTCGATGCTGCGGGCGCTGGAAGCCGGCTACCAGGCGGCCTTGATGGCGCCGACCGAGACGCTCGCCGAGCAGCACGCGATCACGCTGGGCAGGCTGCTGGCCGAAGAGGCGACCCCGTTCGCGCTGCTGACCGGCTCGACCCCGGCGCCGCGTCGCCGTGAAGCGCTCGACCGCCTCGCCAGCAACGAGCTCGGCCTGCTCGTCGGGACCCACGCGCTGATCGAGCCGACCGTCCGCTTCGCCCGCCTCGGCCTTGTCGTCGTCGACGAGCAACACCGCTTCGGCGTCTCCCAGCGGCGGGCGCTGGACGAGAAGGGGGTGGAGGGGATGGCGCCGCACGTCCTTCACATGACCGCGACGCCGATCCCGCGCACGCTCTCGCTCACCGCCTACGGCGACCTCGACACCACCGCCCTGCACGAGCTGCCGGCGGGGCGACAGCCGGTGACGACCAAGCTGGTCGAGGAGCACCAGCGCGGCGAAGCCTTCGAGTTCCTGCGGCGGCGGCTGCGCGAGGGCCGCCAGGCCTTCGTCGTCTGCCCGCTGGTCTCCGAGTCGGAGAAAGTCGCCGGCAAAGCGGCCGAGGTCGAGGCCGAGCGGCTGCGCGCCGGTGAGCTGCGCGAGTTCCGGGTCGGCCTCCTGCACGGGCAGATGCGGTCGGAGGAGAAGGCGGAGGCGATGCGCGCCTTCGCCGCCCACGAGACCGACGTCCTCGTTTCGACGACGGTGATTGAGGTCGGGATCGACGTCGGCAACGCGACGGTGATGGTGATCGAGGGGGCCGAGCGCTTCGGCGTCTCCCAGCTCCACCAGCTGCGTGGCCGTGTCGGCCGCGGCGAGCACCCTAGCCAGTGCCTGCTGTTCGTCGAAGAGGCGGGCGAGCTGGCGCTGCGGCGGCTGGGGGCGGTGGTCGAGGAGAGCGACGGCTTCAAGCTCGCCGAGGTCGACCTCGAACTGCGCGGGGAGGGGGAGATCCTCGGCACCCGCCAGTCCGGCCTGCCGCGCTTCGCCGTCGCCAAACTTCCCGAGGACGGCACCCTGCTGATCGAGGCGCGGCAGGAGGTGCTGGGGCTGCTGCGGGCCCACGGCTCCCTCGCCGACCCCGCCCTCGGCCCGCTCCTCGACGCCGCCCACGCCCGCTTCGGCACCGGCGCGGCCGATCCGATTCCCCTCTAGCGCCGTTCGTCC
>JBIOVP010000148.1:0-17227 GCA_044867815.1 Solirubrobacterales bacterium | reverse complement strand
CGAGGAGCCCTTCTGGCCGGCGGCGAACGGCTCTTCGACCTCGCGCACCTCGGTTCTCTGCAGGTTCCGCACCTCGGTCGCGAAGCGCTCGAGGCCGGCGCCGGCGATCGCGATCGCCGCCACGAGCGCCGCGTGACGGTCGCGCGGCACGACCTGGGTGGCGACGTCCTCGCGGCCGAGCCCGAGCTTCTGCATCACCCGGGCCTCGACCGCGGGCGGCACCGAGGCGTAGGTGCCGACGGCGCCGGAGAGCTTGCCGACGGCGAGCTGCGCGAAGGCCTCCTCGAGCCGGTCGAGGTTGCGATCGGCCTCGAAGGCGAAGCCGGCCAGCCGCAGCCCGAAGGTCGTCGGCTCGGCGTGGACGCCGTGGGTGCGGCCGACGCAGAGGGTGTCGCGGTGCTCCAGCGCCCGCTTGACCAAGGCGTCGCGGTAGGCGCAGGCGCTGGCGAGGACGACTTCGCCGGCGCGCCGCAGTTGCAGCGCCAGCGCCGTGTCGAGGACGTCGGAGGAGGTGAGGCCGTAGTGGATCCAGCGGCCGTGCTCGCCGACCGAGCCGGCGACAACGTCGACGAAGGCGGCGACGTCGTGGTCGGTCACCTTCTCGCGCTCGTCGACCGCCTCAACCGTGAAGGCCGCCCGCTCGCGCGCCTCGCGCGCCGCCTCCTCGGGCACCACGCCCTCCGCCGCCCAGGCCTCGGTCGCCGCCAGCTCGACCTCGAGCCAGCTCTCCAGCTTCGCCTGCTGCGTCCAGACCGCCCCGATCTCGGGGCGGATGTAGCGGGGGATCACGCGTTGATTATCCGCGCTGCGAGGACGCCGGCGTTTTTCGCCCCGTCGATCGCGACGCAGGCGACCGGGATCCCGGGCGGCATCTGCACCGCCGAGAGCAGCGCGTCGAGACCACCGAGGCTCTTGCCGAGGATCGGCACCCCGATCACCGGCAGGTCGGTGTGGGCCGCCGCCACCCCGGGCAGCGCAGCCGACATCCCGGCCCCGGCGATGATCACCTTCAGGCCCCGCATCCGTGCGTTCTGGCAGTACTCGCGGACCAGCTCCGGGTCGCGGTGGGCGCTCATCACCCGCACCTCGTAGCGGATGCCCGCTTCCTCCAGGGCTTTGCCGGCCGGTTCCATCTTCGGCTTGTCGTTCTTCGAGCCCATGATGATCCCGACGTGCGGCTCGTCGACGTCGATTTCGGTGAAGGCTTCCTCGACGGTCGCCATCGTCGCCGTCTCGGTGGGGTCGGCAGGGCCACCGCCCGCGGGCGTGGCGGTCCCGGTCGGCTGCGGCTCCTCTGAGATCTCGCTCATCTGGTTCCTCTCTCGAATTAGCTGGGGACCCGCTCGACGGCGCGGGCGGCGATGTCGGTACGAATCTGCATTCCCTCGAACGAGATCCGGCGGGCGGCATCGTATGCACGATCACGCGCCTCGGCGGGGCTCGTCCCCAGTCCCGTCACGTTCAAAACCCGTCCGCCGGCGGTGACGATCTCGCCATCGCGCTCCGCCGTACCCGCGTGGGTCACCTCGGCGACCTCCGCCGCCGCGGCGAGGCCGCTGATCACGTCGCCCTTCGAGGAGGACTCCGGGTAGCCGGCGGAGGCGAGGACGACGGTGACCGCCCAGTTGGCGTCGAACTCGGCGCTCACGCCGCCGAGCCCGCCGGGCTCGCGCGAGGCGAGGAAGAGCTCGGCGAGGTCGGAGCGCAGCCGCGGCAGCACCGCCTGGGTCTCGGGGTCGCCGAAGCGGGCGTTGAACTCGAGCACCTGCGGGCCTTCGGGGCCGATCATCAGCCCCGCGTAGAGGACGCCGCGGAAGGGAACGCCGCGGGCGGCCATCGCTGCGACGACCGGCCGGTGGACCTGCTCGACGATCTCCTCGACCTCGGCGGTGCCGAAGCCGGGAACCGGCGAGTAGCTGCCCATCCCGCCCGTGTTCGGGCCGTGGTCGCCGTCGAAAATCCGCTTGTAGTCCTGGGCCGGGGCGAGCGGGACGACGTTCTCGCCGTCGCATAGCGCCAGCAGCGAAAGCTCCTCGCCCTCGAGGAAGTCCTCGAGGACGACCGTGGTGCTGCCGAAGCGTTGCTCCGTGAAGAAGACGTCGACGGCGGCCCGGGCCTCGCCCTCGTCCTGGCAGATGATCACGCCCTTGCCCGCTGCGAGCCCGTCGGCCTTGAGCACCGTGGGGTAGGAGCACCGGGCGAGTTGCTCCAGCGCCTCCTCGCGGCTGTGCAGCAGCAGGTGCGAGGCGGTCGGCACCCCGGCCTCCTGCATCAGCTCCTTGGCGAACGCCTTCGAGCCCTCGAGCGCTGCCGCGTCGCGCAGCGGTCCGAAGGCGGGGATGCCGGATCCCTCCAGCGCGTCGACCGCGCCGGCGACGAGCCCCGCCTCGGGGCCGATCGCAGCCAGGTCGACGCCGTTCTCCTTCGCCGCCGCGACGATCGCCGCGGCATCGTCGGCCGCGACCGCCGGCAGGCACTCGGCATCGGCGGCGATCCCGGCGTTGCCCGGTGCGCAGAGGACGTCGGTGACCTGCGGCGAGCGCCGCAGCGCCCGCACGATCGCGTGCTCGCGACCGCCTCCGCCTACGACCAGCGCCTTCAACGCGGCTACAGCGAGCCGGCCAGGTCGCCGGCCGGGATCGCGGCCAGCGTCTGGCTCGTCATCGTCCCGCGCGACCCGAGCTCCACCGAGACCTTCGCCATCGTCTTGTCATCAGGCGCCTCGACCACCGTGACGAAGTCGTACTGCCCCAGCGTCGCGTACTGCGAAACCACCTTCACCCCCATCTGTTCGACCTCACGGTTGACCTCATCGATCCGCCCCGGGTTGTTCTTCAGCGTCCGCACACCCTCAGCGGTCAAGTTGGTCAGCATCAGATAAGTCGGCATCTCCGCCCCCTCAGCTCGAAATTAGGCCTCCAACTCAACCGTACTTGGTTGGGAAGGGACGGGGTACCCCTGCTCGGAGCACCTCCGCCGAGAGAATCGCCGGCGGCTGACCGCGAGGGTTTTCAGCTCGGCTCCATGCTGAGTACCGATCAGGGGTACCCCGTCCCTTCCTCTCACAGCCAGCGGCGGGACGGTTAGCGGTCAAGGAACTCAGTGGTTAGTTGAGCACCATATGGGTGCTCAACTCACCTTTCGCTGAAAGCTGGATAGCCGGGCCGATCGACGCCTCCTAAAGCGATGACGCTTAGTACGCGTAGTACCCCGCGTGGATGTGGTCGCAGTGATCTGGCAGGGCGAAGGCCGGGCCGAGGCCGTCGAGGTCGAAGCAGTAGATGAGCTCGGTGGGATGGAGGGGGGAGGGGAGCTGGGCGAGGGCGTAGCCGAGCTCGGCGCAGGGGGCGGTGGTCGAGGTGTCGGTGCAGGAGACGCCGTCGACGGCGGCGATGTCCATCGCCCGGCCGTAGAAGTGGTTGGAGACGTTGCCCGACGCGGTCATCTGCGAGTGGTCGGAACGGAGGGAGGTGATCGTGATCTGGTGCTCGCTGGTCATCAGCGCCAGCAGGCCGACGACGCGCTGGTCGAGCAGCCCGGCCTGGATGTCCCGCAGCTCGAGGTCGTTGGAGAGGGTGAGGTTCTGCCAGTTGATCTGGGAGGCGACGTCGCCGGGGAGGACGATCGTCCACTCTTTGCTGGTGACAGCGCATTTGCCGGCGAGCTGGTCGGCCTCGTGGGCGACGGCGTCGACGTACCAGGCGGCCTGGTTGTGGGTGAAGACGCCGGCGTCGATGCTGCCGCGCGACCACATCAGGCGCGCCAGCGTCCCCGCCGAGTCGTCGACGTCGCTGTGGCGGACCCGGCCGTCTTCGTCGCCGTCGACTCCGTAGCGGCTCCACTCCATCTTGTCGAGGCCGAGCGGGCCGAGGCTGCGCAGCTGCCGCGGGTTCATGCCGCGGCCGAAGTTCGACTCGAGGCGGGCGATCGCGGCCAGCGTCCAGACGCCGCGCCTACCGAGTTCATAGCGGCCGGCGGCGGTCTCGAAGGCCGCCAGGTAGTCCTCCGGAATCTGCCTCTTCCAGTCGTCGGCCGGGGTGCACTCGAGGACCTGGATCTGCGGCGTCAGCGTCAGCGTCGTGTAGCTGCCCCCGACTTCGTCGGCGTAGCAGCCGGCGTTCTGCAGCACCTCTTCGACGTACCAGTCGGCGGGGTTGTAGGCGAAGATCGCGCCCCAGACGTCCTCAGGCATCCCCGCGGCGCTGAGGTAGCGGGCGGCGGCGTAGATCGCGTCTTCGGGGTTGTTCGGGTCCTTGACCCCGTCGCCGTTGGCGTCGACCCCGTACATCGCCCAGGTTTCCGGCATGAACTGCATCCAGCCGACCGCGCCGGCATAGGACGGGCCGAGGTTGGTGCCGAAGGCGGTCTCGATCGCGTTGATCCCGGCCAGGATCGCCGGGCCCTGCGGGCCCAGCGCGTACTGGTCGGAGGCGCGGTGGTAGATCGGGATCAGGACCGGTGGCACGCCGTTGATCGCGCAGCTGGAGCTCGGCAGCGAAGGGATCGTGAAGGCGCCGGCCGCGGGCGCTGTGGTGACGCCTCCCGCGGATGGTGCTTCGGTTCCAGCTTCGGGAGCTTCGGCTTCGACCCCGCCTTCGCCGGAATCGACCCCGCCGCTCGGGGGCGGCGTCTTCGTCGCCGGGGCCGGCGGCGGCACCAGGGTTTCGTTCTGCTTGACGGGCGGCTCGTTCGCTTCGCCCGGAGCGGTCGGGGCTTCCAGCGTCGCCCCCGGCGTCGGCGCCGCGGTCGTGTTCACCGCTTCGGCCTGGGCGACGGCGATCGGCACCGCCAGCGCCGCGGTCGCCGCCGCGGTCGCCACCACCGCCTTGATCTTGCGCGCGCCTTCCATCAGCCGAGGACGTTGACCACTCGCCACTGCTTGTTTTTCAGCTGTTCCATTTCCAGCCGCAGCTCACTGGTCGCGCCGACCCGCAGCAGCGAGACGCTGACGGGATAGAGACGGTCGTGCGAGGGGGCGGGGACGACGTTGAGGACCTTCGCCTTCGGGACCTTGACTCCGGCCGGCTGGCGCGGCGGCCGCTGCAGCAGCGCCTTCGTCACCTCCGGCGTCGCCGTCGCCTTGAACGCCTTGCGGACCTCGCTCTTCCCGGCGCCGGTCTCGTAGACGACGAAGGCATCGGCGAACCTGCGGGCGACGGCGATCGCCGCGGGACCCGCGGGCGGCCCGTCGACGCTGGCGGCAGCCGAGGCGCCGGCGGCGGCGGGCCGGGCGGCCGGGTTGGTGGAGAAGGTGTCGGTGGCGGGATTGCCGGTGTTGCTGGTGGCGACCGGCGCTTCGCTTGCGACCGCCTTCGAGCTGTCGACCCTGGAGCCGTCATCGGCCGGTGCCTTGAAGACCGGGGTCGCCCCCTGCAGGGTCGGATCGGGCTCGGCCTTCGGCGCGGCTTCGACCGGGCTGGGCTTCGGCGCCGGTGCGCTCGTCACCGCGACGGCCGGCGCGGGCGCCGGCTCGCTCCCGCCCGAGGAAGCCAGCGAGTAGCCGCCGACGCCAAGCGCCAGCGCCAGCACGACAGCACCGCCGGCAAGGACGGCGCGCCCCTCGTCACTGAAGCTGCGGAGGTAGTCCTGGGCCGGCCAGAGCACGCGATCGCGCAGGGCCAGCGAGAGGTCCTCGAGGGTCTCCTCCCGCCGCCGCCATGGGCGCGCGTTGATCGGGGTCTGGTCGTCGTTCATCTGCTCTTGCCGGTGCTCTCCCAAGCCTACGGTGGCTGACCTAATTAAAGAGCACCTGTATGAGGTTCTTGTTTCGGCAGGAATGACCGCAAAGATGAGCCCGCAGGAGAGCCAACCCGCTCGAAGACGATCTCTCCTTCGGCGGCGTCGACGCGAACCCTGTCACCCTCGCCGAACTCGCCCTCGAGAATCTTCAGCGCCAGCTTGTCGACCAGCTGCTTCTGGATAACCCGCTTCAGCGGCCGCGCCCCGTAGGTGGGGTCGTAGCCGAGGTTGCCGAGCAGGGTGCGGGCGTCGTCTGAGAGCTCGACCATGATCCCGCGCTCGCCGACGCGGCCGATCAGCTGGTTGACCTGGAGCTCGACGATGCGACCGATGTCCCCCTTCGAGAGCCGGTGGAAGATCACCGTGTCGTCGATCCGGTTGAGGAACTCCGGCTTGAAGGTCGCCGCCAGCACCTCTTCGATCCCCTCGCGGATCTTCTCGTCGACCTGCTCACCGACGATCCGGTCGGAGCCGACGTTCGAGGTCATGATCAGGACGGTGTTGGTGAAGCTGACGGTGCGGCCCTGGCCGTCGGTCAGGCGCCCGTCGTCCATCAGTTGCAGCAGCGTGTTGAAGACGTCGGGATGGGCCTTCTCGATCTCGTCCAGCAGCACCACCGCGTAGGGCCGCCGCCGCACCGCCTCGGTCAGCTGTCCGCCCTCCTCGTAGCCGATGTAGCCGGGGGGCGCGCCGATCAGCCGTGCCACCGTGTGCTTCTCCATGTACTCGGACATGTCGAGGCGGACGATCGCCTGCTCGGAATCGAACATGAACTCCGCCAGCGCCTTCGCCAGCTCGGTCTTGCCGACCCCGGTCGGGCCGAGGAAGAGGAAGCTGCCGATCGGCCGGTGGGGGTCGGAGAGCCCGGCGCGGGAGCGCCGCAGCGCGTTGGAGACGGCGGCGATCGCCTCGTCCTGGCCGATCACCCGGTCGTGCAGCCGCTCCTCCATCCGGATCAGCTTCTGCACCTCGCCCTCCATCAGCCGGCTGACCGGGATCCCGGTCCATTTGGCGACGACCTCGGCGACGTCCTCCTCGGTCACTTCGTCGGCCAGCATCACCTCGCCGCCGGCGTGCAGCTCCTCCAGCCGCGCCTCCTGCTCCTTGACCTTCTCCTCCAGCTCCGGGATCTCGCCGTAGCGCAGCTTCGCCGCCCGCTCGAGGTCGGTCTCGCGCTCGGCGCGCTCGGCCTCGCGCCGCGCCTCCTCCAGCCGTTCCTTCGCCTCCTTGATCTGCTCCAGCGGCTCTTTCTCGTTCTGCCAGCGGGTGCGCAGCTCCGCTGCTTCCTCGCCGAGATTGGCGAGGTCGCCCTCCAGCGCCTGCAGCCGCTGTTTCGAAGCGTCGTCGGTCTCTTTCTTCAGCGCCTCGCGCTCGATCTCCAGCTGCTGGATTCGCCGCTCGACCTCGTCGATCTCGGTCGGCACCGAGTCGATCTCGATCTTCAGCCGCGAGGCGGCCTCGTCGATCAGGTCGATCGCCTTGTCGGGGAGGAAGCGGTCGGCGATGTAGCGCTCCGAGAGCGTCGCGGCGGCGACGACCGCCGAGTCGGAGATGCGGACGCCGTGGTGCTGTTCATAGCGCGGTTTCAGCCCACGCAGGATCGCGATCGTGTCGTTCATGTCGGGCTCGCCGACGAGAACCGGCTGGAAGCGCCGCTCCAGCGCCGCGTCTTTCTCAATGTGCTTGCGGTACTCGTCGAGGGTGGTCGCCCCGACCGCGCGCAGCTCGCCGCGGGCCAGCATCGGCTTCAGGAGGTTGGCGGCGTCGACCGCGCCTTCGGCGGCACCGGCGCCGACGATCGTGTGGAGCTCGTCGAGGAAGAGGACGATCTGGCCCTCGGCCTGCTGCACCTCGTTCAGCACCGCTTTCAGCCGCTCCTCGAACTCGCCCCGGTATTTGGAGCCGGCGAGCAGGGAGCCGATGTCGAGCGCGATCACGCGGCGGTCGCGCAGGCTCTCGGGCACGTCGCCTTTGACGATCCGCTGCGCCAGCCCCTCGACGATCGCGGTCTTGCCGACACCGGGGTCGCCGATCAGCACCGGGTTGTTCTTGGTCCGGCGACTGAGGACCTGGATCACGCGGCGGATCTCCTCGTCGCGCCCGATCACCGGGTCGAGCTTGCCGCTCTCCGCCTCGGCGGTGAGGTCGCGGCCGAATTTCTCCAGCGCCTGGGCGTTGTCCTCGGCGTTCGGCGAGGTCACCTTCGCCGGGCCCTGCACGGCCTTCACCGCCCGCTCCAGCTCCTCGCGATCGGGCAGCAGGTCGGAGACGCCGGAGCCGTCCTCGGCCAGCGCCAGCAGCAGGTGGCCGACGGTGATGTAGCTGTCGCCGAAGGCGGCCATCGCGCCCTCGGCGCCGCGCAGGACGCGGGCCAGGTTCGAGGACATCTGCGGCTCGGCACCGTCGCCGAGCGTCGGCAGCGCCGCGACCGCGTCGTTGGCCTGCGCCCGCACCGCCGCCGGGTCGGTGCCGACCTTCTGCAGGACCGGGATCGCCATCGACTCCGCCTGGTCGAGCAGCGCCAGCAGCAGGTGGGCGGAGGCGATCTCGGGGTTGCGCCGGGCGCGCGCCAGCTCCTGCGCGCTCGCCACCGCCTCACGCGATTTCTCGGTGAACCTGTCCGCCTGCATCAGCTCGTCTCCCCGTCCTTGTTCGTTCCGACTTCCTCCAGTTGCCTGCGCAGCCGCGTCACCTCGGCCCGCAGCCGCTGCACCTGGTTTTCCAGCGCCAGGACCATTTCCACCCCGGCCAGGTTCAGCCCTTCGGCGGTCATCTCCTGGATCCGCCGCAGCCGTTCGACGTCGCGCTGCGAGTAGAGGCGGGTGTTCTTCGGCGAGCGTTTCGGCGCGATCAGCCCGCGCTGCTCGTACATCCGCAGCGTCTGCGGGTGCATCTCCGCCAGTTCGGCGGCGACCGAGATCATGAAGACGCCCTGCTCTTCGTCGAAGGTTGCTTTGACTCGGCGGCGGTAGGTGGCCATCAGCGCCCCGCCTTCCGCAGCAGCTCGGCGCGCGGGTCGGACCCGTTCAACGTCTCGGCGAGTTTCTCGACCGCCTCGCTCTGCTCCTCGCTCAGATCGGCGGGGATCGCGATCTCGAGGCGGTAGCGGATGTCGCCGCGGCCCGAGCCCTTCGGCTTCGGCGGGCCCTCGCCGCGCAGTCTCTGGATCGTCCCGTGCCTGGTCCCGGGCGCGACCTTGATTCGTTTCGTCCCGTTCAGCGTCGGCACCTCGATCGTGCCGCCGCGGATCGCCTCGACGACCGAGATCGGCACCGTCACCTCGAGGCTGCCTCCGTCGAGCCGCTTGAAGACCGGGGAGGATGCGACCCGGGTGGTCACGTAGAGGTCGCCGGCGGGACCGCCACGCGGCCCGTCCTCGCCCTTGCCGGCGAGGCGGATCCGGGTTCCGTCCTTGACCCCGGCCGGGACGTTCACCCTCAGGCGCTTGGTCTGCTGGGTGAGGCCGGAGCCGCCGCAGGTGGGGCAGGGGTCTTCGATGATCTGGCCGGAGCCGCCGCACTGCGAGCAGGGCTGGCTGATCGAGAAGAAGCCCTGGCCCTGGGCCTCGACGCCGCGGCCTTCGCAGCGCGGGCAGGTGGTGGGGGAGGTGCCCGGTTTGGCGCCGCTGCCGTGGCAGGTGGTGCAGCGGGCCGACTTGGGCACGGTGACGCTGATCTGGGCGCCGTTGATCGCCTGGTCGAAGGAGAGCGAGACTTCGGTCTCGAGGTCGCGGCCGCGGATCTGCTGCGTCTGCGCCCGCCCGCCGCCGCGGTTGAACACGCCGCCGAGGATGTCGCCGAAGTCGAAGCCGCCGAAGCCGCCCGGTCCGGTCCCGAACGGAGCCCCGCCGCCGGGACCGCCGCCGAAGCCGGCGAAGACGCCGCCCTCGTCGTACTCCTTGCGCTTCTCGGGATCGCCGAGGACGTCGTAGGCGGCGGAGATCTCCTTGAACCTCTCCTCCGCCTCCTCGTCACCCGGGTTGCGGTCAGGGTGGTACCTCCGTGCCAGCTTCCGGTACGCCTTCTTGATCTCCTCGTCGGTCGCCTTCTTCGAGACGCCGAGCGTCTTGTAGAGCTCGTCCGCCAATGCCTCTCCTTACGCGCTCACCACTACTCGGGCGGGACGAACCAGCTGCTCGCCCAGCGCATAGCCTTTCTGCAGAACCTCGACGACGACCCCGCTCTCGGTGCCCTCCACCGGCTGGGTGGAGAGCGCCTCGTGCCGATTGGGATCGAACTTCTCCCCCTTCGGGTCGACTGGCTCGACACCGTTTCGAGAAAGCGTCTCGCGCAGCCCCGAGAGCACCATCTCGACTCCGGACCGCAGCCCCTCGCCCTCGCCGTCCGCGGCCTCCAGCGCCCGCTCGAGATTGTCGACGGCGTCGATCACTTCCCGGGCAACCTCGACCTTCCCGCGAGCCTGCGCCGCCTGCACATCGCTGGCGACGCGCTTGCGGTAGTTCTCGAAGTCAGCTTTCGTCCTTCGGGCCAGTTCGAGGTACTCGTCCCTCTCCTTGTGGGCGTCAGCGAGAAGCGCTTCGAAGTCCTGGTCGATCTGCTCGGTATCTCCCGTGGGTGACGTCGTAGGGGGGACCCCCTGCTGCTCTGCAGCTGGGGGTGGGTCCCCTGCGGCGGCAGGACCCGCGGGCCGGCCGCCTTCGTCCCGACTCATTTGCCGTCCTCGTCGACCACCTCGGCGTCGACGACCTCCTCCTCGTCGGAGGCCGCGCCGTTCTCGGTCGCCCCCTCCGAGGCCGCCTCGGCCGAAGCCGCCGCGTAGATCTGCTCGGAGACTTTGGTCATCGCGCTGTTAAGCGCCTCGACCTTGGCGTCGAGCTCCTCTTTCGAGCCGGACTCGAGGCTGTCGCGGACGGCCTTGACGGCCGAGCGCACCTGCTCCTTGGCGTCGTCGTCGACTTTGTCGCCGGCCTCGTCGATCGCTTTCTCCGCCTGGTAGGCCGAGTTCTCGGCGAGGTTCCTCGCCTCGGCCAGCTCGCGCTGCTGGCGGTCTTCGTCCGCGTGCGCCTCGGCGTCGGAAACCATCTGGTTGATTTCCTCGTCGGAGAGGCCGGAGCCGGATTTGATCTCGATCTTCTGTTCTTTGCCGGTGCCTTTGTCGGCGGCGCTGACGTTGATGATCCCGTTGGCGTCGATGTCGAAGGTGACCTCGATCTGGGGGATGCCGCGCGGCGCCGGGGGGATCCCGGTGAGCTGGAATTTGCCCAGGCTCTTGTTGCCGCTGGCCATCTCGCGCTCGCCCTGGAGCACGTGGATCTCGACCGACGGCTGGTTGTCGTCGGCGGTCGAGAAGACCTCCGACTTCTTCGTCGGGATCGTCGTGTTGCGCTCGATCAGCTTCGTCATCACGCCGCCTTTGGTCTCGATCCCCAGCGTCAGCGGGGTGACGTCGAGCAGCAGCACGTCCTTGACGTCGCCGGCGAGCACGCCGGCCTGGATCGCGGCGCCGACGGCGACGACCTCGTCCGGGTTGACGCCCTGGTGCGGCTCCTTGCCGGTCAGCGTTTTGACCTTCTCGCGAACCGCCGGCATCCGGGTCATGCCGCCGACGAGGACGACGTGGTCGACCGCGGTGTCGGCATCGGCCAGCGCCTGTTTCACCGGCCCGACCACGCGGTCGAGCAGGTCGCCGGTCAGCTCGTTCAGCTTCGAGCGGCTGAGTTTCAGATCAAGGTGCTTCGGCTGCCCCTCGACGGCGGTGATGAAGGGCAGGTTGATCTGCGTCTCCTGGGTCGATGAGAGCTCGATCTTCGCCTTCTCCGCCGCCTCGTAGAGGCGCTGCAGCGAGTTCTTGTCCTGGGAGAGGTCGACGCCCTGGTCGCGTTTGAACTCCGCCACCAGCCACTCGACGATCGCTTTGTCCCAGTTGTCGCCGCCGAGGTGGTTGTCGCCGGCGGTCGCTTTCACCTCGAAGACGCCGTCGCCGATTTCCAGCACCGAGACGTCAAAGGTGCCGCCGCCGAGGTCGAAGACGAGGATCGCGTGGTCGGTCTCCTCTTTGTCGAGCCCGTAGGCGAGCGAGGCCGCGGTCGGCTCGTTGATGATCCGCTTGACGTCGAGCCCGGCGATCCTGCCGGCGTCCTTGGTCGCCTGGCGCTGGTCGTCGTTGAAGTAGGCGGGGACGGTGATGACGGCGCTGTCGACGGTGTCGCCGAGCTTCGCTTCGGCGTCCGCCTTCAGCTTCTGCAGGATCATCGCGCTGATCTCCGGCGGGCTGTACTGCTTGCCGCGCGCGTCGACCCGGACGTCGCCGTTGGGGCCGGCCTCGACCTTGTACGGGACGATCGTCTCCTCCTCTTTGACTTCGGCCTCCTTGCGGCCCATGAAGCGCTTGATCGAGAAGATCGTGTTCTCCGGGTTCATCACCGCCTGGCGTTTGGCGACGGTGCCGACGAGGCGCTCGCCGCCCTCGGTGAACGCGACGACCGACGGGGTGGTGCGCCCGCCCTCCGCGTTCTCCAGAACGGTGGGCTCGCCGCCCTCCATCACCGCCACGCACGAGTTGGTCGTGCCGAGGTCGATACCGATCGTCTTTGCCACTTTCCGCCTACCTCCAGCTGGGTTGGGTTGTTGGAGCTCTAAAAATCTAAGTGGCAGTATGGCAGATCCCTGAATTCGTTCAAGCGCCGATATTTCTGCCGCGCCGATTCGTTCGCGGCCGAAGCGGGTTACAGATAGAGCAGGCTGTGGGAGGCCGGAACCGACGTAGGAGGAAACCTTGAGCACGATTTCGAGAACTGTCCGCCGGCTGACTTTGCTGGCGCTCACCGTCCCCCTGATCCTGGGCCTGTTCGCCGGCAGCGCCGGCGCCAAGTACGGCCCCGGGCACCAGGTCAACGTGATGACCCGCAACCTCTACCTGGGGGCCGACCTGACCCCGGCGATCGCCGCCAAATCGACCAAGGAATTCGTCGAAGCGAACGGGAAAATCCTCCGCGACGTCACCGCCAACAACTTCCCCGTGCGGGCGAAGGGGTTGGCGAAGGAGATCAACAAGAAGAAGCCCGACCTCGTCGGCCTGCAGGAGGTGGCGATGTGGCGGACCGGCCCGCCGAGCCTGGAACCGCTGCTCGGCACCGGCGGCGCGACCGCGACCACCGTCCGTTACGACTACCTGGCTGAACTGCTCGACCGGCTGAACAACGGCAAGAAGCGCTACCGCGTCGCCGTCGTCCAGCAGGAGTTCGACTTCGAGGCCCCGGCGGACGAGAACCAGGTCCCGAACGACGGTCCCAACGGGCTGATCAAGGACGCCGAGATCAACGGCCGTCTGACCATGCGCGACGTGATCCTGGTCCGGCTCGGGGCGGGCGTCGTCACCAGCCACCCGCGGAAAGGCAACTTCAAGAACATGCTGACCGTGCAGCTCTCCGGGGTCGAAGTGAAAGTGCTGCGCGGCTGGACCGCGATCGACGCCAAGGTCCGCGGCAGCAAGAAGTTCCGCTTCGTCAACACCCACCTGGAGGCGTTCGACGACTCGAGCCAGGTGCCGAGCATCCGCGCCCTGCAGGCGGGCGAGCTGGTCGCCAAAGGCGGGCCGGCGACGACCGGCCTGCCGGTGATCCTGCTCGGCGACCTCAACTCCGACGACGACACCGTCGAAGGCGGCGACCGCCAGGCCTACCAGGCCCTGGTCAAAGCCGGGATGCGCGAGCGCAGCACGAACAATCCACTCAGTTGCTGCCTGAAGTCGAGCCTGCTGGCGGTCGGCGCCGGCGGCAGCGTCGCCGACTTCGACCACCAGGTCGACCACGTGATGACCCGCGACCCGAAAAAGGTGAAGCTGCTCACCTCGTCGGTCACCGGGCGCCAGCCGGTCAACGGCTTCTGGGACTCCGACCACGCGGGGCTCTTCAGCTCCCTCTGGCTGCTGCGGTAGGGGCCGGTCAGAGTACGAGGGGCGGGCGGGAGACCGTCCCTCGCCGAGGCCGCAAAAAGGGTTCTCCAGGAGCCGTTTTTGCGGTTTCGCCGGGGCTCAGCCGCTACCGGCGGTGCGGGCGACGAATTCGGAGACTTCCTTCGCCTGCTGTTCGTTGAGGATGCCGCCCGGCATCCGGCCCGGGGTGGTCGAGCTGTCGACGCCCTGTTCGATCGCGTTGAGAACGCGGCCTTCGGTCTGTTTGATCGTTTCTTCGGCGGTTTCGATTTCTTCGGGGGTTCCGACCAGTTCCGGCGCGCCGTTGGGCGCCAGCAGTTCGTCGAGGTCCGGCGCGTAGTTGCCGTCGGTGCCGGCGCTGTAGAGCGCGTGGCAGGTGCCGCAGTTGGTGACGAAGAGGGACTGGCCGTCCTTGAGGCTCGCCGGGACCTTGTCCTCGCCGGTCTCGCCGTCGCCCTTGGCGCGGAAGGCGGCGAAGGGGATGACCACGGCGAGGACGAGGACGAGGACCCCGAACCAGATGAAGGTGCGCTTGCTCATTCGGCGGCGCGCATATTACTGGCGCCCGCTGCTGTGCGGTTGCGCCACGAGGGCGGCGCGGTTCTCGCGGTACCAGGGGCACATCCGCCGCAGGGCGCACTCGCCGCAGCGCGGTTTCGGCCGGCAGACCGTACGGCCGTGCCGGATCAGGTTGACGTGGAGCTCGTGCGCGTCCTCGGGCGGGACGATCGCCAGCATCTCGTCGTGGGCCTTCTCGAAGGAGGCCTTGGCGGGGAAGAGGCCGAGCCGGCCGCCGACCCGGTGGACGTGGACGTCGACCGGGATCTCCGGGATCCCCCAGGTGAAGATGAGGACGCAGGCGGCGGTTTTGCGCCCGACGCCGGGCAGGGCGAGGAGGTATTCGAGCGACTCCTCGCGCGGGGCGGTCTCGGTCCAGTCGAGGTCGGGGGGGTCGCCGAGCCGCTCGAGGATCGCCTGGATCCGCGGCGCCTTCTGCTTGGCGAGGCCACCGGGGCGGATCGCCTCCTCCAGCTCGTCGACCGGGGCCTCGCGCACCGCCTCCCAGCTCGGATAGCGCTCCCGCAGCTGCGCGAAGGCGACGTCGCGGTTGCGGTCGTTGGTGTGCTGGGAGAGGACCGTCTTCACCAGCTCGGCGACCGGGTCCCCGTGCGGTTCCTGCGGCGGCACCCCGTACATCTCCCGCAGGCGGTCCCGGATCGCCCGCACCCTGCGCTTGTCCGGCCGCTTCCAGCTCACTTGAGCTGGACCCTATTTGACCCTCCCGAGGCCGTTAACGCGCGGGCTACAATTGATGGTTCGTGTCCCGTGCCTTTGCCGCCATAACCGCCCGCCTGCCCAAGGGCTGGGGCGACCTCGGTCGCCAGGTCGCCATCCTCGTCTCCGTCGACCTCGCCTACACCTTCGTCCGCGGGATCGCCGACGGCGAGCGGGGGATCGCGATGGTCCACGGCCAGCAGGTGATCGACTTCGAGCGAAACACTCACACCTTCTTCGAGCCTGCCCTGCAGGCCTTCTTCCTGCCCGCTCAAGGCGTGATCGACGTCGCCAACCAGATCTACCTCAACGCCCAGTTCTCGATCGCGCTCGGGTTCCTGGTCTGGCTCTATCTCTTCCGCAACCAGTCCTATTACTTCGTGCGCAATATGTTCGTCGTCTCGATGGGCCTGGCGCTGGTCGGCTACTCGCTGTTCCCGACGGCGCCGCCGCGGATGTTCCCGGAGTACGGCTTCGTCGACACTTTGAACGCCTTCGCCGGGGTCAACCACGACTCGGCGCTGGCGAAGTCGTTCATCAACCCCTACGCGGCGGTGCCGAGCATGCACTGCGCCTTCGCGATGATGATCGGGGCCTCAGGGGTAATGGTCTGCCGTCACTGGTGGTCGAAAGCCTGGTGGGCGTTCTGGCCGCTGCTGGTCTCCTGGGTGACGATCGTCACCGCCAACCACTACTGGGTCGATGCCGCGCTGGGCTGGCTGGTGGCGCTGGCCGCCGCCGTGGTCGCCTACCGGCTGGCGCTGGCGCGTCCCGAAGCCTGGTCCTTCCGCGTCCCCGGCCGCACTGCCGCCCCGCAAGAGGCCGAGGCATAATAGCCTCTGAGCGCCGTGTCCGGTGACGTTCACCCACTCTGGCTTGCCCTCGCCGCGCCTGGCGGCGTCCTCGACCGCTCGGCGTGGCACCACCACGCCTTCGGGTCTGCGTCCTTGCCAGCCACGACGATGCCGGCGCCAGAGCCGGGCAAACGTCACCGGACCCGGCGCTAGCCGAATGGGACCTTCGGCGCCGCCGCGGCGCGGCAATCGCGGCAACGCCCGCAACGGGCAGGAGCTCCGGGCCTACGCCCGCGACCGGCTGATCGAGTCCCGCCTCACCCCGAACGCGATCTCGATGATGGGCCTGGTCGGCAACCTCGTCGCCGCCGCGCTGGTCACCCAGCGCCCCTTCTTCCTCGCCGGGATCGCCTTCGTCCTCGGCTCGGTGATGGACACCCTCGACGGCCGCTACTCGCGGATGTCGGGCAAGGGGACGCTGTTCGGCGCCTTCCTCGACTCGACCCTCGACCGGATCGAGGAGGGGATCGTGCTCGCCGCCGTCGCCGGCTACTTCGCCGCCTGGGGGGACGACTTCGCGGCGGCGATGTGCGTGGTCGCCGTCCTCTTCTCGCTGATGGTCTCCTACACCCGCGCCCGGGCCGAGGCGCTGGGGGTCGAATGCAAGGTCGGCCTGGCCACTCGTCCCGTTCGCGTGGTGATACTTTCGGTCGGCTTGATCTTCGCCAAGGGCGCCGGTCTGGGCGACTTTGAACTGCTGGCCCCGGCGGTCTACGCAATCGCCGCCTTGACGATATTCACGACGTTCCAGCGGGTATGGCATGTGAGAAACGAGCTTTCCGGCGAGGCCTCCGGCGTCAAGGACGACGGTGGCGCCGCTGGGGACGTGTAACCAGCGAAGCCGCCCGGTGTCTTCAGCCACCCAGCGCAATCCAGGAGGACTTCCGAATCAATGAGTGAGACCAACGGAGCCAACGGCCACACGAACGGCGCCGGCCGCGCAGACGAGAAGGTCCGCGTCGCGATCGTCGGCGTCGGCAACTGCGCCAACAGCTTCATCCAGGGCGTTCAGTACTACAAGGACGCCGATCCGGGCGACGAAGTCCCGGGTCTGATGCACGTCGACCTCGGCGGCTACCACGTCCGCGACGTCGAGTTCGTCGCCGCCTTCGACATCGACTCCGAGAAGGTAGGCAAAGACCTCGGCGAGGCGATCTGGTCGGGGCAGAACGACACGATCAAGTTCGCCGACGTGCCGAACCTCGGGATCACCGTCCAGCGCGGGATGACCCACGACGGCCTCGGCAAGTACCTGAAAGAGAAGATCACCAAAGCCCCGGGCGAAACCGCGGACGTCGTCGGCATCCTCAAGGAGACCAAGGCCGACGTCCTCGTCTGTTACCTGCCGGTCGGCTCCGAGGAGGCGACCAAGTGGTACGTCGAGCAGGCGCTCGCCGCCGGCGTCGGCTTCGTCAACTGCCTGCCGGTCTTCATCGCCCGCGAGGACTACTGGGACAAGCGCTTCC
>JBIOVP010000147.1:0-9438 GCA_044867815.1 Solirubrobacterales bacterium | reverse complement strand
GCCCGGCCGGGCGAGATCCTGGCAATCACCTTCACTAACAAAGCCGCTGCCGAGATGCGCGAGCGGGTCGGCCAGCTGGTCGGCCGCTCGGTGCGGGCGATGTGGGTGACGACCTTCCACTCCGCCTGCGCGCGCATGCTGCGCGTCGACGCCGAGCGCCTCGGCTACTCGAAGAGCTTCACGATCTACGACCAGGCCGATTCGCAGCGGATGCTGAAACGCTGCCTGACCGAGCTCGGGGTCGACCCGAAACGGTTCCCGCCGCGGGCGATCCACTCGAAGATCTCCGGCGCCAAGAACCAGCTGATCGACTCCGACTCCTACAACGACTCCGCCTTCGGCGAATTCGAGGAGATCGTCGCCGAAGCCTTCCCGCTCTACGAGAAACGGATGCGCGAAGCCAACGCGATGGACTTCGACGATCTCCTCGTCCGCACCGTCAACGTGATCGAGCTGTCCGAGGAGGCACGCGAACGCTGGCGCCGCACCTTCCGCCACGTCCTCGTCGACGAGTACCAGGACACCAATCACGCCCAGTACCGGCTGCTGCAGCTGCTCGCCTCCGAGCACGGCAACCTCATGGTGGTCGGCGACGAGGACCAGTCGATCTACGGCTTCCGCCACGCCGACGTCTCCAACATCCTCGACTTCGACGAGGACTTCAAGGGCGCCGAGGTCGTCAAGCTCGAGCAGAACTACCGCTCGACCCAGACGATCCTCTCCGCCGCCAACGCCGTCGTCGAGCGCAACCGCGAGCGGCGGCCGAAGGAGCTCTGGAGCGACGGCGAGGAGGGCGCGAAGGTCCAGCTCAACGAGCTGACCGACGAGCACGAGGAGGCGCGCTGGGTCGCGGGGGAGATCGAACGGCTGGAGCAGGAGGACGGCATCAGCCGCTCCGAGGTCGCGGTCTTCTACCGGACCAACGCGATGAGCCGGGTGCTGGAGGACACGCTGCAGCGCTTCGACGTCTCCTACCAGGTGATCGGCGGCACCAAGTTCTACGAACGGGCCGAGGTCAAGGACGCGATCGCCTACCTCAGCCTGCTGGCCAACCCGGCCGACCTCGTCTCCTTCGGCCGCGTCGTCAACTCGCCGCGGCGCGGGATCGGCAACACGACCCAGGGGCGGATCGCCTCCCACGTCAACACCACCGGGCAGCCGGTCTGGGAGGTGATCGAGCGGGTCGAGGAGGTGCCGGGCCTCTCCGGCGCCGCGATCAAGGCCGTCTCCCGTTTCCACGAGACGATGGCCGGGTTGCGCGAACGCGCCGATGAAGGTGGCCCGGTGGCGACGCTGCTGGAGGCGGTGCTGCACGAGACGGGATACCTCGATGCGCTGGCGGCGGAGCGGACGATCGAGGCCGAGGGGCGGGGCGAAAACCTCGAAACCCTGATCGGCGGCGCCGCCGAGTTCGACATCGAGCGCGAGCGCGAGGGGGAGAGCGAGGTCACGCCGCTGGAGGAGTACCTGCAGCAGATCTCCCTCTACACCGAGCAGGACGCGCTCGCCTCGGAAGGCGAGCTGGTCACCCTGATGACCCTGCACAACGCCAAGGGACTGGAGTACGACACGGTCTTCATCGTCGGCTGCGAGGAGGGCGCCTTCCCGCACATGCGGGCGCTGGAGGAGGGGGGCGAAGAAGAGGAGCGGCGCCTCTGTTACGTCGGCATCACCCGCGCCCGTAAACGCCTCTACATGACCTGGGCGCGCGAGCGGCGCCTCTTCGGGCGGGCCGAGCACAACCTCCCCTCGCGCTTCGTCGACGAGCTCCCGCACGAGCTCACCGAGCGCCACTCGACCGCCGCCCGCAGCCTCGGCACCGGCTGGAGCATCCCGGTGGCGAACGAGGTGACGCCGGCGCAGCCGGTCGACCCGGGGCCGGCGCTGGAACTGCAGACCGGCGACGACGTCGTCCACGCCAGCTTCGGCGACGGCGTCGTCACCGCGGTCGAGCCGGGCGGGGTGGTCGTCGTCCGCTTCTCCGGCGACGGTTCCGAGCGCAAGCTGATGGCCGACTACGCCCCGATCCGGAGGCGCTGAGGCGGTGGCGGCCCGGGTCATCGACGGCAAGGCCGTCGCCGCCGCGGTCCGTGAGCGGGTCAAGGTCGACGTCGCCGCCTACGTCGAGGAGGCGGGGCGGGTGCCCGGCCTGGCGACGGTGCTGGTCGGCGAGGACCCGGCCTCTCAGGTCTACGTGGGGATGAAGCGGCGCAATACCGAGGAGGTGGGGATGTGCTCGATCCACCACGAACCCGACGCCTCGATCCGCGAGGAGGAGCTGCTGGGCCTGGTCCGCGAGCTGAACGAGGACGACGACGTCGACGGGATTCTGGTGCAGCTGCCGCTTCCCGCCCACATCGACGAGGACGCGATCGTCGCCGCGATCGACCCGCGCAAGGACGTCGACGGCCTCACCCCGATCAACGCCGGCCTGCTCGCCCACGGCAACCCCGGGCTCGTTCCCTGCACGCCGGCCGGGGTGATGGAGCTGCTGGCCCACGAGGGCGTCGAGCTGGAAGGTGCCGAGGCCGTGGTCGTCGGCCGCTCGAAGCTGGTCGGGGTACCGGTCGCGCGGCTGCTGCTGCGGGCGAACGCGACGGTGACGATCTGCCACTCGCGCACCCACGACCTCGACGCGACCTGCCGCCGCGCCGACGTCCTCGTCGCCGCGGTCGGAGTGCCACGGCTCCTGGGAGTAGAGGCTGTGAAACCGGGCGCGATCGTGATCGACGTCGGGGTGAACCGCCTCGAGGAGGGCTTGGTCGGCGACGTCGACCACGAGGCCGCGGCCGATGTTGCCGCCGCGATCACTCCGGTTCCCGGCGGTGTTGGCCCGATGACCATCGCAATGTTGCTGTCAAACACGCTGCAGGCCGCGCGCATGAGGACGACCAGCGGGTAGGAAACCCGGCTACCGGCGTCGAATCTCCGCCTGACGCAGATATAGGGTCGCGAAACGACCCACCCCTAGCTTCCAAGGAGGAAGAGATGGATGCGGACAGGCTGAGTACGGGGGAGAAGATCGCCGGCGGATCGGCCGTCCTTCTCTTCATCTTCATGTTCTTCGACTGGTTCAACGCCGAGGTCTCCGGCGGCAACGGCTTCTTCACGGCCAGCGTCGGCGGCAACGCCTGGGAAGCGTTCAGCTGGATCGACCTCCTGATGCTGGTCACGGTCATCGTCGCGGTCGCGGTCGTGGTGATCCGGCTGACCGACGCGGTCTTCGAGCCGCCCTTGCCGCTCAACGCCGCCGTCGCCATCCTCGGCGGCCTCTCGGTGCTGCTGATCCTCTACCGGATCATCGACCCGCCCGGCGGCGGCGACGTCGCCGGCGTCTCGGTCGACATCAGCCCCACCGTCGGCGCCTTTCTCGGCCTGATCGCCGCGGCCGGCATCACCTACGGCGGCTACCGGGCGATGCAGGAAGAAGGGACCTCCTTCGGCGACCTCGGCGACCAGCTCCCCAGCGGTCGCGCCGGTCAGCCCGGCGCCGCCCCGACGCAACAGTCGCCCGCGCCTACGCCACCGCCTCCGCCGCCCCCGCCGAGCTCCGGCCAGGGCGGTCCACCGGCCCAGTAGGAACTGGCGGCGCCGGAGCAACCTGGGCAAGGACGCAGGGAGGTCGTCGCCACGAGCGCACTTAAGTGCGTGAGTAAGACGGCCGACCGAGGACACCGCCCAAGGCAGCTCCGCCGTCGCCAGCGATACCTCTCGACACCTGCCTGGCGAAGGCGATGATGGTCATCATCGGGTTGACGCCAACCGAAGTCGGGAAAAGCGAGGCGTCGGCGACGTAGAGGCCGGCGGTGCCGTTGACCGAGCCGTCGGCGGCGCAGACTCCACGGCGCGGATCCGCTGCGATCCGCGCCGTTCCCATCGGGTGGAAGGCCTCCAGCCGCAGCTCCGAGGGTTTGAAGCGGGTCGCCTCGAACTGCGGCAGATCGCCGGGTTTCAGCACCCCGGCGCGGGCGATGTTGGGGTAGACCTCGGTGGCGCCGGCGGCGAAGTGGACTTCGGCGGCGCGGGCGATCCCGAAGACGACGTGGCGGGCATCGTCGTCGGTCAGGTTGTAGCCGGCGCGCAGGGCTCCTCCGTTGGCGAGACCGACCGAGCCGCGGGAGCGGTCGCAGAGGTGGACGCCGATCGAGCCGACGTGGCCGAAGTCGAGCAGGGAGCGCTGGTGCTCCTCGCCGGTGCCGACCAGCCAGGCGCCACCGAAAGCCAGGGGCGTGAAGGTCGCCTCCAGCAGGACCCGGTGCTGCGCCTCCCACTGGTCGACGTAGTAGCTCTGCATCACGCCCTCCCAGCCGCGGACCTCCTCCTCGTAGCGGGCGCCGACCCAGCAGGCGGGGTGGATGCGGAGGTTGCGGCCCACCTGCGGTCCGCCGAGGTCTGAGCGCAGCAGCAGCTCCGGGGTGCCGAAGGCGCCGCCCGCGGCGACCACCGCGCGCCTGGCGCGGACCGTGTAGGGGCGCCGGCGGCCGTTCGCGTCGCGGGCCGAGCAGGAGACGCCGACGGCGCGGCCGTCCTCGACCAGGACCCGCTGCGCTTCCACGCCGGTCCGGATCCGGGCGCCGGCGGCGACCGCGCGCGGCAGATAGCTGACGTGCATCCCCCGCTTGGCGTCGATCGCGCAGCCGAAGGGGCAGGAGCTGCACTGGACGCAGTTGCCGGCGTTGCGGTGGATCGGGCCGCCGCTGGCGCCGAGCGCTTCGGCGCCCTCCATCGCCAGCTGCCCGTTGCGCCCCATCCGTTCCGGGTCGAGCTGGGTTACCCGCAGGAACTCCTCCGCCTCGGCGTAGTCGGCGTCGAGCTCGCGCGCCCAGGAGACCCCGAACTCCCCGCGCCAGTTCTCGAGGATCTGGTCCGGGGCGCGGAAGCAGGTGCCGGAGTTGATCACGGTGGTGCCGCCGACCGCCTTCGCCACCGGGATCGGGATCGGCGGGCTGCCGGCGGCGATCGTCAGGCCGGCTTCGCGGTAGAGGGTGGTGATCGCCTCGAGCCGGCCGGCGGGGTAGTTGTCGCGGTTGTAGTGGTCGCCGGCCTCGAGCACGAGGACGTCGAGGCCGGCCTCCGCCAGCGTCGCCGCGGCGACCGCGCCGCCGGCGCCGGAGCCGACGATCACGACGTCGGCTTCCTCGCCCTCGCCATGCGGCTGGGTCTCCCCCAGCGTGCCGGCCGGCTCCGGCAGGGTGTCGTCGGCCAGGGCACAGCTGATCTCGGTCCCGATCTTCGCCTCCACCTCCGGCGCCACCGCGTAGCCGAGCGTCGAGAAGATCTTCGCCATCATCAGCAGGTCGTGATGGAGTGCGAAGCGCGAGGTCTCGAGCTTCGCCAGGAACTCTTCGGCCGCCGCCGGCTCCAGGCGGCTGAACCGCCACGGGAAGGGCAGCCACTCGAAGGCGCGCAGCCCCAGCCGCAGGCGGGAGAGGACGAGCGGCGAGAGCGAGCGCAGGAACTCGGCGACCGGGCCGGAGACGTCGACCTCGCGCTCGGCCGCCGGCAGGCCGTCGATGCCCGGCGCCATCGCCGCGCAGATCGCGCTCAGCGTGCGCTGCTCAGCGGCCGAGAGCCCTGGCGGGCGCCGTCAACCGGGTTCGATCGGACGGCCGATCCGTCCCGTCAGCGACCAGAGGTAGAGCGCCAGCAGCGCCAGGAAGCCGTCGACGAGGAAATTGAGCAGGTAGATGAAGACCTCTTCCTGGATCAGGAAGAAGGCCAGCGAGCCCAGCGAGGAGGCGGTCTTGCCGGCGGCGAGGACGAGCAGCAGCGGCCGGTAGCGGACCACGTCGGCCTGGGCGACGAGGCAGATGCCGGTGATCACGACCATGTAGGCAAAGGCCAGCGCCAGCCACAGGTACTCCTGCGTGTGGGGGGCGCGGTGGTCGTTGCCGAACCATTCGCCGACGTCGGAGATGACGTCGAGGACGCCGCTGGGGACCAGCAGGAAGAGCAGGCCGACGACGGCGAAGGTGGCCGCGAGCAGGCGCAGGTTGAAGACGACGAATCTCTCAGCGCGCGGGCCCTGCATCGCCGGCACTCTAACTGGCTGGGCAGCCAGTTACCAAACCCACCTAGAATCGCGCGCGTGATCGAGCGAGAGCAGGTGCTGCACGTCGCGCGCCTGGCGCGGCTGCATCTTTCCGAGGAGGAAGTGGAGAAGATGGTGGGGGAGCTCTCGGGGATCCTCGACCACGTCGACCGGATCGGCAACCTCGATCTCGAGGGGGTGGAGCCGACCTCGCACGTGGTGGCGCTGGAGAACGTGCTGCGGGCCGACGAGCCGCGGCCGAGCCTGCCGCGCGACGTCGTCCTCGCCTCGGCCCCCGAACCCGAGGACGGCGCCTTCCGCGCCCCCTCGCCACAGGCCGAATAGATGACTGGTCTACTCGCCCTCACCGCCTTGGAGGCGCACGAAGCGATGGTCGCCGGCGACCTCGCCGCCGGGGAGTACACGGCCGCCTGGCGCGAGGCCGCCGCCGCCGACGAGCTGAACGCCTACCTCTGGCGCGACGAGGGCACCGACGAGGCGAGCGCGATCGCCGTCGAGCGCGACTGCATCGCCCCGATCGCGGTCAAGGACATCTTCACCACCGAGGGCGTGCCGACCACCGCCGGGTCGAAGATCCTCGAGGGCTACCGGCCGCCCTACACCTCGACCGCGGTCCGCAGGCTGCTGGAGGCGGGGGCGCCGGTTCTCGGCAAGACCAACATGGACGAGTTCGCGATGGGCTCCTCGAACGAGAACTCCGCCTACGGCGCCGTCCTCAACCCCTGGGACCGCGAGCGCGTCCCCGGTGGCTCCTCGGGCGGCTCGGCGGCGGTCGTCGCCGGCGGCCTCGCCCCCTGGGCGATCGGCACCGACACCGGCGGCTCGATCCGCCAGCCCGCCGCCTTCTGCGGGATCGTCGGCCTCAAGCCGACCTACGGCGCGATCTCCCGCTACGGGATGATCGCTTTCGCCTCCTCGCTCGACCAGTGCGGACCGCTGACCCGGACCGTCTCCGACGCCGCCCTGCTGCTGGGGATCCTCCAGGGCAGGGACCCCTGCGACTCGACCTCGGTCGGGCTTGAGGGCGGCATCTCCCTACCCGGCCGCGAGGACCTCTCCGGCCTGCGCTTCGGCGTCCCGGTCGAGCTGCGCGGCGACGACTACGACAGCGGCGTCCGCGCCGTCTTCGAGCAGACCCTGCGGAAGATCGAGGACCTCGGCGGCGAGATCGCCGAGGTCTCGCTGCCGAGCTCTGAGCACGGGATCTCCGCCTACTACGTGATCGCCCCGGCCGAGGCCTCCTCCAACCTCTCCCGCTACGACGGCGTCCGCTACGGGATGCGGTCCGGCGGCGACGGCGACCTGATCAAGATGTACGAGACGACCCGCTCGGAGGGCTTCGGCCCCGAGGTGAAGCGGCGGATCATGCTCGGTACCTACGCGCTCTCCTCCGGCTACTACGAGGCCTACTACGGGCAGGCGCAGAAGGTGCGCACGCGGATCGCCGAAGACTTCAGCGGCGCCTTCGGCACGGTCGATTTCGTCGTCACCCCGACCGCGCCCTCGGTTGCCTTCAGGCTGGGCGAGAAGACCGACGACCCGCTGGCGATGTACCTGAACGACTTCTTCACGGTGCCGATGAGCCTCGCCGGGATCCCGGCGATCTCGATCCCGGCCGGCCTCGCCGAGCCCGAAGGCGGGGGCCCGCAGCTGCCGGTCGGGTTCCAGATCGCCAGCCCCGCCTTCAGCGAGCAGAAGCTGCTCGACGCCGCCTACGCGCTGGAGCAGGGGATCGGCTTCGACGCCCGCCCCGGGGGAGGTGCCGATGGCTGAGCTGGAGGCGGTGATCGGGCTGGAGATCCACGTCCAGCTGGCGACCAGGACGAAGATGTTCTGCGGCTGCGAACTCTCCTTCGGTGACGAGCCGAACGTCCACACCTGCCCGGTCTGCCTCGCCCACCCGGGCGTGCTGCCGGTACCGAACGAGCAGGCGATCCGCTACGCGCTGCAGATCGGGCTGGCGCTCGGGTGCGAGATCGCGCCGCGCTCGATCTTCCACCGCAAGAACTACTTCTATCCCGACAACCCGAAGGCCTACCAGATCAGCCAGTACGACATTCCGATCTGCGGCGCCGGGCGGCTCGGCGACGTCCGCATCCACCGCGCCCACCTCGAGGAGGACGCGGCGAAGACGATCCACCTCGGCGAATCGGGCCGGATCCACGGTTCGGCGGCCTCCCTCGTCGACTTCAACCGCGGCGGCACGCCGCTGGTCGAGATCGTGACCGAGCCCGACCTTCGCGGCGCCGCCGAAGCGGCAGAGTGGGCGCGCCTGCTGCGCGAGACGGTGCGCCAGCTCGGCGTCTCCGACGTCAACATGGAGGAGGGGAGCCTGCGGGTCGACGCCAACGTCTCGGTGCGGCCGGCCGGCAGCGACGAACTCGGGACGAAGACCGAGCTGAAGAACATGAACAGCTTCCGCTTCCTCCAGCGCGGGGTCGAAGCCGAGCTGGTGCGCCAGCGCGAGCTGGTCGAATCGGGCCGGGCGGTCGAACAGGAGACGCTCCACTTCGACCCCCGCACCGGCGAGCTGACGTCGCTGCGCTCGAAGGAGGAAGCCCACGACTACCGCTACTTCCCCGAGCCCGACCTGGTGCCGCTGGCCCCGACCGAGGAGATGCTGCGCGAGGCCCGCGAGTCGCTGCCGGAGCTGCCGGCGGAGCGGATCGGGCGCTACGAACAGCTGGGCGTCTCCGGCGACGTCGCGCTGACCCTGGCCACCGACCCCCGGACCGCCGGCTACTTCGAGAACGCCGTCGAGGCGGCGGACGGGATCGAGCCGCGGGTGCTCGCCAACTGGGTGACCGGCGAGCTGGCGGCGGCGCTGCGCCAGGCCGAGGTCGAAGGCGGCGCCGCCGACTCGCGCGTCTCCCCCGAAGCCATGGCCGCCCTGGTCCGCATGGTCCAGGAGAAGAAGATCTCCCACGGCAGCGGCAAGACCGTCCTCGCCGCCCTGGTGGTGGAGGGCGGAGACCCCGAGCCGATCGTCGAGCGCGAGGGCCTGGCCCAGATGTCCGATTCCGGTGAGCTGGAGGCGATCGTCGAGAAGGCGATGGCCGACAACGCCGACGCGGTGGAGAAGATCCGCGAAGGCAACAGCAAGGCGATCGGCGCCATCGTCGGCGCCGTCATGCGAGAGACCAAAGGCCGCGCCGACGGCGGCGAGGTCAACCGCTTGATTCAGGCGCAGCTGGCGCAGTAGCGGCGAAGCCGCCCTCGCCGTCAGGCCAGGTGACACCGATGCCCTGGCTCTCCGCGAGCCGCAGCAAATCGGGTCGAGGCTTCTGCGGGACAAGGATCACCTTCTGCGGAGCGGGCTTTACCATGCGGGCGTAGTCAGCCAGCTGCCCTATCGCCATTCGGATGGCCGGCCGGGCGATACTGCC
>JBIOVP010000146.1:0-9148 GCA_044867815.1 Solirubrobacterales bacterium | reverse complement strand
CTCGTCGACCCAGGAGCGGCCGATCCCGGCGAGGTCTTTCTGGTGGCGCAGAAGCGGGTGCAGGTGGCGTGGCTTGTCGATCGCGGCGGCGAACTCGTCGAGCGGGGGAGGGGGCCAGGCCTCCGGTCCGAGGCCGGCGACCATCTCGTCCTCGGCGACCGCCTCGCTCGGCAGCAGCTTCGCCCAGGCGCGCTGCTTGGTCCCGCGCTCGCGCAGCCGCAGCTCGCGGCCGTCGGTGAGCCGGATCAGCACCCGCGAGGCCTTGTCTTTGAGCGAGGCGCGTTTGTCGAAAACCCGCAGCCGTCCCGCCGACATCAGGTGGATCAGCAAGGCCAGGTCGCCGAACTCGACCACCGGCATCTTGCCGATCCGCCGCACCCCTGTCAGTTCGCGCCCCGCCAACGAATCCAGCGGCGGGTCGAAGGTCTTCATCACGTTCATCCCCGGCGCCAGCACCGACTCCACCTCGCTTCCGCGCAGGGCCGCGTCGATACGACGGGCGACGATCTCGACCTCGGGCAGCTCAGGCATGCCGACAAGGCTACGCACCAGCCGCGGGGCGCTCGCTCCTCTAAACTTCGTCCCACGTTCATTCGACCGGTCCGGACCTGGTCCCGCCGGCGAACATCAGGAAAGGAAGGGCTCATGCAGGAGCTCCCGACGATCCAACCTAGTTACGCGCCGGAGTTGAGTCCGGAGCAGGTCGCCGACATCAGCGACGAGATCCGCCTGCTCGCGGCGAAGCGGAACGCGGTCATCCTCGCCCACAACTACGAGCTTCCCGAGATCCAGGACCTCGCCAACTATCGTGGCGACTCGCTCGGGCTCTCGCGCCAGGCCGCCGAGACCGACGCCGAGGTGATCGCCTTCTGTGGCGTCCACTTCATGGCCGAGACCGCGTCGATCCTCTCGCCGCGGAAGACGGTCCTGATCCCCGACCTCGACGCCGGCTGTTCGCTCGCCGACTCGATCACCGCCGATCAGCTGCGTGCCTGGAAGGCCGAATACCCCGGTGCCCTGGTCGTGATGTACGTCAACACCTCGGCCGAGGTGAAGGCGGAGACCGACTACTGCGTCACCTCCTCCAACGCCGTCGACGTCGTCCGCCACATCTGGGCCGAGCACGGCCCGGACGCCGAGATCCTCTTCGGCCCCGACATGTGGCTCGGCGCCTTCGTCGAGCGCGAGACCGGTCTGGTCGAGGAACCCGAGCGCCGCGGCCGCTTCCACATCTGGGACGGCGAGTGCCACGTCCACGCCGGGATCAAACCGCTCGACATCGCCCGCACCCGCTCCGAACACCCGAACGCCGAGTTCCTGATCCACCCCGAGTGCGGTTGCTCGACCCAGGCGATGGAGTACGTCGCCGCCGGTGACATCGACCCCGAGGGCGTCCACATGCTCTCGACCTCCGGAATGCAGAAGCACGTCGAAGCCCACCCCGACGGCGAGTTCATCGTCGCCACCGAGAACGGGATGCTCTATCCGCTGCAGCAGGCCGCCCCGCGGGCGAACCTGATCGAGGCCAACCGGATGGCCACCTGCAAGTACATGAAGATGATCACCCTGCCGAAGCTGCGCGACTCGCTGCGCGAGATGAAGTTCGAGGTCAGCGTTCCGGCGGAGATCGCCGAGCGGGCGCGGATCCCGATCGAGCGCATGGTCGCGATCGGGTAGCGCCGCGATTGCTTAATAAAGCTTGATCAATTAGCTCGAATGAGGTAAGGGTTGCCTGGGCGGGGAGAACCCGAACTGGAGAGACCCATGAATATGTTTCGCACGACCAGGCTGGCAGCGCTGTCGGCTCTGGCGCTCTGCGTCATCGCCGCTGTCGCGACCTCTGCTCAGGCCGGCACGTTCACAGCCAGCACCTATCCGGCCAACGTCTACGGCACGAACATGGTGCCGCACAAACTGAAAACGAACCTCGGCACCATCGAATGCGCGCCGTTCCTGGAAGGGCAGCTGGCGGCGGCCTCCGAAACACTGACAATGACGCCGGCCTACGCAACACAGTGCAGCCTCGGCGAAACGGAAATCCACGTCAAAGTGAACGGCTGCGACTTCCTTCTGCACGCCGGTGAAACAACGGCGGAAGACGTCGTCGCCGGATCGATGGACATCATCTGTCCCGAGGGCAAAGCGATCGACTTCGAAATCACATCGATGCCGATCTGCCACCTGACAGTGCCCGGGCAGGTCGGCCTCAACTCCCTGACCTTCACAGACCGGACAGCGGCGAAAGACGTGGATCTCGACTTCGGCCTCGAAGAACTCGTCTATCGCCTCGACGAAGGGTGTCCCGGCGCCGGCACTTACAACAACGGCTCCTACGGGGCCGGCACGACGACAATGATCGCCGCCAAAGAAGGAGGGCTGGTCATCCCCTTCGGGGTCGACTAGGCCTGAAAGATCGCCTGCGTGGGCGCATTCTTGCGGGGTCGGGGTGGCGGAGGAGTCACCCTGTCCTTGCAGAAGGCACCCCACGCATGGCTATCCGACGGAAGAAGAATCAGGGCTCCGATGAGCCGCGGCGCCCCCGCGGGCGTCGTGCGCCGATCATCGAGCTGAACGACGTGACCAAGGTCTACCCGGGCGGCCACATGGCGCTCGACCGGGTCAACCTGGCGGTCGGTCGCGGTGAGTTCGTCTTCCTCGTCGGCCCGACCGGCTGCGGCAAGTCGACGCTGATCAAGATGCTGATCCGCGAGCTCGCCGCCACCGAAGGCTCGGTCAGGATCGCCGGCAAAGACATCGGCAGGCTGCCAGAGAAGAAAATCCCACAGCTGCGCCGCAACATCGGCACCGTCTTCCAGGACTTCAAGCTCCTGCCCAACCGCACCGTCTACGACAACGTCGCCTACGCGCTGCAGGTGATCGGCGCCAGCCGCGCCGAAATCCGCGAGCAGGTGCCGGCGACGCTACGCTTGGTCGGCCTCTCGACCAAGCTCCACAGCTACCCCGATCAGCTCTCCGGCGGCGAGCAGCAGCGCGTCTCCGTCGCCCGCGCCTTCGTCAACCATCCGCCCCTGCTGCTGGCCGACGAGCCGAGCGGAAACCTCGACCCCGTCACCTCGATCGGGATCATGCAGCTGCTCTACCGGATCAACAAGACCGGGACCACGGTCGTCGTCGTCACCCACGACCGCGAGATGGTGGACAACATGCAGCGGCGCGTGATCGAGCTCTACGAGGGTCGCGTCGTCCGCGACGAGGTCTCCGGCGGCTACACCGAGGAGTCGACGACCGAATTCGGGCTGCGGATGCGGGCCGAGATGGGCGTCGGCGCCGAAGGCGAGCCGCGCACCAACGGCCACTCCGACCACGACCACCTGAGCTGAGTATGAGCCGAATCGTCTTCTTCCTCCAAGAGGCCCTGCGCGCGCTGAAGCGCAACGGCGCCCCCAGCCTGGCGGCGATCGTGACCACGGTCGTCACCGTCGTCCTGCTCGGGATGCTGATCCCGATCTTCCAGACCGCACAGGGCAAGAGCGAGGAAGTCCGCGACCAGCTCAACGTCCAGTACGAGCTCTACGACGACGCGACCAAGGCCGAAATCGCCGCCCTGAGGGGGAAGCTGGAAGCGATTCCGCATGTCGCCGAAGTCACCTTCGTCAGCAAGGACGAAGCGCTGGCGACGCTGAAGGGTGAACTCAAGGACAAGACGATCGTCGAAGAGCTGCACACGAACCCGCTGCCCAACAGCTTCGAAGTCAAGGCCGACGACGCCGCCAACCTGCCCTCGATCCGCAAGGCGGTCTTCCCGGAGGGCCCGCAGGGGCAGCCGATCGCCTCGATCATCGTCAAGGAATTCGACCGCCAGCAGTCCTCGGAGAAGATCGAGCAGGTGACGAGTGCGCTGAAGATCGTCCTCACCGTGATCACGGCGCTCCTGATCCTCGCCTCGCTGATGCTGGTCGGCAACACGATCCGGCTCTCGATCTACACCCGCCGCCGCGAGGTCGAGGTGATGCGCCTGGTCGGGGCCACCCGCTGGTTCATCCGCTGGCCGTTCATGATCGAGGGCGTGGTCGTCGGTTTCGCCGGCGGCCTGCTGGCCATACTGATCCTGTGGCTGGGCAAGATCACCGTCGTCGACCCCCTCAGCGACTCGATCAGCGTCCTCTCGGCACAGAACAACTCGACCCTGGGCTTCCCGGCCCTGGTCGCGATCCTCTTCGCCGCCTCGATCGTCGTCTCGACGATCGGCTCGGGCGTGACGCTGCGGCGCTTCCTCAAGGTCTGAGGCGGGCGTGAGCGCGCGCGGGGCCGTGGCCTTCGCGGTGGCGCTGGTGGCCGTCGCGGCCGCCGGGCTCTGGCTGGGCGGGCACCCGCGCTCGCTGCCGGAACCGCTGCGGGACGTCTTCGTCGAAGAACCGGCAGGGCTGATGGCCGAAGCGGCGGAAGCGATCGAGGACAGCTACTACCGGCCGGTGGGGGAGACCGAGCTCGGCAACGCCTCGCTGCAGGGGATGGTCCGCGAGCTGCGCCGGCGCCACGACGACCGCTTCAGCGAATACTTCTCCCCTGAAGCCCTGACCGCCTTCAACGAGCAGATCGAAGGGCGCTTCTCCGGGATCGGGCTGAGCGTGGTCGGGGCGAAGCGGGGTCTGCGGGTGGCGAGCGTCTTCCCACGCTCCCCGGCCGAGGGGGCGGGGCTCGCGGCGGGCGACCTGATCGTCTCGGTCGACGGCAAGTCGATCGCCGGCGAGAGCAGCAGCGAGGCGACGAAGAAGATCAAGGGGCCGGAAGGGACGCAGGTGACGATCGGCGTTCGCAAGCGCAGGGGTGGCAAGGTGCGGCAGCTGACCCTGACCCGGGCCGAGGTGACGCTGCCGAACGTGAGCCGGCGGGTCGAGAAGGTGGATGGCCGCAGGCTCGGCTACGTGCGCCTGCTCAGCTTCAGCGAAGGCGCGCACGGGCAGCTCGCCGGGGTGCTGCGCCGCGTCCAGGGTGAAGGGGCGCAGGGGATCGTCCTCGATCTGCGCCACAACCCGGGCGGGCTGCTCGAGGAGGCGGTGCGGACCGCCAGCCTTTTCCTGCCCGCAGGGAAGGTCGTGGTCTCGACCAAATCGCGCAGCCAGGGGGAGAGCACCTACGAGACCAGCGGCGCGCGGAGATCGAAGCTGCCGTTGGTGGTCCTGATCGACGGCGGCACCGCCTCGGCGGCGGAGATCCTCACCGCGGCCCTGGCCGACGAGGGCGGCGCCGAGGTGGTCGGCACCCGCTCCTTCGGCAAGGGCGTCTTCCAGGAGGAGCAGACCCTCGCCAACGGCGGCGCCCTGAAGCTGACGGTGGGCGAATATTTCACCCCGAAGGGCGTCAACCTGGCCGAGAGCCACGGGATCCACCCCGACGTCAAGGTCCAGGACGATCCGAAGACGAAAGCCGACGAGGCCGAACAGCGCGCCCTCGGCGTCCTTGCCGGCCAGATCGGCGGCTGATGCCGGCGCGGGAGACCGTCGAGGCGGTGCTGCGGGAGGAGCTGGGGTTTCGCGGCTTTCGGCCGACCGTGGAGGGGGAAGCGCGGGAAGCGGCGCAGTGGGCGGAGCGGGAAAGCGGGCCGCGGCGCGACCTCACGACGCTCGCAACCTTCACCGTTGACCCGGCCACCGCGCGCGACTTCGACGACGCCGTCTCCGCCCAGCTCGAGGGGGACGGCGCCCGGGTCTGGATCCACATCGCCGACGTCGCCGCCCACGTCAAGCCCGGGTCGCTGCTCGACCAGGAGGCGCGGCGGCGCGGCAACAGCACCTACGTCCCGGGCGCGGTCGAGCCGATGCTGCCGCACGCGCTCTCCAGCGAAGCCTGCAGCCTGGCGCCGGGCGTTTCTCGGCTGGCGGTGACGACCGAGGTCGAGCTGGGGCCGGGGATGAGGCCGCGGAAGGCGCGCTTCTACCGCAGCCGCATCCGCTCCGACGTCCGCCTCGACTACGACCATCTCGACGAGATCTTCGCCGGCCGGGGGCAGCCGCCGGCCGAGGTTGCCGAACCGCTTGCCGCCGCCCGCAAGGTCGCCGCCGGCCTCGGCGGGCACCGCGGCACCAGCAGCCTCGACGTCGAATCCTCCGAGCCCGAGTTCGAGTTCGACGCCGAGGGGAATGTCGTCGCCGCCCACGGCGTGGCGCAGACCGAGGCGCACCGGCTGATCGAGCGGCTGATGATCCTCAACAACGAGCAGGTCGCCCAGCTGCTGGAGCGCGAGCAGGCCCCGGCGATCTACCGCGTCCACGCCCAGCCCGACTCGGCGCGGGTCGAGCGCCTGCTCGAGCAGCTCTCCGCGCTCGGCGTGCCGACGCCGCCGCTGGGGCGAGGGCTCTCGCCGCAGGAGGCCGGCCACATGGCCGCAGAGGCGAGCCGAATGGCGCGGCGCGAGGCCGCCCGACGCGGGCACGGGCAAGGGGCGTATACCTCGCTCGTGCTCAGATCCCTCAAGCAGGCCTACTACAGCGAGCGGAACATCGGCCACGCCGGGCTCGGCAGCCACGCCTACTGCCACTTCACCTCGCCGATTCGGCGCTACCCCGATCTCGTCTGCCACCGGGCGCTGCTGGCGCTGCTGGGCGAGGGGGAGGAGGCGCCGACGCTGACGCAGGCCCGCGACGCCGCCGCCGACTGCTCGGCGCGGGAGCGGGAGTCGATGCAGATCGAGCGCCACGCCGACGACGTCTGCGCCGCCTACCTGCTCGAACGCGAGCTCGGCGAGCGGGGGCTCGACACGGCCTTCGAGGGCGAGGTCTCGGGGGTGATCCGCTCCGCCGCCTTCGTCACCTTCCGCGGCGAGCTCGGCGACGTCTACGAGGGGATGCTGCCGGCGCGGCGGCTGCCGGGCGAGTACTACAAGCTCGACGAGGCCGAGGTGGCGCTGGTCGGGCGCGAGTCGGGGGCGCGGGTACGGCTCGGGGATCCGATATCCGTCCGCGTTGTCGGGATCGATGCGCCGCGGGGGCGAGCTGAGCTGGAGCCGGCGGGAAAGGCTGCTTAGACGATGGCGAAGAAGCAGAAGAAAAAACGCGAGCCGGCCTCCGGCGACGTCGTCACCAATCGGCGCGCCCGCCACAAATTCGAGTGGGTCGAGAAGATGGAGGCGGGGATCGTTCTGCAGGGGTCGGAGGTGAAGGCGCTACGGAGCGGCAAGGCGCAGATGACCGACGCCTATGCGGTCGTCGACGAAGGCGAGGTTTGGCTCCGCAAGCTGCATATCCCGCCCTATGAGTTCGCCACGGTCGACGCCCACGAACCCGAGCGGCCGCGCAAATTGCTGCTGCACAAGGAGGAGATCGAGCGCCTGGTCGGTAAAACCGCGCAGAAAGGTCTGACCTTGATCCCGACCAGGATCTATTTCAAAGGACCACGGGCGAAGGTGGAGCTGGCTTTAGCGCGAAACAAGGAGGGTCGTGACCGGCGGCGGGAGATCGCCGACCGCGATGTTCGCAGAGAGGTCGAGCGCGAGTTCAAGGGAAGGATGCGTTGAAGTTGAAACTGCCGAATCACATGCAAGGATGCAAGGCGATGCGGACCCGGAAGAGCCTCCCCGCCGCTGCCGCTGGGATCATCGCGGTGCTCATGGTGGCCCCAGCGCAGGCCGGTGCCGATTCCTTCCCGGAAAAGGCGAGCGACTACGTCAGCGACAACACCGCCTACTTCGTCGCCGCGCTGCTGGCGGCGATCCTGCTGCTGCTGCTGATCGTGCGGATCAGCCAGCGGCGCGCGAAAGAGAAGGAACGGAAGCAGGCGGCTCAGCCCGCGGGGCCGGACGCCGGTGCGCCCGCCGTCGCTCCGGGCAATCCGCAGACGCCGCCGCCGGGGGTGCCGCCCGCGCCTGCTGCGGCTCCAGCGACCGCGGAGACCACGGCGATACCGCCTGCTTCAGCCGCGCCTGCCGCGGCACCGGGGCAGTCGGTGCCCCCACCCGGGGTCTCGATGCCGCCCCCGACCGCGGGACAGGCCCCTGCCGGCGAGTCGGCCAAGGACCGCAAGCGCCGTCAGCGAACCGAACAGCAGCAGAAACGACTGCAGATGCGCGAAGCCCGCAAAGCCGAGCTGCAGCGCCGCAAGGAAGAGCGGGCGCAGCGCAAGGCACAGAAGCGCGGCGGCGCGGCTCCCGCGCCCGCGCCCGTGGCGGTCGCAGCGCCCGGCGCTCCCGCCGCCGCTGCGCCGGAAGCGCCGAAGGAGCGCAAGTTCTTCGGGATCAAGATCGGCACCGGTAGGCAGAAGCGCGAGGCGGCGCTGGCCGAGCAGCGGCTGGCGGCCGCCCGCGAAGCGAACGAACGCGCCGTGGCCGAAGCCCAGGCCAGCGGCCAGGTCCCACCCTCGGGGCAACTGCCGCCCTGGGAGGAGGCGACGACCGCGCAGCCGCAGGCCGGCGGCCTTACCGCCGTGCCCTCGGTGCCGCCGCCGCCCGTCCCGGGTGGGACGCCGGCCCCCGGCGAATACGATGCCCTCGCCGCCGAGCAGCGGGTCCGCGACAAAGTTGAGGAGGTCCGCGCCGAGACGCAACGGATCGGCGCCCAGGCCGACCAGCAGATCGCCGGTGCGCCGCCGATCCAGGACACCCAGCCGGGCGCCCCGCAGGCGGTCCCCGCGCCCCCGGTCGATCTTCGCACCGCCGAGCAGCGCCTCGAGGACGAACGACAGGCGCGCGAGCGGGCGATGAAAGAGGCCGAGGAGCGGCTGCGCCAGATCGAGGAGCGGACGAAAGCCGCCGAAGAGCGCGCCGCCGAGGCGAAACGACTGGAGCAGCGCCGGGCCGAAGAGGAAGCGCAGGACCGCCGCCTCGAGGAGATGCGCCGCAGCGTCGCCGAAGCCGAAGAGCGCGCCCGCGAGGCCGAGCGCCTCGCCGCCGAGGCCGAGCAGAACGCCGTCCGCTCGGTCCAGGGGGGCGGGGTGCCGATGCCGCCGCCTCCCGCGCCGGAACCCCCGGTGCAGGAACAGTCGTTCGCGCCGCCGACCCCCCCGCCCCCGCCGGCCGAAGCCTTTGCGCCGCCGACCCCACCTCCGTCCCCGGCGGAGTCCTTCTCCCCGCCCACGCCTCCGCCCCCGCCGGCAGAGTCGTTCTCACCGCCGGCTCCGCCGCCGATGCCGGCGGAGCCGACTCCACCGCCCGCACCCGCCGCGCCGCCGAGCTTCGGTGCGTCGGCAGGCGGCG
>JBIOVP010000145.1:0-29766 GCA_044867815.1 Solirubrobacterales bacterium | reverse complement strand
CTGATGGTGCGGGCGGGGTTGATCCGGCAGTTGGGGGCTGGGCTGTGGAGCTACCTGCCTGCGGGATGGCGGGTGGAGCGGAAGGTCGAGGGGATCATCCGCGAGGAGATGGAGGGGATCGGCTGTCAGGAGATGCTGATGCCGGTGCTGCAGCCCTCCGAGGCGTGGGAGAAGACGGGGCGGTACGCAATTGAGGAGCTGTTCAAGCTCGAGGATCGCAAGGGCTCGCCGCTGGTGCTGGCGATGACGCACGAGGAGGCGGTCACCTACCACGTGGCGCGGGAGGTGCGGTCCTACCGGGACCTGCCGCTGATGGTCTTCCACCTCCAGACCAAGGAGCGCGACGAGCCGCGGCCGCGGGCCGGGGTGCTGCGGACGCGCGAGTTCACGATGAAGGACGCCTACTCCTTCGACCGCGACGAGGAGGGGCTGGCGCGCTCCTACGACCTGCAGGCGGGCGCCTATGAACGGATCCTCGACCGTTGCGGGCTGCGCTGGTACCGGGTCGAGTCCGACGTCGGGATGATGGGCGGCTCCGGCGCCGACGAGTACATGGCACCCTGCCCGGCGGGCGAGAACGAGGTGGCGCTGGCGCCGGGGTACGCGGCCAACGTCGAGGTGGCGAGCGCCGAGCCGCAGCCGGTCGAACTGCCGGCGCCGCTGGACGCGCCCGAGGAGATCGACACGCCCGGCATGACCAGGGTCGAGGAGGTTGCGAGCCACCTGGGCCTGCCGCAGGGAGCCTTCATCAAGACCCTGCCGATCGTCGTCGAGGGGCGCGGCATGGTCCTCGTGCTCCTGCGTGGCGACCACCGCCTCAACGAGATCAAGCTGCGCAACGGGATGAAAACCGACTTCCGCCAGGCGAGCGCGGAGGAGATCGAGGTGCAGCTCGGACCGGTCGGCTACCTCGGCCCGGTCGGCAGTGGCCTGCCGATCATCGTCGACGCGGCGCTGACCGGCAACTCCTACGTCACCGGCGCCAACAAACCGAACACCCACCTGCGGGGCGTCGACCCCTCGCGCGACTTCGAGGCCTACGCGATGGACGTGCGCACGGTCGAGTTCGGCGACACCGCTCCGGGCGGCGGCAGGATCGAGATCGAGACCGCGATCGAGGTCGGCAACATCTTCAAGCTCGGCAGCCGCTACTCGGAGCCGCTCGGCGCCACCTACCTCGACGAGAACGGCGCCGAACACCCGATCGTGATGGGCTCCTACGGGATCGGCCCGGCGCGGATCACCGCCGCCTCGATCGAGCAGCGCGCCGACGAGAACGGAATCGTCTGGCCACCGGCGCTCGCCCCCTGGCAGGTCCACCTCGTCTCGCTGGCGCAGGCGGGGGAGCGCGAGCGCGAGGCCGCCGACAAGCTCTACGAGGCGCTGCGGGCCGCCGGCGCCGAGGTCCTCTACGACGACCGCGACGCCGGCCCGGGGGAGAAGCTGACCGATGCCGAGCTGCTCGGCTGCCCGCTGCGGATCGTCGCCGGGCGACGCGGCCTCGCCAACGGCGTGGTCGAGGCGAGCGAGCGGGCCTCGGGCGCCGAGCACGACCTGCAGTTGGAGGCCGCGGCCGAGCGGGCGCTGGAACTGCTCGGCGGCCTCGGTCGCTCCGATGGCTAGTCACGACCCCTTCGGCCGCGGCCGCCTGCGCCGCCTCTTCGGACTCGACCGCAGCGCGCCCCCACCGCGGCAGACGCGCAAGGGGGAGCCCCTGCACCCCTGGACGATCCCCAACGCCGTCGGCTACCTGCGCCTGGCGGCGCTGCCGGTCTTCCTCGTCCTCGCCTACAACACCGACGACGGCACCTCGGTCGCCTCGGCGATGGTCTTCTGGGCGATCGCGGCCGGCGACTACCTCGACGGCATCCTCGCCCGCATCACCGGCCAGTACAGCCGCATGGGGGCGCTGCTCGACCCGCTCGTTGACCGCCTCACGATCCTCGCCGGCGCCGTCGTCTGCTGGAACTTCGAGCTGCTGCCGCGCTGGGCGCTGGCTCTGCTGGCGCTGCGCGAGCTGACGATGCTCTTCCTCGCCCAGTACGGGCTCCGCCACGGGGTCGACATCGCCGTCAACTGGCCCGGGCGCATCTCCGTCTTCCCGATCATGGGCGGGATCTTCCTCGCTCTCCTCGCCCCCGGCTGGGTGGCGACGGCGCTGCTGATCTGGGGCCTGATCATGGCGATCATCGCCACGGTTCTCTACGCCCAGACCGGGATTCGGGCGGTTCGCGGCACCCGAACCGCAAGCTGACGCCCAGCTTCACCCCAACCTTCAACCCAGGGTTGAACCTTGATTGAGGAGGCAGCTATGATCGGCACCCGCGCAAACGGAGGCGACGCCTCCTCGAGTTAGGAGCACGATGGAGGAGACCTTTCCCGATCTCGGATCCCTCAGCGACAAGGAGCTGAAGGACATGATCGACAACCTGACGGCGGAGGAGAACGAGATCTCCTACAAGCGCCGCGTTCTGCACGGCAAGATCGACATCCTGCGCGCCGAGCTCGTCAACCGGTTGCGCCATAAACGTGAGGCCGGCGAGTCGATGATCTCCGGCGACGACGTCGAGCAGCTGACGAAGATCCTCGCTGGCGAGGCGGCGCCCCCGACCGAGGACGAGCCCGCCGCCTGAGCGGGACTGCAATGGCCGTGCACTGTCCCGAGTGCGGGTTCGCCAACCCCGAGGGGGCGAACTACTGCCAGAAGTGCGGCGCCTACCTGGGCGGGCCGAAAGAGGCCGGCGACGATCCGGCGACGATGACCTACCGGGTCGACGAGACCGGCGAGATGACGCCGGTCGACATCGACGAGGTGGTCTCTGAGAGCGGCGCCGCGCTGGTGATCCGCTCCGGCGGCGGCCGCGCGGGGGAGAGCTTCAGCGTCGCCGAGGAGCGGGTCAGCATCGGCCGCAGCCCCGACGCCGGCGTCTTCCTCGACGACGTCACCGTCTCGCGCAACCACGCGCTGCTGGTCCGCCGCCGCGACGGCCTCTACATCGACGACCTCGGCTCGCTCAACGGCACCTACGTCAACCGCCGCCGGATCGAGTCCCACCGCCTCGCCGACGGCGACGAGATCCAGGTCGGCAAGTACAAGCTCAGCTACCTGGAGCGCTGAGGCGATGGCCGTCTCCTCCGGACAGCCGACCCGCGCCGCCGAGGCGGGCAGCCGCCCGCGCAAGGCGCTGACGATCGGCGCCGTCTGCAAAATCCTCCAGAGCGAATTCGACGACGTCTCGATCTCGAAGATCCGCTACCTGGAGGACCAGAAGCTGCTGAGCCCGCGCCGGACCTCCGGCGGCTACCGCCTCTACAGCCAGTCCGACGTCGAACGGCTGCGGACGATCCTGCGCCTCCAGCGCGACGAGTTTCTGCCGCTGCGGGTGATCCGCCAGGAGCTCGCCTCCGGCGGCGACCTCGTCCTCGCCGACGGTGAGCGCAAGCCGGTGAGCGGCGCGGTGCGGCGGGCGATCCTCGTCGACACCTCGCGCGCCTACCTCTCGCTCGAGGAGGTGGTCGAGGAGACCGGAGCGCGGGAGGAGCTGATCTCCGAGCTGGAGAACTTCGGGATCGTGCAGCCGGAGAAACGCGAGGGAAAGACCGTCTACGACGAGACCGACCGCGAGATCATCCGCGCGGCCAACGAGCTCTCCCGGGTCGGGGTCGGCGCCCGCAACCTGCGCGTCTTCCGCTCCTCCGCCGACCGCGAGGCCAACCTGCTGGAAGCGGTGCTGGGGCCGTCGCTTCGCTCCCGCAACCCCGAGCGCCGCAAGGAGGCGCTGGAAAGCCTCGAAAGCCTGGCGGCGACCGTCTCCCACCTGAAGCACCTGTTGCTGGTTCGCGACCTCCGCCGCCTCGCCGGCGAATAGAACGTTGCACACCGGCGCCTGACTGCGTCCTCGGTCGCTCGCGTGCAGAGCACGCCACGCTCCCTGCGTCCTTGTCATGCTTGGTTTTCACGTCCTAGATGCCTCGAATAACCAGAAAGCGGCAGGTCTCCGCCCCTCCTCGAGAGGTTTGGCGTCTTGTATCCGACCCCTACAACCTGCCGCGCTGGTGGCCGCGGACGGCGCGGGTGGAGAACGTCGACGTCAAGCCGGGAGGCAAGCGGAGCCAGTGGACCAAGGTGCTGCAGACCGGCGAGGGGCGAAGCGTCAGGGCCGACTTCCGCTGCGTCAGCTCGGCCGAGGGCGAGCGCTACGCCTGGGAGCAGGAGCTGGCCGGGACGCCGTTCGAGCGGCACCTGAAAACGCTGCGGGTGGAGGTCGGCCTGCGCGAGCGCGGCGGCGGAACCGAGGTCAGCTTGACCGAGGAGCAGTCGCTGAAAGGGATGTCGAAGCTCGGGTCGCCCCTGATGCGGCGGGCTCGCGGTGACGTGCTCGACAAAGCGCTCGACGGCATCCAGGAGGCGCTGGGATGAACCCGCGGCGGGACGCCAGGTGGTGGGGTTGGGGCGACCCGGCGGTCGAGCCGACGCTGGACGACGAGGCGCTCTCCGTCCTGCGGGAGCGGATCGGCGAGTTGGAGCCGTGGCCGCTGGCGCGGCGGCTGGAGGAGATCGAGCTGCCGGCGTCGGAGCCGTTACCGCAGGCTCTGGTCGAGGCGGTTGGGGAGGAGAATGTCTTCCGCGGCGTCGAGGACCGGCTGCGGCACGCGACGGGGCGCGGCTACGTCGACCTGGCGCGGCTGCGGAACGGGGCGGTGGAGGCGGCTCCGGAGGCGGTGGTGGTGCCGCGGGACGCGGAGGCGCTGCGGCGGGTGATCGAGATCTGCGCGGCCGAGGGAGTCGCGATCGTCCCCTTCGGCGGCGGCACCAGCGTCGTCGGCGGGGTCGAGCCGCTGCGAGGCCACCACGGACGCCTGGTCAGCCTTGACCTCGTTGCGCTGCAGGACGTCGAGGTCGACCGCTGCTCCCTGACCGCCCGGCTCGGCGCCGGCCTGCGTGGACCCGAAGCCGAGGCGGCGCTGGACCGGGAGGGGCTGACGCTTGGCCACTTCCCGCAGTCCTTCGAGTACGCGACGATCGGCGGCTTCGCCGCCACCCGCTCCGCCGGGCAGGCATCGAGCGGCTACGGGCGCTTCGACGCCCTGGTCAGCTCGGTGCGGCTGTTCACTCCCGCGGGGGGGATCTCGACCCTGGAAACGCCGCATACCGCCGCCGGCCCGGCCCTGCGCGAGGTCGTGATCGGCTCCGAGGGCGTTCTCGGTGTGATTCCGGACGTGACCGTGCGGGTGCGACCGGCACCTGCTGTTCGCCGCTACGAGGCATGGATGGCCGAGAGTTTCGAGGCGGGGGCGGAGATCGTCCGCGGGCTGGCGCAGGGACCGGGGCTGCCGGAGGTGATCCGCGTCTCCGACGAGGAGGAGACCGAGGGGACGCTGGCGCTCTCCGGGCCACGTGGCCTCAGCGGCCGCCTCTTCGATCGCTACCTCGGTGTCCGCGGCCGCCGCGGTGGCGCCCTCGTCATCGTTGGTTTCGAGGGGGACGAGGAGTCGGTCGCGCGCCGCCGCGCTCTCACCGTCCGCGCCCTGCGCGGCGGTGGTGCCGCCTACCTCGGCCAGGCCGCCGGCAGGGCCTGGGAGCACGGTCGCTACCAGGGGCCGTACCTACGGGACACCCTGATGGGAATGGGGGCGATGGTCGAGACGCTCGAGACCTCCCACACCTGGAGCCGCTACGGCGAGCTGCACAAAGCGGTTGCCGGTGCGATCCACGACGCCCTCCGGGCCCAGGGAACCCCCGGCCTCGTCTTCTGCCACCTCTCCCACGCCTACGCCGACGGCGCCTCGCTCTACTTCACCTTCATCTCCCGCGTCCGCCGCGGCGGCGAGCTGGAGCAGTGGGCCACGGTCAAGCGCGCCGCCTGCGAGGCGATCGTCGCCCAGGGTGGCACGATCACCCATCACCACGCCATCGGCCGGGACCATGCTCCATACATGCGCTCCGAGCTGGGAGGGACCGGTCTTGAGGTGCTGCGGGCCGTCAAGGATCAGCTCGATCCGGGCGGGATCATGAACCCGGGCAAGCTGTTGCCCTAGCCCAAGGGCCTCCTTTATTCGCCTTCGCGGGCGCCGACGAGGGCGCCTTCGAACTGTCCTTCGAGAACGGGCTTGCCGATGACGACGTGTTCGTAGGAGTTTCGTGCGGCACCCGGTTCGGTGAGCCGGTCGTTCAGCTCTATCCTCGTAATCAGAAGCTTGGTCCTCGAGCCGTCTTCGAGGAAGCGTTGCGATGCAGAATTCGGTTCCCAGCTCTCGACTAGCCGTCGGTCGGCGCCGACAGGCCAAGTAGCGAGTATGACCATGTCGTTTCGCGAGTGTTTCTGCCAGACGACGTATTGCCTGTTCCAGGCAGCGGGCTCAAGTCCATGGATGTTGAGACTGATCGATCGCGAGCCATCGGAGTTCACTGAATACCGTGCCGTTCCCGCCGCCCGCATCTCGCCAACGGGCTGAAGGACGGCCACCGTGGGCCCGGAATGCCTGATCGTATCGGTGGCGGTGGCCGCGACGTTGGATTCCGAGTCACCGCCCCCGCACCCGGTCACGAAAAGGGCGACCAGCAGTGCGCCCGCGAACACCCTGCCTGCTTGGGGAAGTAGAGACATGACTTTATTCACCGCTTTCCGGTCCTTCGCCGGCCTTCCCACCAGGGCGAGCCCTATGGACTGACAGAAACCGCTCATTAGCCAGAGAAGCATACGGTACACAGAGCATTTTGGTGTAAACCCTCCGTGCGCCTATGCGGCGCCCCGCTATTTCCCGGCTTCGATGCGCTCGGCGGCGCCGACGATCGGGCCGGTGACATCCCCGCGGAGGACTTCATCGCCGGTGTAGGCGGGGGCCTGTTTCTCTTTCGTCGCCTGTCGCAGCGAAGCTTCCAGGCGCGAGTCCTCGGTGCGGGTGATGGCGATCCGGCCGAAGGTTTCATTGGCGAGGTAGGCAAGGACTTCGACCGGGGTTTCGAGCTGGGCGGCGAGGCGGCCGTTCTCGCCGACTTCGTTGGTCGAGGCGAGGGGCAGCATCCGCTGCGGCGAGGCCGCGAGCCAGATCGTGTACGACTCGCCCACGCCGGTCGGCTCAAGACCTTCCGCCGCGACCTGCAGGGCCAGGCTTTTTTTCACCCGGCCGAAGATCGCGACGCCGATCCCGTCGCTGCCGTCGACGGCTTCGAGCGAGGCCTTGGTCAGTTTTTTGCTGCCCCGCGCAGCGGCCGCCTCGAGGGCGGCGACCGTTTTGCCGCTGGGAGCGCTGGAGGAGGCCGTCCTCGTGTCATCCCCGCCGTCGTCACCGCCCCCGGAGAAGACGAAGACAACGAACAAGATCACGACCGCCGCGCTCGCCAGAAGCGCCCACAGCCCCCGCCCCTCGAGCAGCTTCAGCTCTTTCCTCAAAGGGGGCCTCGGCTCTCCCTTGGGCAACGCCGGCCGCGCCTCTCCCTTGGGCAACGCCGGCCGCGGTTCGGGCGGCGGGGGTCCCCCCGCAGGAGCCTCCCCATCTTTTGCGAAGGAGGGGGAACCCCCGTCGCCCCCACCGGGCGGCTCCGGAATCGCCGGCGCCGGTATCCCTTCCGCTTCAAGCGCCGCCGCCGCCTCCTTCGCCCGCCGATGCACCTCAGCGGCATCGACCCCCATCAGGGCCGAGAGATCCTCATACCCCTGCTCGCCACGCTGGGAGAGCAGGCGCAGGATCGCCTTCTGGTCGTCGGACAGCGCCACCGGCCCGGAAGCCTATTAGGGTGCGACCCGTGAACGACGAGGCTCAGGTTAAGCCTGCGCATTTCGACGAGCTCGTCGGCACCGAGTGGCTCAGCGATGACCCCGGCGACGCCCGGGTCCGCCTGCAGATCCGCGACGAGCTGCGGCAGCCGTTCGGGCTGATGCACGGGGGCGTGATGTCGACGCTGATCGAGAGCGTCTGCTCGCGCGCCACCGCCGGCGCCGTCCACGACCAGGGGATGGTGGCGATGGGCCAGTCGATCGACGTCAGCTTCGTCCGCCCGGTGACCGAGGGCGGGGTGGAGGTCCGCGCCCAGGCCCGCCACCGCGGCCGCACCACCTGGCTCTGGCAGGCCGAGGTCCTCAACGACGAGGGCAGGACCTGCGCCTTGGCACAAATGACCATTGCGGTCCGGCCGCGACCGGCCGCGTAGTTATCCGCGGAACCTGTTGGTGATCGGGAGCCGGCGATCCTTGCCGAAGGCCTTCGGCGTGATCCGGATCCCCGGCGCTGCTTGACGCCGCTTGTACTCGGAGCGGTCGACCAGGCGGATCACCTCGTCGACGGTCTCGGCGGGCATCCCGGCGGCGATCATTTCCTCGCGGCCCTCGTCGCGCTCGATGTACGCCTCCAGAATGCGGTCGAGCAGGTCGTAGGGCGGCAGCGAGTCCTCGTCGCGCTGGTCGGGACGCAGCTCGGCCGAGGGGGCGCGTTCGATCACGCTCGCCGGCACCAGCTCCCGCCCCTCGCGCTCGTTGCGCCGCCGCACGAGGTCGTAGACGAGCTGCTTGGGGACGTCCTTGATCACCGCGAAGCCACCGGCCATGTCGCCGTACAAGGTCGCGTAGCCGACCGACATCTCGCTCTTGTTGCCGGTGGTGAGGACGAGCCAGCCGTGGCGGTTGGAGAGCGCCATCATCATGTTGCCGCGGATCCGCGCCTGCACGTTCTCCGCCGTGAGATCGGGCTCAGAGGGTTTGGTCGGGTCGCGTGGAACCGGCGCCGCGGGCTCGTGGAGGTGCCCGCTGAGTGCCAGCTCGTAGCTCTCCATCATCGACTCGATCGCCACCTCGATCAGCCCGCAGCCGAGGTTGGCGGCGATGTCGCGCGCGTCCTGCTGGGTCTCGGCGCTGGAGTGGGGGGAGGGCATGACGACGCAGGTGAGGCGGTCGGGGCCGACCGCGTCGGCGGCGATCATCGCCACCAGAGCCGAGTCGATCCCGCCGGAGAGGGCTAGGCCGACGTGTTTGAAGCCGTTCTTGCCGACGTAGTCGCGTAGGCCGAGGGTCAGCGCGGAGTAGACCTCGTCGAGGTCTCCGAGCGGCTCCGCCAGCGGGCCGGGGCCGGCGTGGGGGACCTCGCAGACCAGCAGCTCCTCCTCGAACTGGGCGGCGCGGCCGATGACGCTGCCGTCGGGCGCGGTGACGAGGCTCTGGCCGTCGAAGACGAGCTCGTCCTGGCCGCCGACGAGGTTGCAGAAGGCGAAGTAGGCGTCGTAGGCGCGGGAGCGCTGGCAGAACATCTCTTCCCGCTCGCGGCCCTTGCCGCGATGATAGGGGGAGCCGGAGGGGTTGGCGATCAGCCGTGCTCCCGCCGCGGCCGCGGCCTGGGCCGGGCCGCCCGGCGCCCAGACGTCCTCGCAGATCGTCAGCCCAACCCTCATCCCACCGAGCTCGATCGTCAGCGGCTCGTCAGCGGGAACGAAGTAGCGTTGCTCGTCGAAGACCGAGTAGTTGGGGAGGCGGTTCTTGCGGTAGACGGTCTGGACAGCACCGTCGGCGAGGACCGCGGTTGAGTTGTGGGCGTGACGCGGGTCCTCGTGGTCGGCGACCGACTCGGCGAAGCCGACCAGCGCCGTGATTCCCTGGACCGAGGTTGCCAGCTCCTCGACGGCCCGCTGGTTCGCCCGCAGGAAGTGCCGCTTCAGATAGAGGTCCTCGGCCGGGTAGCCGGGGATGCAGAGCTCGGGGAAGATCACCAGCTCGGCGCCCTGCTCACGGGCGCGCTCGATCCACTCCGCCACCCTGGCGGCGTTGCCGTCGACGTCGCCGACGGTGGGGTTGATCTGGGCGAGGGCTAAGCGCATCGAGTGTCGCGGAGGCTATTACCCGAAGTCCCTGCACAGGACGCCAGTGGTACTTTCGCCCCTCGTTAGGGTTCTCGTGGCATGCGGAACCGCCGGCGCCACCTGGTCGGATCCTCGGCGGCGCTGCTCCTGGCTCTCGCCGCGACCATCCCTGCATCCGCCTCACCGCCGCCGACGGGACGAAATTACCCCTATATGGAGGGAAATCGGCCCGTCGGCGATGCTCAGCTCACCTCGGAGGCGCAGAAGCCGTTCCTGGCGCCGCGCTGGCGGCCGACCGACACGCGCGACCCCAACCGCAACGCCTACTCGGTTCCGGAGGCGCCCGCCTCACCGGCCTGCTCGGCGCACTTCTGCGTCCACTGGGTCGAGCAGGGGCTCGACGCCCCCGAATCAAGCGATCGCGACGGCGACGACGTTCCCGACTACGTTGAGCGGGTGCTGCGGGTGGCTGAACGCGTGCACCAGGTCGAGAACGAGAAGCTCGGCTGGCGCGAGCCGCGCAGCGACGGGCGCCAGGGCGGCCGTCGCGGCAAGACCGACGTCTACCTCTCGCAGATCGGCGGCGAACTGTTCGGCTACGCGGCGCCGGACCGAGGCCAGGCGACGACACAGCACCGGATCCCGCGCCGCCTGCACGGCTACCTCGTCCTCGACAACGACTACAGCGCCTTCGAGTTCCCGGGGACGAAGCCGCTCGCTGACCTGCAGGTGACCTTCGCCCACGAGTACAACCACATCCTCCAGTTCGGCTACGACGCCTACCAGGACCCCTGGTTCGCCGAGGCGACCTCGACCTGGATGGAGGACCAGGTCTACAACGGGATCAACGACTACCTGCGCTACGTCCGCCGCTGGGTCAAGCTCTACGAAACGCCGCTTACGACCAACTCGATCAAGGAGTACGGCACCGCCGTCTGGAACCAGTGGCTGGGGCGCCGCTACGGGCCGGAGATCATCCGCAGGGCCTGGGCAGGAGCGATCGACGCCAGGCCGGGCGGCTTCTCGATCGCCAGCTACGAACGGGCGCTGCGCTCCAGCGGCCCCTCTGATTTCGGCCGCGACTACTCCCGCTTCGCCGCCGCCGTGGCCGAGTGGCGCACCGGCAGGTTCTTCCGCGAGAGCCGCCTCTACCCGGACCCGCCGCGGCAGGGGCGCCTGCCGCTGAACGGCGTCCGGCTGACGCGACTGCTCAACCACACCACCTTCCAGCTGCTGCGGGTGCGGGCGCCACGCGGGCGCGCCGTCGTCGTCCACCTGACGGCGCCGCGCGGAACCGCTGCCGCGGTGGCCCTGGTCGGCCGGCGCGGCAGTGAGCGCCACGGCCGCCCTCTGGTGCGGGTCGGCTACCGCCGCGCCGGCGGACAGCTGACGGTGGGCCTACCCCGGCCCGCCCGCTTCAAGCGGATCACCGCCGTGATCGTCAACGCCGACGCCCGCGCCAGCGGCTTCAGCGTCGGCAACCTCGACTGGAACTACCTGACCGACGGGCTGCCGTTCGAGGTCAGCGGCCGGATGGTCCGTTAAGGGCGTTTACCCGCGAGACCCGGCGCCGACCGGGCCGGTGCCGTTGGAGGAGGGGGCCGCGGCTTTGCGCTTCTTCGACTTCTTCTTCGGCGCCGTCGCGATTACCTCGTTGGTCGCCGCCTCGAGGTCGAGGGCGAAGCTGTCGAGATCGGCCATCGCGTCGTAGTCGCCGATCAGGCCGAAGTTGACCTGGCCGTTGTAGGACATGATCCCGATGCAGAGGGCCTGCCGGCGGGCCAGCGGCACCATCGGGAAGATCGACTCCATCTTGCGCCCGAGCACGTAAAGGGGGAACTGCGGGCCGGGGACGTTGGTGACGACGAGGTTGAAGAAGCGCTGCGCCGGCTGCAGGCGGGCCGCCTGCGAGGCGATCGTCGAGGGCGCGAAGTCGGTCAGTTTGGTGAGGATCTCGGCCCCGACCGCCTGGCCTGAGGACTTGAGGTCGCCCATCTCGCCAGTCATCATCTGCAGGCGCTCGACCGGGTCCTCGCACCAGACCGGCAACGGCGCCATCATCGCCGAGATCCGGTTGCCGAGGGCGCCGTGCTCCTCGGCGGTGCGGACGCTGACCGGAACCATAGCCCGCAGCTCGAGGCCGGTGGTGTCGTGGCCGCGGGCGCGCAGGTAGCGGCCGATGCCGCCGGCGACGATCGAGAGGATGACGTCGTTGACGGTGCCGCCGTGGGCGTCCTTGACCCGCTTCAGGTCGTCGAGGTCGGTCTGCGTCATCTGGAAGCGGCGGTGGGGGCCGATCTCGACGTTGAAGACGGAGTGGGGGGCGGCCATCCCGGCGGTGACCATCTTCGAGGTGGCGCCGACGCCCTTCAGCACCTGGCGCGGGCCGCGCAGCGCGTGGCGGAAGCCGCGGTAGATCTCCTTCGGGCTGGTCAGCCGCTCCTTCCAGGCTTCGGTCAGCAGCTGGACGTCGGTCGGTTCGGGGCGCGCCAGCCAGGGCGGGGCCTTCTCGCCCGCGCCGGCCGGCTCGGGGTCGAGGTCGAAGAGGACGGTGGTGATGTCGACTCCGGAGACGCCGTCGACGAGGGCGTGGTGGCTCTTGCCGATGATCGCGAAGCGGTTGTCGTTCAGGCCCTCGACCAGCCACAGCTCCCAGAGCGGCTTCGAGCGATCGAGCTGCTGGGAGAAGATCCGCGCCGCGAGGTTGCGCAGCTGCTCGTCGGAACCGGGAGCCGGCAGCGCGGTCTGGCGCACGTGGTAGTCGAGGTTGAGGTGGGGGTCGTCGACCCAGACCGGCCGGCTCTGGTCGAGGGGGACGAAGCGCAGCTTCTGGCGGAAGCGCGGGACCAGGTGCAGTCGCGAGGCGATGTGGTCGCGGAATTCCGCGTGGGTGGGCGCTTCGCCTTCGAAGATCGAGGTCGAGGCGACGTGCATGTGGGCGCCCGAGCGCTCGAGATGGAGGAAGGAGGTATCGAGTCCGCTGAGGCGTTCCGGCTTACTCATCGGTTCATCTTCGCACACACGTCCAGAACTGGGTAAAGCCCCGGAAAACGCTTGCTGAAGCCAAATATGGCACGAACATTGCAGTTTCCAGAACATGTGCGTCTGCTCACATTTCCGCTCGGCGTCGCCTGCGTTGGCCCCTGCTGCCGGGGACGATGGGCGTCGCGCGCAAGACACTGCCGTGCTGGACCTCACCGAGGCCGTCAAGGAGCGGCTCGACTTCCCGGGGGTCGGGACTGTGATGGCAACGCGCTAAAACGGCGGCTGACACTTCTGGCGCATCCGATTTTGGCCACAGCGGAGTGGAGCCAGAGTCGGATGCGGTCTGTATTCACCTGTTAAGAGGCCAAGCCGAGTCGGAGCTGGCCCGGTGTCGACTGTGGTTCGGCGACCGCCATCTTGTTCTCGAAGCTGGCGACGCGGACGCCGAGCAGGCGCACCGGGCGCTGTGGGTCGTAGGCGCGCAGCAGCTCAAGGGCGACCGGCCCGACGACCTCCGGGTCGTTGGTCGGCTCACTGAGAGTGTTTGAGCGGGTGACGTTGGTCCAGTCGTCGAGCCGCACCTTGATCCCGATCGTCCGGCCCTCCAGCTCCCGCTTGCGCAAGCGCCGGCAGAGCTCCTCGGAGAGCTCGGCCAGATGCCGCTCCAGCTCGGCCCGCTGGGTGACGTCGACGTCGAAGGTGATCTCGGTCGACTGGGATTTGGTCTCATGTTCGGGAGTGACCGGCGTGGCGTCGAGCAGGTTGCCGCGGGTGTGCAGCCAGGCGCCGGAGCGCGGGCCGAAGGCGTCTTCCAGCGCCGGCCGCCGCCAGGTCCGCAGGTCGGCGAGGGTGCGGATTCCCATCGATTCGAGGCGTGAGACCGTTTTCGGCCCGATCCCGGGGATCAGGCCGGGGGAGTGGCCGGCGAACCGCTCCAGCGCCTGCTCCCGCGAGAGCACCACCAGCCCGGCCGGCTTGCCGAGCTCACTGGTGATCTTCGCCAGCATCCGGCTCTCGGAGATCCCGACCGAGCAGGTCAGCTGCGTCTCGGCCCGGATCTCGGCCGCGATCCGCCGCATCGTCGCTTTCGGCGAGAAGATCCCGGTCAGGTCCAGATAGGCCTCGTCGAGCCCGACCACCTCGACCACCTCCGTGTTCCGCCGCAGCACGTCCATCACCTGGCCCGACGCCTCTCGATAAGCCGGGAAGTCCGGCCGCAGATACACCGCGTTTGGCAGCCGCCGCCGAGCGACCGCCGCCGGCATCGCCGAATGAATGCCAGCCAGCTTCCGCGCCTCGTAACTGGCCGTAGTTACCACCGCCCGCGGCCCTGATCCGCAGACGACCACCGGCTTCCCCTTCAACTCCGGCCGCCGCCGCAGCTCCACCGACGCGTAGAAGGCGTCCATGTCGAGGTGGGCGATCGTCCGCTCGAAGTTCACCCGCCGATGGTAGGTCCACGACGAGACAGACGCCTGTGGGTGCGGGAAGATTTCCTTGTGCCGCGCCCCGACACCGGCAACTTCAATCGATTTCTCGCTTCTCTCGGCCTCCTGCTCCTTGGAGCTGCTCTCGTGATTCCCTATTTCTACTTCCGGAGTACCACGGTCCTCACCGTCTCATCTGCCGAGCTCCACGAGATGACCCCTACCGGCAGAAGCGCAATCGCCGGTCGGCAGGACGCAATCGCATCCCTCGAAATATGGGTGATAGGGGCGGCGGCCATCATTGGAGTCATCGGATTGCTTCTGCTTGTGACGGGCGCTCTTCGGTTGAAGTCAGCCCAGGAGCGAGAGGACGAAGAATCTGATCTGAAACAAAGACGCGCACGGCTGGAATTTGAGGAGATGTCACCTGCCGAGAAAGAGGAGAAGGACACTGAACGGGCTGCGGTTGAGGTGGAGGAGGAGGGCGAGTCCCCCGCGCCTGTCCCACGGGCAGAGGGAGAGCCTGCGGTTACTCGGTCTGGAACGAGCTTCTTCAGAGCTTGGCGGCGTCGTACCGCCGTGATCAGGCGGATTTCGACGGAAGTTGAAAAAACGTTCAGAGGTCGGGAGATTGGCCCCTACAACTTCAAATGGCAGGTGCGAGTGGGCTCATCAAACGAAGAAGTCCGACTTGATGGGGTCTTTGAGGCCACCGATGCGCGTTACAGGGACGTGGTGCTGAGAATCCGGGTGACTCCGGATCCCTCAATCCTTTCCAAGACCGCCCACAGCACGTCTGACGATTTGATTGCAACCCTTGGCAGGTACGAGAAACTGGCGGGGAGGCGCGCGAATGGATGGATCGTGGCCGTTATCCCGAGTGATGCAGAAAGAAAAGCGGCACAGGTTGAGCTGGAGGGGGCCGAATCTCTCCGCAAAGCGATTGGAACCTGGGGCGAGGTAACTCTTGTTGATGAGGACGAGATTGAGGAGCTACCAGCCATTTTCGCCCAGCTGTTCGGTTCATCCTAGACTGGCTACATGGCTTCCCCGGAGGCGAAGAACCTCGAGGCGATCTCGCAGGCGATCAACCAGCACAACACGAACTGTCCCTTCCCGGCGGCGGAGGTGCGGATGAACCCCTTCGAGGTCGAGCGGCTCGGCTGGGAGACGATCCGCGGCCTGCCGGTGGTCCCCGACGGCGCGATCGGCACCGGCCGCTTCCGCATCGTCTGCTCCCGCGACATGGAGGACGACGGCCTGGAGATCGTCGAGGCCGTCGGCAAAGAGCTGGAGACGGTCGCTCCAACCCAGAGCTGATCGCCTCTCCGAAGTTTGGTGCCCTATAGGCACCCAAATCTCGGAAAGGCTGAGCTAGAGGTCGGAAGAGACGTTGATGCCTAATTCGCTCATCCAGTTCTGGGCCTCGATGTTGAGCTGGCTGTACTCGCCGGTCCAGATCAGGACGCCCATCGCGATCAGGATCAGGCCGCCGACGGCGACGATCGCCTGGTAGTGGCGTTTGACCGCGGCGAAGGCGGTGGTCATCTGCGAGAAGGCGACGGCGGTGAGGAGGAAGGGGATCGCCAGACCGGCGGAGTAGACGGCGAGCAGGAAGCCGCCACGGACGGTCGAGTCCGAGAGCGAGGCGGCGGCGAGGATCGCGCCCAGGGTCGGGCCGATGCAGGGGGTCCAGGCGATCGCGAAGGCCGCGCCGGCGACGATCGGGCCGCCTCGGCCGACCCGGTCGAGGAGGGCGTTGACGTGCCAGTCGCGGTTGAGGCGGGTGATGAAGAGGGAGCCGACGAAGAGCAGACCCATGGCGATGATCAGCGCCGCCGAGATCTTCGTCAGCAGGTCGCGGTTGTCCTTGAGCAGCGAGCCGAGGCCGGTCGCGGTCAGCCCGAGGACGATGAAGATCGCCGAGAAGCTGGCGACGAAGAGGAGGCTCGGGCCCAGCACCCGGCGCCAGCCGGCGCTCTCAAGCTCGTTCGCCGAGACGCCACTGACCGCCGAGAGGTAGCCCGGTACCAGCGGGAGCACACAGGGGGAGAGAAAGGAGACGACCCCGGCCGCGAGCGCGGCGAGGATGCCCACCCCGGCGGCGGGATCGGTGCTGACAGCGGCGAGAAACACGGCCTCTTCAGGTTATCTCGGCCCCGGCCCGGTACATTTGGCCAGTTAGCCAAAATCAGGAGGAGAGGGAGTTGAGCGACAAGACGTATGTGATCGGGGTCGGGATGACCAGGTTCGAGAAGCCCGGGACCAAGGAGGGCGACTATCCCGACTGGGCCAGGGAGGCGGGGGAGAAGGCGCTCGCCGACGCCGGCATCCCGTACGAGGACGTCGAGCAGGCCTACGCCGGCTACTGCTACGGGGACTCGACCTATGGCCAGCGGGCGCTCTACCAGCTCGGTTTGACCGGGATTCCCGTCGTCAACGTCAACAACAACTGCTCGACCGGTTCCTCGGCGCTGTTCCTAGCGCGGCAGGCGGTCAAGGGCGGTGTCGCCGATTGCGCGCTGGCGCTGGGCTTCGAGAAGATGGAGCCGGGCAGCCTCGGGGTCAAGTACACCGACCGCACCAACGCGCTCGACAAGCACGCGATGCGGATGTTCGAGATCCGCGACCCGGAGGCCTCGCCGCCTGCGCCGCAGATGTTCGGCAACGCCGGCCGCGACCACATGCAGAAGTACGGGTCAGAACCGGACCACTACGCCTGGATCGGCTGGAAGAACCACAAGCACTCGGTCAACAACCCCTACGCCCAGTTCCAGGACGAGTACTCGCTGGAGGACATCAAGGCTGCGAAGATGATCCACGACCCGCTGACCAAGCTGCAGTGCTCGCCGACCTCCGACGGCTCGGCCTGCGCGATCGTCGCCTCCGAGGCCTACGTCGACAAGCACGGGCTCTGGGACCAGGCTGTCGAGATCGCCGGCCAGTCAATGGTCACCGACCTCAGCAGCACCTTCGACGAGAACGCCGACTGCATGACGATCGTCGGCTCCGACATGTCAAAGACCGCTGCAGACGCCGCCTACGCGGAAGCCGGAGTGGGGGCGGGGGAAGTCGACGTCTGCGAGCTGCACGACTGCTTCAGCGCCAACGAGCTGATCACCTACGAAGCGCTCGGGTTCGCCGCCGAGGGCGAGGCGCACAAGCTGGTCGAGGAAGAAGCGACCACCTACGGCGGCAGCGGCCCCGTCGTCAACCCCTCGGGCGGGCTGATCTCGAAGGGCCACCCGCTGGGGGCGACCGGCCTGGCCCAGTGCTCGGAACTGACCTGGCAGCTACGTGGTGAAGCCGAGAAGCGGCAGGTCGAGGGGGCGAAGGTGGCGCTGCAGCACAACATCGGCCTCGGCGGAGCCGCCGTGGTCACGGTCTACAAACCGGCGGCATGAGATGAGCCCCGCCGCATCGGATTTCAAGGAGGAGGAGATGGCGCAGAAGCGACGTTCACTCAACGGCAAGGTGGTGGCGATCACCGGCGGTGCGCGGGGGATCGGCAAGGCGACGGCGCAGGCGCTGATCGCGAAAGGGTGCCGCGTCGCCATCGGCGACCTCCAGCTCGAGCTGGCCGAGCAGACGGCGACCGAGCTCGGCGGTGGCACCGTCGCCCTGCCGCTCGACGTCACCGACCGCGGCTCCTTCGAGCGCTTCCTCGACGAGGCCGAGCGGCAGCTGGGGCCGATCGACGCGGTGATCAACAACGCCGGGATCATGCCGGTGACGCCGTTCGAGGAGGAGAGCGAAGCCTCGATCCAGCGCCAGCTCGACATCAACGTCGGCGGCGTCATCACCGGCACCCAGCTGGCGATCAAGCGGCTGCGCCCGCGCAGGACCGGCTACATCGTCAACATCGCCTCCCAGGCGGGTAAATCCGGCATTCCGGGGATCGCCACCTACTCGGGCACCAAGCACGCGGTCGTCGGCCTCAGCGAGGCGGTGCGGGCGGAGCTGCGCGAGACCGGTGTCGAGGTTCTCTGCGTGATGCCGACCGTGGTCAACACCGAGCTGACCAGCGGCGTCGGCCAGAAATGGGTGAAGCCGGTCGAGGCCTCCGACGTCGCCAACGAGATCGTCGACGCGATGGAAGTGCCGCGGTTCGACGTTTTCGTCCCGCGCGCCAACGGCGTCCTCTACAAGGTGCTGGCGCCGCTGCCGCGCAAATGGCGCGAGGCGCTCGGGCGGGCGATGAAGGTCGACAAGCTGATGACCGAGGTCGACCACAGCGCCCGCCAGGCCTACGAGGAGCGGGCGGCGGCGAGCGAGCCCGGGCAGCAGGCCGTGAACCAGGACGCGCCCGAGCCCGTACACCGCGACGCAGCCTAGATGGGACGAATCTACGACGCCACCTGGGGCCGGATGTTCTCGGCCTTCTACGACCGCGCCTTCAAAGCGAGCGAAGAAGCGGGCCTGCGCGAGATGCGCGCCGAGCTGCTGAAGCAGGCGCGGGGGAGAGTGCTGGAGCTGGGCGCCGGAACCGGCCTCAACCTGGAGCTCTATCCGCGCGAGGGGCTCGACAGCCTGACCCTGACCGAGCCCGACCCGCACATGTTCAAGCAGCTGCGCGGGCGGGCGGAGAAGGACTGCCCCGGAGCGGACCTGGCGCAAGCGGGCGCCGAAGACCTGCCCTTCGCCGACTACAGCTTCGACACCGTGGTGGTGACGCTGGTCCTCTGCACGGTCCCCGAGCAGCCCGCGGCGCTCGGAGAGATTACCCGCGTCCTCGCGCCCGGTGGCCAACTGCTCTTCCTCGAGCACGTCCGGGCGAACGATCCGTCCCTCGCCAAATGGCAGGACCGCCTCGAAAAGCCCTGGCGCTTCCTCGGCGACGGCTGCCACTGCAACCGCGACACCGTCTCCGCGATCAGCGCCGCCGGCTTCGATTTGGGAGCGGTTGAGCGCACCGAGTTCCCCAAGGCCCCGCCGATCGTCAAACCGCTGGTCCAGGGAAGCGCCACCAACGCACGATAATGGTGGTTATGTCAACTCGGACAGGCAGCCCGAGGAGGCTCAGCCCGCTTCTTCGATTGCGGCTACCAGCTCCTCAGCGGATTCAGGGGCGCCCAAAAGCTTGACCCCGCCCGTCTTCGGGCCTTTGATCGCGAAGGACGGCGTGCCGCTGAAGCCCAGGTTTGCGGCTTCTTGAGTCGATGCTTCGACTTCGGCGGTCATTTCGGCTCGTTCTGCGTCCCACTTCGCGAGATTCTTGACGCCGGCGGCTACGGCTACGGCTCTGAGGAAGGCATCGTCGTCCGCGTAGCCGGAGTTCTCGTCGCCCTGGTTGCGGTAGAAGAGATCGACGAAGCTCCAGCCGCGGCCCTGGGCACCGGCGGCGAGGGCCGCGGCGCCGGCGGTGACCGATTCCGGGCCGATGATCGTCAGGTTGCGGAAGTCGATCCTGACCTCGTTTTTCCTGACCTGGGTTTCCATAATCTCGGGCAGGACCTCCTCCGCGTAGGCGGCGCAAACCGGGCACTGGAGGTCGCCGAACTCGATCAGTTCGACCGGGGCCCTGGGGTCGCCGAGGAGCATCTCCTGCTGCGGGAGTCCCCTGAGGAGCTTTGCCACCGCCGCCTTGCCCTCGAGGTCGGTGTCACCCCCGTCGCCGTCGCCGGAGGCGGTGATCACGATCAGGACGAGGACCGCGGCCACCGCGAGAAAGGCGGCGCCGGCGGCGAGCTGCAGCAGGCGCGAGCGGCGATCGGCTTCGCTCATGCCCGCTCGGGGACCGCCCCTGCGGTCCCTGCGTAGGCGATCAGGCGGATTGCGCAGAGCAGCAAAAGGATCGTCATCAGGATTGCGCTGGCCAGGCACCACTGGCAGACCGCCTCGATCTTGAACAGCTCGACGTAGGTGAGGAAAACGCTGTAGCCGAAGCCCCCGAGGGCGAGGAGGAAGCCGCCGAAGCGCGCCAGGTCGTTGGCGAAGAAGGCGGCGGTCAGCAGCAGCGTATAGCCGACGATCCCGAAGACGGCGATATTGATGCCCGCCAAGTGCGACCAGGAGCTCCTGGCGACGGTTTCGCAGCCACTGCCGCCGGCGAGGCAGACCGGCGAGCCGCCGTTCGCCTCGGCGATCGCGATGTAGGTGGCGACGCCGATGCCCAGGGCGGCGACGAAGGCGATCGCCCGCTGCAGGTTTCCCTCGCTGGGGTAGTTCATCGCGCGGAAGATAAGGCTTCGGCGTAAAAGGCCGCTAAGGCGCGCGAGAGCCTGCCGCCCTGCCAGGCCAGCGGCGACTGCCCCGGCTCCTCGCTGACCAGGCGCCCATCCGGCAGCCCCTCCGCGTAGGTGGCGGCGGCCTCGTACGGATGTCCGGGGTCGGCGTCGTCGTTGCTGGCGACGACCAGGGTCGGGACCTTCAGCGACCGCAGTTCCTCCAGCGATTCGAACGGGCGCGAGCGCGGCACCTCCCGCAGCGCCTCGGCCAGCGCCTCGGGATGGCGCTGCAGTAGCAGCCGCTCGCGGGTGAAGCGCAGGACAGGGTCGCGCCAGCTCGGGTCGATTCCCTGCCTCCCGTCGATGTAGGTGACGAAGCCGTCGACTCCATCCGCTTCCAGGGCGGCCGCGAGGCCGTCCCAGTAGTCGAGCGACGCGGGTTTGATCTCGCCCAGGTAGGTCGGCCCGATCAGCGCCAGGCCCGCCAGCCGCTCGGGATGGTGCAGCGCGTAGGCAATCGCGGTGTGCGCGCCCATCGAGTGGCCGCCGAGGAAGAAGCGGTCGCCCCCCACCTCGTACTCCACCACCCGTTCGAGGTCATCGACCAGCTGCGGGTATCCATAACCCTCCCCCGCCGGCGCCGGATCCGACTCCCCGTGCCCGCGGGCGTCGTAGGTGACGACGGTGTAGCCGGCCCGCGGCAGCGCCCTGGAGCCGTGGAGGACGTAGCGCCTGGTGGCGGTGATGCCATGGCAGAGGACAACCGGCGGTCCCCTCCCCGCCGCTTCGCCCCGCAGCGTCGGGCCGGAGTCGAGCTCGAACGACCGCGCCTCGGCGGCCATCAACCCAGCGAGGCGACCGCGCGCTCGAGGTCCCCGACCGACTCGTAGGTGCTGCCGGTGCGGGAGACGGTGCGGTGGCGGACTACGCCCTCGCCGTCGATCACGAAGATCGCCCGCTGGACGTAGCGGCCGCCGGGAGCGTCCTTCAGCTCCGTCAGCCGCGCCAACGGCCCGATCCAGCCGGTGACGCCGTAGCTCTTCGCCACCGCCAGGTCCTCGTCGGCGAGCAGCGGCACGTTCAGTTCCTGCTCTTTCACCCAGTGCTCGTGCGAGTCGACCGACTGCGGCGAGATCCCCAGTACCTCGGCGTCGAGCTCGTCGAGGCGATCGCTTTCGTCGCGGTAGGAGCAGAACTGCTTCGTGCAGACGGTGGTCGCGTCGCCGGGGTAGAAGGCGAGGATCAGGTTGCGCTCGCGGTAGTCGGCGAGCCGGTAGGTCTTCCCACCCGTGCCCGGCAGGGCGAAATCAGGAGCTGGGTCGCCGATATCGGGCTTGGCCACCTGGCCAGCTTAGCGGGGTCCCGAAGGGGGGTTCACCCCTGCTCGATCGTCACTTCTTCGACCACGACGGGCTGTTTCGGCGTTCCTTCCTGCGTCCCGAGTTTTTCGATCTGTTCGAGTACGTCATAGTACTCGCTGCTGACCTGGCCGATCAGGGCGTATTCGGGCGGCAGGTTGGCGTCGGGTGAGGTGACGACGTAAAACTGGCTGCCGGAGCGACCGGGCGGGTCGACTTCGGTCTTGGCCATGGCCACAACGCCTTTGGTGTAGGCGAGGTTGGGCGGTGGTTTCTCTTCAATGCTGTAGCCAGGACCGCCGGTGCCGGTACCTTCCGGATCACCCCCTTGGATCACGAAGCCGGGGATGATGCGGTGGAAGGTGAGGTCGTCGTAGAAGCCTTCCTCGGCGAGAAAGGCGAACGAGTTGGTGGTCTCCGGCGCCCGGGTCGTGTCGAGCGCGATCTCAAAGGTCCCGCAACTGGTCTTAACCACGGCGGTCGCTGCTTCGCCCGCCTCCAGCACCTGGTTGGGGGCTTTGAAGGTGACCTTCTTGGGTGCTGGCGCTTTGACTTTTTTGCAGCCCTGCTGCGTTTCGGCTTCAGTCGAAGCATCCGGACTCGAGGTCGAACCGTCAGATCCCCCTCCGCAGCCCGCGATCAGAACCGCTGCGATCAGGGCGAGGAGGACGATCCGGTGGTGCTGGCGCAGCTTCTTCATGACGTGGAACCCTAGTAAATGTTCCTGAGGAAACATGTCTTCCTCCCCACCCCTTACCCCTCTTGCCGCCGCCGTCCTTCACGTCGGCGACCCCGAACGCATCCTCCTGGTCGAATGCGGAGACGGCGAAGGGCCACTCTTCCTCGCTCGGGAGTTTCCCGGTGCCCGCGTGCGCGGCATCGACCGCAGGGCGGCATCGATTCGGCGCGCCAGAGCCCGCGTCGGCCTCGATCCGGAGGGCAGGATCGCCTTCAAGGAGGGGTCGCCACCGTCGATCCCCTTCCCCGATGACCACTTCGACCTGCTCGTTGCGATGGACGTCCGGCCAGCGGTGAGGGAGGCCCGTCGCGTCGTGCGCCCGGGCGGATTCCTCGCCCACGTAGACACGAGACGTCAGGGGACGCCGGGAGGATTTGGTGCATGGCACCTGCGGTGGCGGCTGAAGCGCGCAGGATTCGAGCCGATCTGGTCCGAAGCAGCCGGCGGGGGCAGCTTCGCTGTCGCCCGCCGGCGCGGCGGCGGACCCGTGGGCGGCTCCCTCTAGGCTGGCGCCTGTGGAGATCGCCGGGACGCCCCTGACCCTGCTCGTCAATCCCTCTTCGGCCGGGGGGAAGACGCTGAAGCTCCTGCCGCGGGTGGAGGCGGCGCTCGACGCCCGCCGCGCCGTCTTCCGGGTCGAGCGGACGCGCAGCCTCGAGCACGGGGTCGAGCTGGCGCTGCGGGCGATCGAACTCGGCGAGCTGCCGGTCGTCGTCAGCGGTGACGGCCTGCTCGGCGCCGTCGGCGGCGCGATGGCGGGCTCGGACACCCCCCTCGGCCTGATCCCCGCCGGCCGCGGCAATGACCTGGCGCGGGCGCTCGGGATCCCCGACGAGCCCGAGGCCGCGGTCGAGGTCGTCCTCGACGGCCGCAGCCGGCGGATCGACGTCGGCGAGGCCAACGGCAAGCGCTTCCTCGGCATCGTCAGCGTCGGCTTCGACTCCGAATGCAACCGGCTTGCCAACGAAACCCACTTCATCCGCGGCAACCTCGTCTACGCCTACTCGATGGTCCGCACGCTGATCGGCTGGCGCTCGGCCCGCTTCACGATCGTCGTCGGCGACGAACGCAGGCGGATCACCGGCTACTTCGTCGACGTCGCCAACAACAGCGTCTACGGCGGCGGCATGTACATCGCCCCGGAGGCCGAGATCGACGACGGTCAGTTCGACGTCGTCGCGATCGAAGAGGTCGGCAAGCTGCGTTTCCTGCGCGGCCTCAAGGACGTGCTCAAGGGCGCGCACCTCGGCAAGGACGAGGTCAGCACGTTCCGCACCCCGCGGCTCGAGCTCGATGCCAGCCGTCCCTTCCCCGTCTACGCCGACGGCGACCACCTCACCGACCTGCCGGTCTCGCTGCGGGTGCTGCCGCGCTCCCTCTCGATCCTCGTCCCCGGCGAGGGGGAAGACTGATGGCAGCCATGGCAAACCGCCCGAATCGGGGGGGCTTATTTGGCGCCAAGGTTGCCCTCTCGCGGGCGGTCGGCGTCGCCAGCCGGCGCAGCGGTCGCGGCGGCGGCACGACGCTGCCGGGACGGGTGCTGCTGCGTCTGGAGCCGGAGGCGATCGCCCGCCTCGGCGCCGGCCTCGACGGCAGCAGGACGATCGTCAGCGCCACCAACGGCAAGACGACCACCGCCGGGATGATCGCCGGCATCCTCGCCGCCGACGGCCGCCGCCCGGTCCACAACCGCGCCGGCTCGAACATGACCTGGGGCGTGGCGACGGCCCTGCTGGAGCAGCGCGGCAGCGAGGGCCTCTTCGAGGTCGACGAGGCCTGGCTGCCGAGGGTGACCGAACAACTGGAGCCGACGCTGATCGTCCTCGGCAACCTCTTCCGCGATCAGCTCGACCGCTACGGCGAGATGGAGGCGCTGGCCGACGAGTGGGCGAAGGCGGTGATGGCGCGAACCGGGTCGACCCGGTTCGCGCTCAACGCCGACGATCCGCTGATCGCCGACCTCGGCCGCGACCGGGATGGGGCCCGGCGCGAGGGCGTTCTCTACTTCGGGATCGAGGACCCCTCACAGGCGCTGCGGGAGCTGCAGCACGCCTTCGACGCCAAGCACTGCCGCCGCTGCGGCCACCCCTACGCCTACGAGCGCACCTTCGTCGGCCACCTCGGGCACTACTCCTGCCCCAACTGCGGGTCGGAGCGGCCGCGGCCGGAGGTGGCGGCGACGGCGATCGAGCTGCGGGGAATGGACGGGTCGCGAACGCGGGTTCGAACCCCGGCGGGGGAGATCGAGCTGGAGCTGCCCCTCCCCGGCCTCTACAACGTCTACAACGCCCTGGCGGCGATCGCGGCGGGTCTGCGACTCGGGGTCGCGCCGGAGCGGATCGCCGCCGCCCTCGGGGAGATGCGCGCCGCCTTCGGCCGGGTCGAGACGATCCCGGTCGGCGACGTCCCGGTCTCGATCCTCCTGATCAAGAACCCGGCCGGGGCCAACGAGGTGCTGCGGACCCTGCTCCTTGAGAGTCGGGGGCGAGGCCCGATCGACCTCTGGATCGCCCTCAACGACCGCATCGCCGACGGCCGCGACGTCTCCTGGGTCTGGGACGCCGACTTCGAGCTGCTGGCCGGCGCCGTCCGCCGCGTCGTCTGCGCGGGGACGCGGGCGCCGGAGATGGCCCTGCGGCTCAAGTACGCAGGCTGGCCGGAGGAGGCAATCGAGGTCGTGCCGGGGATCGAGGCCTCGCTCGACGCCGCGGTCGCCGGCGCTCCGGGCCGTCTCTTCGCCCTTCCCACCTACACCGCCCTGCTCGAACTGCGCAAGCTGCTCTCCGATCGCGGCCTCGCCGAGGAGTTCTGGCGATGAGCGCCCCGTCAGCCGAGGCGATCTGGCACGACGTGGAGTGCGGCGGCTACGCGGCGGACCTGCCGCTCTGGGAGGAGCTGGCCGAGGGCTGCGACGGTCCGGTGCTGGAGTTGGGTTGTGGGACCGGCCGCGTCGCCCTGCACTTGGCGCGCCGCGGGCACCAGGTGATCGGTCTCGACAGCGACCCGGAGCTGCTCGCGGTCCTTCGGGAGCGCGCATCCGATTTCCGCCGCAGCGGAGTGGGGCAGGAACCGGAAGCGCTCGTGGAGCCGCTCCTTGCCGACGCGCGCGAGTTTGAGCTCGAATCGCCCGCCTCCCTGGTCCTCGCCCCCACCCACCTGCTGCAGTTGCTCGCCGACCCCGCCGAGCGGGCCGAATCGCTGGGCTGCATCGCCGCCGCGCTGCGCCCCGGCGGCATCCTCGCCGCGGCGATCATCGAGGAGATGCCCGAGCCCGACGGGGCGCCCCCTCCCCTCCCCGACGTCCGCGAGATCGAGGGCTGGGTCTACTCGAGCCTGGCGACCGAGGCGGCGATCGGACCCGGGGAAATCGTCGTCCGCCGACTGCGGCAGACGGTCTCGCCACAGGGGGCCCTGAGCGAGGAGCCGAACGAGGTGCGGATCGCGACCTTTAGCGCCACGACGCTGGAGGCAGAGGCGGCGCCCTTCGGCCTCGTCCCGGCCGGCCGGCGCGAGATCTCGCCCACCGACCTCCACGTCGGCTCCCTCGTCGTCCTCCTGGAGAGGAGCGAGTGATGGATCTGCGCGTCCTCAGCCTCTATCCCGAGCAGATGAACATCTACGCCGACCGCGGCAACATCCTCTTCCTGCAGCGGCGCTGCGAGTGGCGCGGGATCGGCTTCGTCCACGAGGGCGCCGGTCCCGGCGATCCCGTCGACCCGGCCGCCCACGACCTCTTCTACATCGGCGGCGGCCAGGACCGCGACCAGCGCGCCGTCGCCGCCGACATGGTTGCAACCAAGCAAGGAGCGGTCGCCGCGGCAGCCGACGACGGTGCCGTCCTGCTCGCGGTCTGCGGTGGCTACCAGCTGCTCGGCCACAGCTACCAGCTCGGCGCGGAGAAGCTGCCGGGACTGGGGATCGCCGACCTGGAGACGGTGCGCGAGCACGGCCCGCGGTTGATCGGCAACGTCGCGATCGAGGCCGACCTCGGCGAGGGGCCGCGGCTGATCGCCGGCTTCGAGAACCACGGTGGCCGCACCTACCTCGGCCCGGGCGCGCGGCCACTCGGGAGGGTCGTCTCCGGCCACGGCAACAACGACCGCGACGGCCTCGAGGGCGTCAGGCGCGACAACGTCATCGGCACCTACCTGCACGGCCCGCTGCTGCCGAAGAACGCCTGGCTCGCCGACCACGTGATCGCCTTGGGGCTGCAGCGCCGCTACGGCACCCGGCCAGAGCTTGACCCGCTCCCCGACGAGCTGGAGACCGCCGCCCACGAGTCAGCACGGAAGGCGGCCCAGGCCTGATCAGTGCGACTTATCCCTGTATGGCCGGGATAACCCGCACCGCTATCGCCCGGAAGACCCGAAACCGCCCTCGCCGCGGACGGAATCGGCGAGCACAGCCGCCTCGACCGGCTCGGCGAGAGCAATCGGCGTCAACAGCAGCTGGGCAATGCGGTCGCCAGCCTCCACCCTGAAGGTCTCAGCGGGGTCGGTGTTCAAGAGCAGCACCCGCAGTTCGCCTCGATAGCCGGAATCGATCACCCCCGGCGCATTGACCAGCGCGATCCCATGGTCGCGAGCCAACCCCGACCGCGGCACCACCAACCCCGCATGCCCCTCCGGGATCTCCACCCCCACCCCGGTCCCAACGCTCCACCGCTCCCCCGGCCCAACATGCGCGCTCTCGCAGGCGTACAAATCAAGCCCAGCATCCCCCTCGTGAGCCCGCGACGGGAGGACTGCCTCCTCTTTCAACCTGAGAAATGGGAGCTGCATCGCCCGCAGCCTACAGGGGTCCGGGGAGGGGTCACCGGACCCTCCCCGCTGTTGTCCGGTGACCCCTCGCCGGACCCCTACACAACCGCTAAGTCGCTGAACCGGTGCAGCTCCGCCGAAGGAACTTTGGCGTGGACCAGAACGCCGTCCTCACGCTCGGTTCGCTCCAGATCGCCGGCGACCTCATGCAGCTCGTGCAACCGCCCACCCTCGGAATACGGGATCAGCAGCTCGACCTCGGTCAGCGTCTCCTCGAACGCCACCTCGATCCGCTCGCGCAGCGCCTCCAGCCCTTCCCCTTCCCGGGCGGTGATCAGAACCGCCTCGGGATGGTCGAGTTCGGTCTCGGACCGCTCCGCGTCGCTCAGCAGGTCGACCTTGTTGAAGACCAGCAGCCGCGGCTTCTCCCCCGCTCCGATCTCCTCCAGCACCTCGTCGACCGCCTGCATGTCGACCAGCCGCCGCCCCTCCGGCGCCGAGGCGTCGACGACGTGGAGGATCAGGTCGGCAAGGACGGTCTCCTCCAGGGTCGCCTTGAAGGCCTCGACCAGCTGATGGGGCAGCTTTTCGATGAATCCGACGGTGTCGGTCAGCAGGGCGTTCCGGCCGGAGAGCTCGAAGGTGCGGGTGGTCGGGTCGAGCGTGTGGAAGAGGCGATCGCGGACCTCGACCTCGGCCCCCGTCAGCGCGTTCAGCAACGTCGACTTGCCGGCGTTCGTGTACCCGGCGAGGGCTACGCGCGGCAGCGAGGAGCTGTCGCGGCGTGCGCGCATGACCCCGCGATTCCTTTCGGTCTCGCGCAGGCGCCGACGCAGAGCGGAGATGCGGTTGCGGGCGAGGCGGCGGTCGGTCTCGATCTGGCTCTCGCCCGGGCCCCTGGTGCCGATGCCGCCGTCCATGCGCCCGGCGCCGAGGCGCTCGAGGTGGGTCCAGAGCCCCCGCATCCGCGCCATGTTGTATTCGAGCTGGGCCAGCTCGACCTGCAGCTTGCCCTCGGCCGAGTGGGCGTGGTCGGCGAAGATGTCGAGGATGACGGCGGTGCGGTCGATCACCGGCACCCCCAGTGCCGCCTCGAGATTGCGCTCCTGTCGCGGCGCCAGCTCGTCGTCGCAGGCGATCAGGTTGGCGCCGGAGGCGGCGATTTCCCGCTTCAGCTCATCCAGCCGACCGCGGCCGAAGTAACGGTCGGGATCGGGTTGCGGGCGCTGCTGGGTGGCGATGCCGACGGTCGCGACTCCAGCGGTCAGAAGTAGCTCGCGCAGCTCGCCGAGTGGCTCCCCCTCGGTCCGGCCGTCGACGATGCCGATCGCCAGGGCGCGCTGGCGCGCCCTGCGACCGTTGCCGTTCTCCGAACCTTGCACTCAAGGGAATTGTACGGGCTATCTCAAAGCCGGATAGTGTCCCTGCCGTGAAAGTCTTCCTCACCGGCGGCACCGGTTTTATCGGCGGCGAGGTCGCGCGCCAGCTGCGCCTGCGCGGTGACGAGGTCGCCTGCCTCGTCCGCAGCCCCGGGAAGGCGGCGAAACTGACCGAGCTCGGCTGCGGGCTGGTCGCCGGCGACCTCGGCGACGAAGGCGCGATCCGCGAGGGGATGCAGGGCTGCGACGCCGTCATCCACGCCGCGGCGATGTACGAGGTCGGGATCCCGGCCAGGCAGCGCCCGGCAATGTGGGAGGCGAACGTCGGCGGCACCGAGCGGGTGATGGCTGCGGCGCTGGAGGAGAAGATCCCGCGGATCGTCCACGTCTCCACCGTCGGCATCTTCGGCAACACCCACAACAAGGTTGTCGACGAGTCCTACAGGAACCCCGAGACCGACTTCACCTCCTACTACGAGGAGACCAAGCTGGAGGCCCACAAGGTCGTCCAGCGCCTGATCGACGAGCGCGACCTGCCGGCGATCATCGTCCAGCCCGGCGGCGTCTACGGCCCCGGCGACACCTCCCAGGTCGCCGATCTGCTGGAGCAGTTCTTCGCCGGCAGGCTGCCGCTGATGCCGTTCCCGGAGCTGGGAATCTGCATGACCCACGTCGAGGACATCGCCGGCGGCATCCTTCTCGGCCTCGACAGGGGCGAGCTCGGCGAGACCTACGTGATCAGCGGCCCGGTGACGACGATGCGCGAGGCGATCGAGACCGTCGCCAAGGTGAGCGGGCGCAAGGCGCCGAAGCGCGACCTGCCCACCGGCCTGATGAAGCTGATGATCCCCTTCGGCCCCGTGGTCGGCAAGGTGATGGGCCAGCCGCCGAACCTGCGCGAGCTGATCACCTCCGGCGACAACGTCACCTTCTGGGCCAGCTACGACAAGGCCCAGCGCGAGCTCGGCTACTCGCCGCGCGGGATGGAAGAGGGGCTGCGACAGACCCTCGAAGCGGACGACCGCTTCCCCGCTCCAGTCGCCTAGTGCGGGTCATCGACGTCAAGCACCTGGGTCGCCCCCACGTGATCGGCTGCTGGGAGGTGGATGGCGCCTTGGTCGACCCTGGCCCCGAGTCCTCGATCCAGACCGTGCTTGAGGCGAT
>JBIOVP010000144.1:0-3750 GCA_044867815.1 Solirubrobacterales bacterium | reverse complement strand
CGGCCGACGGCCGCACCGCCGAGGAGCTGCTCGGGGTCGCCGACGCCGACCTCTTCTCGGCCAAGCCGGGCGAGCGGCTGCGCGGCCCCGTCTAGTTCGGCGGAGGGGGCGGCGCCGCCATCAGCTCGACCTTGTGGCCGCCGGGTGCGTGCGCCAGCGCCCGCGGCTCGCCCCAGTGTTCGCGTTTCGCTTCGACCTGAAAGCCGGCCTCGCGCAGCCGCGCGACCGTCGCCTCGAGGTCCTCGACGACCACCGCCAGGTGCCCGGGCGAAGGGACCGTCGGTTCCGCCTCCGGCATCAGGTGCACCTGCGTCCCCTCGCGCTCGAGCCAGGTGTAATCGCTGAGCGTTTCCGGCGGCTCGACCCGCGCGAACCCGATCAGCTCGAAGAAGCCGGCAGCGGCCTCGACCTCACCCGGTGCGACCTCGATCCCGACATGATGGAGCACGCCAGAAATTTACAGAGCTGATCCAGTTACGTATGCTTTTGTCTGCTACGGTCTCGGGCATGGAGGCGATGGTCTTGGACAGGGAGGAGGCGGAGATGGTGGAGTGGGACGACGGACGTCTCGACGAGAGGTTCCGAGCGATCGACCAGCGGTTCGATGGGGTGGATCGGAGGATGGACGAAGGCTTCACCCGCACGGATGAAGGATTTGCCCGTATGGATGCTGCGTTTAGGGAACTCAATGGTCGCTTCGACTCCCTGCAGCGGACGCTGATTCAGATCGGCTTTGGATTTGGTGCGGCGCTTATCGCGTTGATCGCAGCGCTGATCGGGACCATCGCCACTCAGCTCTGATCGAGTTCAGAGCAGCAGGGAGCCAAGCGCCGCGAGCACCACGATCGCGGTCGACCAGGTCACGGCCTCGGCGGTGATCTCCATGTCGAGGCCGTAGGCGTGGGCGATGACCAGGGAGTTGAGGCCGGAGGGCATGGCCGAGAGCAGGCGGTAGGCGGCGGGGAGGTCGATCAGGGGGGCGGCGAGGAGCATCAGGAGCCCGGGGACGACGGCGAGGCGGGTGGCGATCACGAGCAGGACCGGGCGGGTGAGGGGCGGTGGCATCGGCAACTCGCCGCTCTCGGCGTTCTCGGCCAGGGTGGCGCCGACGGCGAAGAAGCCGATCGGGAGGATGGCGACGATCAGGACCTGGGAGAGGTCGACGAGGAGGTCGGGCGCGAGGGCATCGGGGACCAATAGGCCGGCGAGCGCGGCGTAGAGGGGCGGGTTGCGGGTGAAGAAGGCGCCGACCCGCTGCCGCGGGGTTTCGCCGGCCTTGGTGCCGAAGGCGGCGCCGACCGCGAAGGCGCCGAGCAGCAGGCAGGGGCCGGTGACGAGGACGTCGTAGAGGACCGCGGTCGAGAGCTCGTCGCGACCCAGCAGTGCCACCGCCAGCGGGTAGCCGAGGTAGCCGGTGTTGACGCTGAGCACGGTGCAGATCACCGCTCCCACCTGCGGCCGTGTGAGGGTGTGGAACCGGGTCGCGACCGCCCAGGCGAAGAGGGCGCCGAGCGAGGAAGCGACGATTCCCAGCAGCAGCCCGACCCCGTGGCTGACGTCGATCTCGCTGGCGGCGATGTTGAAGAAGATCACCGGCGGCAGCAGCACGTAGAGCAGCAGCGTCAGGGCGCTGCGGGAGGCGCGGGCGGCGCCGGCCGGCCAGCGGCCCTCGGACCAGACGCCGATGGCGACGGCCGCGATGATCGCGCCGGTGGTGAGAAGGACTCCGATCGGGCGTTTCTATCCGAAGAGAGCGCGACCGGCGTGTTCGGCGAAGTCCACCAGCGGCTGCGGGATCACTCCGAAGAAGACCGTCGCGGCGGCGGCGAGCAGCGCCGGCCCGGCGATGTACCAGCGGCGGCCGGCCTCGGGATCGACCGGGTCGGCCTCCGGCGAGGCGCCGGCGATCACCGGGCGCGCCCCCGGCGACCGCTCGCCCTCGGGCCGCATCCACATCGCCGCCACCACCCGCAGGTAGTAGGCGAGCGAGATCATCGTCCCGACCGCGATGAAGACGGCGAGCCAGGTGTAGTCACCCTCGACCAGGGCCTCGATCAGGTAGAGCTTGCCGATGAAGCCCGCCGTCGCCGGCAGCCCGGCCAGGGCCAGCATCGAGATCGTCAGCGGCCAGGCCAGCAGCGGCTGCTCGGCGGCAAGGCCGCGGATGCCGCGAATGTCGTCGCCGAAGACCGTTTCCCGCTCGCGGGCGACGATCACGGCGAAGGCGGCGAGGTTCATGAATGCGTAGGCGGCGAGGTAGAAGACGAGCGAACTGGTCCCGGCCTCGGAGGCGACGACCACGCCGCCGAGCATGTAGCCGGCCTGGGCGATCCCTGAGTAACCCAGCAGCCGCTTCAGCGAGTCCTGTCCGAGCGCGCCGACGTTGCCGACGAGGATCGAGAGCGCCGCCAGCGCCGCCAGCGCCGGCTGCCAGGAGTCGAGCTGCGAGCCGAGGGCGACCTCGAAGAAGCGGAGGAAGACGGCGAAGGCCGCGGCCTTGGTCGCCACCGCCATGAAGCTGGTGATCGGAGTGGGGGCGCCCTGGTAGACGTCCGGCGTCCACTGGTGGAAGGGGGCGATCGAGGTCTTGAAGGCGAGCCCGACCGCCGCCATCGCGATCCCGATCAGGATCAGGGGATCGGCGTCGAGCCCGTTTTCGGCGATCCCGTTGGCGATCCCCGCGAAGCCCGTGCTGCCGGTGCCGCCGTAGAGGAAGGCCATCCCGTACAGCAGCGTCGCCGAGCCGATCGAGCCGACGATCAGGTACTTCAGCCCCGACTCGAGCGAGCCCTCGCGCCGCAGGTTGGTGGCGCAGAGGATGTAGAGCGGGATCGAGAGCGTCTCCAGGGCGACGAAGAAGGTGACGAGGTTGGTCGCCTGCGCGAGCATCGTCATTCCCAGGACCGAGCCGAGCAGGAGCGCGTGGTACTCGCCGGAGCCCGCTTCCTCGGCCGCCCGCTCGCGGATCGAGAGGAGGATGCAGAAGGCGGCGGTGAGGATCGCGATCAGCGAGATCGAGATCGCCAGGTCGTCGAGCCGCAGGGCGCCGGTTATCAGCGTCTTCGGGTCGTCCCACTGCCAGATCAGCAGGCCGGCGGTGACGCCGAGCGTCACCAGCGTCAGCGCCGGCGCCCAGCGTCGCACCGGCTTGAAGACGGCGCTGAGGAGGACGACGCAGAGGCCGACCGTGAGTGCGATCAGCGGCGAGATGCCGGCGTAGTCGATGTGCGGCTCGTAGAAGTTCATGGCTTGGTCAGGGTCGGTTCCCAGTCGCGGGCTTCATACGGAGGGACGCCGGTGAGCAACTTTTCGACTTCCTTCGACATGCTCGCCAGCCGCGCCTCCGGCGTTTCGCCGCCCCGTACCCGCGCCACGGTCTGGTCGACGGTCGGCGCCGTCCGCTCGAGGATCAGCTGCGGGTAGAGCGCCAGCCCGACGATGCAGAGCACCAGCGGCACCAGGACGAGCGCGTCGCGCACCCCGATCTCGCGGGACAGGAGGCCCTCCGGCTTACGGTTGTGCATCGCCCCCTGGTAGAGCCGCAGCGCGTAGTAGGCCGACATCGCGACGCCGCTGATCGCGACGAGGGCGAAGACGATCTTCGCCTGGAAGAGGCCGTTGAGGATGTAGAACTCGCCGACGAAGTTGGCCGAGCCCGGCATCGCCAGGGTCGCCAGGGCGACGATCAGGAAGAGGGCCGCCAAGACCGGCGCCCGCAGCGCCATCCCGCCCATCTCGCGGATGTCTTCG
>JBIOVP010000143.1:0-3446 GCA_044867815.1 Solirubrobacterales bacterium | reverse complement strand
AGAAGGACGCCCTTGGGGATCCGCGCCCCGAGCGCCTGGAACTTCTTCGGGTTCTCGAGGAATTCCTTGATCTCCTCCAGCTCCTGGACCGCCTCGTCGACCCCGGCGACGTCGCGGAAGGTGATTTTCGGCGCGTCGACCGACATCCGCTTCGCTTTCGATTTGCCGAAGTTCATGACACGCGAGCCGCCGCCCTGCATCTGGTTCATCAGGAAGATCCAGAAGCCGAAGAAGAGGACGAAGGGCAGGATCAGGGTCAGCAGCGAGAGCAGGCTGGAGCTGCCGGAGCCGTGCACCTTGGTGTCGACTTCCGCTTTCTCGAGCTGGTCGAGCAGCGACTGCTCGGTGTTGGGCGGGTAGCCGGTGGAGAAGCTTTCGCCGTTGGTCCGCTTGACGTCGAGCGTGTTGTCCTTGGTGTTGACCGAGACCTCTTCGATCTGGCCCTTGGCGATCAGCCCGGTCTCCGGCTGGACGAGCTGGTTGTACGGAGGCGCCTCCGTGCCGTCGCCGCCGGTGATGATTTTCGAGGCGATGAACGCCAGGATCACGACCAGCAGGATCGGAAACGCCGCACTTTTGAAAAACCGCCTCACGGGTGGGAATCAGCGTACCAGGGCGGATTTTGCGGGCCTATTCGGAGAGCGCCGCGACGAAATCCAGGTTTCGGTACTTCTGGGCGTGGTCGAGCCCGTAGCCGATCGCGAAGCGGTTGGGGATCTCGAAGCCCACGTATTTCGGCGAGAGGTCGACCCGCAGCCGCTCCGGCTTGGTCAGCAGCGCGCAGGCCTGCAGCGAGGCCGGCCGACGGGCGTTGAGGTTGCGCATCAGGTACTGCAGGGTGAGACCGGAGTCGATGATGTCCTCGACGATGAGGACGTCGCGGTCTTCGATCGGCGCGTCCAGGTCCTTGAGGATGCGGACTACCCCGGAGGAATCGGTCTGAGAGCCGTAACTGGAAACCGCCATGAAGTCGATCTCGCAGGGGACCTCGATGTGGCGCATCAGGTCGGCGAGGAAGAGGACGGCGCCCTTCAGCACCCCGACCATGATCAGCTCCCGCCCCGCGTAGTCGCGGCTGATCTCGGCCCCCAGCTCCGCGATGCGGCGCTGCAGGTCCTCTCTGGCGACGAGGGTCTCGCCGATCGCGGGGTCCGACACGGCGCGCAGTCTAGATAGAAGCCCGCCGACGGGACGATTTCCCTACATATAGGGGTACTTTCGTCCCGTCAGCCTTGTTCGGCGCGGAGGGTGCCGCCCTTGAGGACGGCGCGGACGCCGGAGCCGAGGTCGAGGGTCGAGCCGCCGCGGCTGAGGCCGGCGACCTGGTCGGCGAAGCGGGCGGCGCCGGCGACCGGGCGGCCGGCGGCCTGATCGGCGAGGCGCTGAAGGACGAGGCGGCGCAGGGCCGGGTGCAGCTCGGCGAAGCGCTGGTGGGAGATCGTCCCCTCCCCCGCCGCCAGCTCGGCGTCGACGAGCGAGTCGAGCAGCTCCGCCTCCTCGCGCAGCAGCGCCGCGGTGCGCAGGACGTTCTCCTTCGCGGCGGGGTGGATCCGCTCAAGCGCCGGGACCAGCTCGCGGCGGACGAGGTTGCGTTTGTAGTCACCCTCCTCGTTGGTCATGTCGTCGCGCCAGACCAGCCCCCGCTCCTCGCAGTAGGCGGTCGTCTCGGCGCGGGTCGTGGTCAGCAGTGGGCGGGCGAGGCGACCGTCGCGCGGACGCATCCCCAGCAGCGCCCGGCGGCTCGGTGAGGAGGCGAGTCGGTAGAGGATCGTCTCGACCTGATCGTCGGCGGTGTGGCCGGTGACGATCGTCGCGTCGGCCTCCTCCGCCAGCCGCGCCGCCGCGGCGTACCGCTCCTCCCGCGCCCAGGCCTGGAGGTTGCCGCCCTCACCGCGCCGCGGCCGCGCCACCTCGAGCGGCACCCCGAGCCCGCCGCACAGCTCCTCGCAGTGGCGCTCGTCCCCGTCGGCCTCCTCCCGCAACCCGTAGTTGACGTGCAGCGCCCGCACCGCCCCCGCCCCCCGCGCCCGCACGGCGAGGTCGAGCATGCAGACCGAGTCCCGCCCGCCCGAGAGCATCACCAGGACGGGCCCGGGTCCGGCGATCAGGCCGCCACCTTCGACCCGCTCCAACAGCTCGACGGCCCTCATGCGGCCCGCACGACGAAGAGCTCGGTCGGGGTCGGGAACCCCTTGAGGCTGACCTCGCCGATCGGCTCCATTTCAAGGCTCTGGCTGCCGGCGATCGCGACGCAGACGGCGTCGGTGACCAGCACCTCTCCCGCCAGCGCCCGGTTGACGACGCGGTGGACGAGGTTGACCTGGCTGCCGAAGTAGTCGCCGTCGCGGTAGACGGCGTCGCCGTAGTGGATCCCGACCCGCGGCTGCGGCCGCTGCGGGAAGCGGGAGAGGAAGTCGACCGCCCACCGGGTCAGCGAAGCCGCGTCGGGAGAGACGACCATCACCTCGTCACCGATCGTCTTCACGATCGTCGCCTCCCGCGGCAGCGTCGCTTCGACGCCGGCGACGAAGTTCTCAACCACGTCGAGCGCCTCGATGTCCCCTTCCTCCTCGGTGTAGCGGGTGAAGCCGGTGAGGTCGATGAAGCAGAGGGCGACGTGGACGTGGCCGAGTTCGATTTCGGCCGTCTCCATCGCCGAGTCGGACTCCATGTGGCCGACCACGTCCTGCTCGACAAAGAAGCGCAGGTAGCGCTCGTGCAGGTACTCGGTCAGCGGCGCCGCCAGCGGCAGGATGTCGGCGGCGAGCTCCCCCATCTCCTCCGCCATTTCCAGCTCCGGCACCGCGTCGCGGATCAGCGGTTCGTGCACGTAGAGGTGGAAGAGCCGCACCTCGGCGTCGGCGATCCGCCGCATCGACTGCGCGTAGACCCGGACCAGTTGCAGGAAGGCGACGAGCGGGAAGCCGGCGGCGAGGACGCGGGCGCAGTGCCGCAGTGCCGCCAGGTCCTCCCTGCTCAGCTCGCGCTGGCCTTTCGGCGTCCCGAGGATGACGAGGATCCGCTCGATCAGCTCCGGCTCCAGCCCCGTCTCCACCGCCGCGTCCTCGACCGTGATCGCGTCCTCGGAGCCCGAGAAGAGCTCTTCGGTGAAGCCGAAGGCGAGCCGGCCCTCCTGGCCGGCGCTCTTCAGGTCCTCCAGCGAGTATCCCCGCTCGCGCATCCGCGCCACCACCCGCGCCTGCGCCGCCGCCGCCGCGGTCCAGCGCCCCCGCCGCACCGGCACGATCTTCTCCTCCGCCCACCGTTTCAGAGTCGAGGACGGCACCCCCGACCGCCGCGCCGCCTCGGAGAGTGAAATCCGCTGGTCGGCCATCAGAGCGAGGCTAGCCGGGGTTGGGGTGGGAGGGTGTGCCGGTGGGGGTCGTTCGGAGCACCTCCGCCGCGAGGATCGTCTCCTGCTGACGCCTCGGGAGCAGTGGCGCGGC
>JBIOVP010000142.1:0-9907 GCA_044867815.1 Solirubrobacterales bacterium | reverse complement strand
GTGGGGGGTCCCCGCCCCCTTGCCTGCCTACCTGGCTACCGAAGTTCGGAGCTCGTCTTCTTCAGCAACTGCCGGGCGATGATCAGCAACTGGATCTGCTGCGTCCCCTCGAAGATGTCGAGGATCTTCGAGTCCCGAGCCCACTTCTCCAGCAGCTCGTTCTCGCCGTAGCCGATCGAGCCACACAGCTCGACGCACCCAAGCGTGACGTCGACGCCCGTGCGCCCGGCCTTCGCCTTCGCCATCGATGCCTGCAGCGAGTTCGGCTTCGAGTTGTCAGCCATCCAGGCGGCCTGGAGGGTGAGCAGCCAGGCGGCCTCGTAGTCGGCCTCCATCTCCAGGAACCGGGCTGCGGCGGCGTGCTGGTTGTTGGCGGGGACGTCGTAGTCGATCGTGACGCCCGCTGCCTTCAGCTGCTTCCGCGTCTCTTCGAGCGCCGCCCGGGTGACGCCGACGGCCATCGCGGCGACCAGCGGCCGCGTGTTGTCGAACGTTTCCATCACCCCGGCGAAGCCCTTCTCTTTCACCTCCGGGTCGCCGAGCAGCGCCTCTTTCGGCACCCGGCAGTCCTGCAGGGTGAAGTTGGCGGTGTCGGAGGCGCGGATCCCGAGCTTGTGCTCTAGTCGGTCCAGCTTCAGGCCGGGGTTGTCGCGCTCGACGATGAACGACTTGATCGCCGCCCGCCCTTTCGAGCGGTCGAGCGAGGCCCAGACCACGATCAGGTCGGCCCGGTCGCCCGAGGTGACGAAGATCTTCTCGCCGTTGAGGACGTATTCGTCGCCGTCGAGCTCGGCGGTGGCGCGGATCGCGGCGGAGTCCGAGCCGGCTTCGGGCTCGGTGATCGCCATCGCGGCCCACTTGCCGCCGTACTTCTTCAGCTGCTCCTCGGTCGCGACCGAGGCGATCGCCGAGTTGCCGAGCCCCTGGCGCGGCATCGAGAGCAGCAGGCCGACGTCGCCCCAGCAGAGCTCGATGATCCCGAGCACGGTGGAGAGGTTGGAGCCGTTGCGGTTCTCGCCGTCGTCGCTCTTTTCGCGACGGACGCCGGCCGCACCGGCGCCGCCGATGTCGGAACCCTCGTTCATGCCGTCGATCAGCGACGCCAGCATGTCGAGCTCTTTCGGGTAGCTGTGCTCGGCCTCGTCGTATTTGCGCGAGATCGGGCGGAACACCTCGGTGGCGACCTGGTTTGCCTGGCTCGCCAGCGGCTTGAACTTCTTCGGTATCTCGAGGTTGATCATGGTTCTGTCCTTTCGCTCGTCAGGCGGCGCCTAGACGAGCAGGGCGCCCTCCATCACGCCCGCAGCTCGGAGGTCGCGGTACCAGCGCTCGACCGGGTGCTCCTTGACGAAGCCGTGGCCGCCGAGCAACTGGACCCCGTCGGAGCCGATCTTCATCCCCTTCGTCGTGCAGAGCCTGCGGGCGATCGCCGCCTCGCGGCTGAAGCTCTCGCCGCGGTCGGCGCGGCTCGCCGCCCGGTAGGTCGCCAGCCGCATCGCGTTCGACTCGATGCCGATGTCGGAGACGGCGAAGGCGACGCCCTGGCGGTTGGAGATCGGTTCGCCGAAGGCCTGGCGGTCGTTGACGTAGGGGATCACGTAGTCGAGGACGGCCTGCGCGGTCCCGCTGGCGAGCCCGCACCAGGCGATCCGCGAGCGGTTGACGCAGGCGGCGTAGTCCTTGGCTTTGGCGTTCCCCTCGCCGAGCAGCGCGCTGCCCGGCAGTTTGACTTTGTCGATCAGGAGGCGGCCGGTGGCGGCGGGGCGCAGCCCCATCGCCGGCTCGTCCTCGATCGACAGGCCTTTGGCGCCGGACTCGACCACGAACAGGGCCGGGCCGATCCCCTCGGCGTCGGCGGCGACGACGAAGAGCTCGCACTCTTTGGCGCGGGCAAGCAGCGACTTGGCGCCGCTGAGGACCCACTCGTCGCCTTTGCGTTTCGCCTTCGTCTCCAGCTGGAAGGGATCGAAGAGCGGTCGGGGCTCGAGGATCGCCAGCGCCGCGGCCGGGATGTCCTCGCCGGTGAAGGCGGGGAGGTAGGTCGCCTCCTGCTCGGCCGAGCCCCAGAGGCCGATCGCGGTGGCGACGGCGCCGGGCGCCATCGCCGCGTAGGCGACGCCCATGTCGCCGTGGGCGAGCGCCTCGCCGATCAGGACGGTGGTGACCGCCGACTGCTCGGTCATGACGCCGCCGAGCTCCTCGGGGACGCCGAGCATGTTGACGCCGAGCTCGTTCGCCTGGTCGAGGATCTCCTTCGGCGTCTCGCGGTCCTCATCCGCCTTCAACGCGGCCTTGCGGATCTGGTCCTCGGCGAAGGCGCGGCCCGCCTCCTGGAACATCTGCTGCTCGTCGTCGGGCGTGAGGTCGAAGAGCCCGGTCGACCTGCCCTTCTTCTGGCGGGCGGGTTTGCCGAGCTTCTGCGCGGCCTTGAAGGTGCGGCCGGCCGCCGTCGCGCCCTTGAAGCCGTTCTTGGTCCCCTGGAAGAGGGCCTGCTCGACCTGCTTGCGGATGCGGATGCGGTCCAGCAGGTCAGAACCCGCGAGGCGGTTGAGCGCCCGCAGGCCGTAGCCCATCCCGCGCTCCGCCATCCCCTTGTTCTCGGTGGTGGTCGTCACTTCTTCGTCTTCCTTCCGGTTTTGGCGGTTTTGGATTTCGTTGCGGCTTTGAGTGGCTGCACGCAGCCGTCGACGTGGGGCGTGCCCTTCTTCGCGTCGCGGACGGCGAAGAGGATCTCCTCGCCTTCCTCCTGAGAGGCGAACTCGACCCGTGCCGGCAGCAGCACCGGCTTGCGGAAGCGGACCTCGACCTCGAAGCTCTGCGGCAGCTTGCTTTCGAGCTGGGCCAGGGCCCGCGCCTTCGTCCACATCCCGTGCGCGATCGCGCCGGGGAAGCCGAGCGGCTTCGCGGTCAGCGAGTGCATGTGGATCGGGTTGCGGTCGCCGGAGACGCCGGCGTAGCGGCGGCCGAGGTCGCCGGGCAGCTTCCACTCGGCGCCGGCCGGCGCGTCGGCGGGCAGCGAGTCGAAGCCCTTCTCCTGCTTCGGCGCGTCGCCGTTCGACTTGCCGCGGCGCAGCATCGTGCTGACGCTCACCCAGACGACCTTGCCGTCGACCAAGACCTCGGTCTCCAGCGAGAAGGTCTTCCCTTTCGGGTGCGGCCGCAGCTTCGTCGGCCGTACCCGGATCGTCATCTCCTCGTGGACCCCGATCGGCCGCTTCTGGGTAATCGAGTTCTCGACGTGGACGAGGCCGACCGCGCCGAAGGGGAATGACCCGTCGCTCATCACCGCCATGTGCAGCGGGAAGGCGAGCATGTGCGGGTAGGTCGGCGGCAGGGTGTCGCGGAGGGCGAAGCCGCAGACCTTGGCGTAGGCGGCGACGTCCTCCGGCTCGGCGGTGACGCCCGTCAGCTCGAGGTCGAGCCCGTCGGGGATCTCGCCGCCCCCGCCCGGGACGAACGGCAGCAGCGAGGCGCCGGGGATCATCGGCAGCGCCGCCCGCGCGTAGAGCGGCAGGATGCTGGGGGAGCTGTCGAGGGTCTTCGCCATCATCTATGCCCCCAGCAGGCTCTGGCCGCAGACGCGGACGACGTTGCCGTTGACGCCGGTCGAAGCGGGGCTGGCGAACCAGGCGATCGTCTCGGCGACATCGACTGGGAGGCCGCCCTGCGAGAGGCTGGACAGCCGGCGGCCGGCTTCGCGCGGGCCGATCGGCATCGCCGCGGTCATCCGGGTCTCGATGAAGCCCGGGGCGACCGCGTTGATCGTCGCCTTACGTTTCGCCAGTTCGGGTGCCATCGCTTCGACCATCCCGATCACGCCGGCCTTGGAGGCGGCGTAGTTGGTCTGGCCGTTGTTGCCGGCGATCCCGGCCATCGAGGAGACGCCGACGATCCGCCCGTTGCCGTTCAGCAGTTTCCCGTCGAGCAGGGCGTCGTTGATCCGCTCCTCCGAAGAGAGATTGATCTCCATCAGCTGCGCCCAGCGCTCTTCCGGCATCTTCGCGATCGTCCGGTCTTTGGTCACACCGGCGTTGTGGACGACGACGTCGACCCCGCCGGAGAGCTGGGAGGCGATCGTCTCCGGGGCCTCGTCGGCGGTGATGTCGATCTCGATCGAGCGGCCGCCGATCGCCTCGGTCACCGCCTTCAGGTCGGCCGACATCTGCGGGATGTCGAGGCCGACAACTTCGGCCCCGTCGCGGGCGAGGGTGTTGGCGATCGCGGCGCCGATCCCGCGCGAGGCGCCGGTGACCAGCGCCACCTTGCCCCCGAGCGGCTGCTCCCAGTCGATCTTCGGGCTCGGGGCGACCCCTTTGCCCACCCGGATCACCTGTCCGGAGACGTAGGCCGATTTGGGCGAGAGGAGGAAGCGCAGCGTCGACTCCAGCTGGTCCTCGGCGCCCGGCTCGACGTAGACGAGCTGCGCGGTCGAGCCGCGGCCGCCGATCTCCTTGCCGAGCGAGCGGGTGAAGCCCTCCAGCGCCCGCTGGGCGATCTGGGCGGGGACGGAGCCGGCTTCCTCGGGCGGGGTGCCGAGGACGACGACGCGGCCGCTGCGCTGCAGGCGGCCGACGGCCGGGTAGAAGAAGCGCTGCAGCTCGACCAGCTCGGTCGAGTCGGCGATTCCGGTCGCGTCGAAGACCAGCGCCTTCGCCCTGCCCTCGGCGCCGGCCCGTTCGGCCTTGATGCTGTCGAGGATGCCGGCGATCGCCTTCCCGAGGCGCCCTGCGGGGGCGCCGTCGTGGAGGACCGGGCCGGAGACAACCGGCTGTCCCTCCTGGTAGCGGTCGAGCGAGACCGGCTGGGGCAGCCCGAGCTGCTTGGCGATCGTGCCGACGAGCGGCGCGTTGACAACCTGTGAGTAGCGGTCAGCCATCGTTACTTGGCACCTCCCGGGGCCTCGAGGATCGCGACGACACCCTGGCCGGCGGCGGCGCAGATGCTGATCACCCCGCGGCCTTTGCCGTCTTCGTTCAGTTGCTTGGCGAGGCTGGCGACGATCCGGCCGCCGGTCGCGGCGAACGGGTGGGCGGCCGCCAGCGAGCCGCCGTTGACGTTGAGCTTCCCACGGTCGATCGGCCCGAGCGGTTTTTTCCGGCCGAGCTTCTCGGAGCAGAACTCCTTGTCCTCCCAGGCCTTCAGCGTGCAGAGCACCTGCGCGGCGAAGGCCTCGTGGATCTCGTAGTGGTCGAAGTCCTGCAGTTTGAGGCCGGCGCGGTCGAGCATCCGCGGCATCGCGTAGGCCGGCGCCATCAGCAGGCCTTCGCGCTTGTGGACGTGGTCGACGGCGGCGGTCTGCGCCTCGGTGATGTAGGCGAGGATCGGCAGGTCGCGCTCTTTCGCCCACTCCTCGGAGGCGAGGAGGACGGTCGAGGCGCCGTCCGAGAGCGGCGTCGAGTTGGCCGCAGTCATCGTCCCCTCGGGGCCGCCGAAGACCGGGCCCAGCTTCGCCAGCTTCTCCAGGTTGGAGTCCGGGCGCAGGTTCTGGTCGCGGTCGAGCCCGATGTAGGGGGTGATCAGGTCCTCGAAGAAGCCGCGGTCGTAGGCGGCGGCGAGGTTCTTGTGGCTCTTCACCGCGAGCTCGTCCTGCTCCTCGCGGCCGATGTCCCATTCGGTCGCCATGATCGCGCAGTGCTCGCCCATCGAGAGGCCGGTGCGCGGCTCCTCGTTGCGGGGGATCGCCGGGACGATGTGGCCGGGGCGGACCTTGGTCAGCGTCTTCAGCTTGCCGACGGTCGAGCGCTCGCGGTTGGCCTCGAGCAGGGTCTCGCGCAGGTCCTCGTTGAGGGCGATCGGCGCATCGGAGGTGGTGTCGGCGCCGCAGGCGATGCCGGAGTCGATCTGCCCGAGGGCGATCTTGTTGGCGACGAGGATCGTCGTCTCCAGGCCGGTGCCACAGGCCTGCTGGACGTCGTAGGCGGGGGTCTCGGGGGCGAGGCGGGTGCTGAGCACGCTCTCGCGGGTGAGGTCGCGATCACGCGAGTGCTTGAGCACGGCGCCGCCGGCGACCTCGCCGATCGTCTCGCCCTGGAGGCCGTAGCGGTCGATCAGCCCGTCGAGCGCGGCGGTCAGCATGTCCTGGTTGCTGGCGTGCGAGTAGACGCTGTTGGAGCGTGCGAAGGGGATCCGGTTGCCGCCGACGACGGCGACCTTGCGGGTTTTGGCGTTCATTTGGGGGAGGGTCCTCCTTGGGGTGAGTTGGAAGTGGGGGTGGGGGCCGAGCGGCCGCGCAGGCCGGGCTCGACGGTGGAGACGAGGAGCGCGGCGGCGTCCTCGGCGGTGATCGACTCGGTCCGCAGCCACCAGCGCGCGAGCGCCTCGGAGGCGCCGAGCAGAGCGGTGGAGAGGGCTTCGACTTCGACCTTGGCCGCTTCCCGACGCCGCATCGGCAGCTGCGCCAGCAGCGAGGCGGAGACGAGGTCGAGGATCTGGCCGCGGTAGGCCGCGACCCGCTCGAAGACCTCGCCGGCCTGGGGGAGGGTCTCGTCGAAGAGCACCGCCCAGGCGGAGCGGTCGGTGTCGAGGAAGGAGAAGAAGGCGCGGACCCCGGCCCCGAGCGCGTCGCCCGGGTTTTCGGTCTCCCGCACCGCCTCGGCGATCGTCGCGATCAAAGCGTCCCCCGCCCGCTCCATGCAGGCGATGTAGAGCCGCTCCTTGTTGCCGAAGTAGTTGTAGAGCAGCGGCTTCGTGACCCCGATCGCCGCCGCGATCTCGTCCATCGTCACCGCCGCATAGCCACGCTCCGCAAACAGCACGTGCGCCGCCGCCAACGTCTGCTCCATGCGGTCATCCCGCGACAACCGAGTGCGAACCGATGCATCCATCGGTGTAAACATTACCGGACTATAAATTTATATGGGCGTAACGTGAGCCATCGCACGGATCAAGCTGCTGAGCAGAGGGTGATAAGTCCTCTGCCCGACAGCAAGTTGTGAGGAGGACGGGGGACTCGAACCCCATCCGGAGAGCTACTCCGAACTCCCGGTTATCAACCGTTCGCGGCACCTCGCCGCTTCGTCCTCCAGATCTATAAGAGCTGGGGCGGGCAAAGTTCTCCCCCCTGTTGTTAGCGAGGCCCCACTGCTATCCTCAATGTCCGGTTATCAGCCGTTCCGGGGGTAGCTCCCCCGCACGAAAAAGACCCGCTTCGGCGGGTCTTTGTGATTCAGGGGCGGGGAGGCTGTGACTAGGACAGCTCGGTGCCGTCGTAGAGCTTCTTGACGTGCACGGTGCCCGGGGGGCTGGCTTCGATGCAGAGGCGGCAGAGGACGCACTCGTCGACGTTCTGGTCGACGATCTCGACGGCGCCGTCGGCGTCCTTGTAGATGTCGACGGGGCAGACTTCCTCGAGCTTGGCGGCGATCGCGGCGTCGTTCCTGATGCTGTCCTCGACCTCGATGTCGATGAAGACCTTGTTCATTGCTGCGGGGTTCATGGTGTCGGCCATCAGGCGGTCACTCCCAGCTTCTCCTTGACGACGTCGGGGATCTCGTCGATGCGCTCGACGACACGGATACCGGCGGCTTCGAGGCGGGCGATCTTCTCGGTCGCGGTGTCCTCCTTGCCCTCGACGATCGTGCCGGCGTGGCCGAAGGACATCCCTTTCATCTCCTCGTCGTCCATGAATTTGCCGGCCATGAAGGCGACGATCGGGAGGCGGGAGTTGTTGTCCTTGACCCATTCGGCCAGCTGGGCCTCCATGCGGCCGCCCGGCTCGGTGTAGATGACGATGGCCTCGGTCTGCTCGTCGGCCTCGAAGTAGGGCATCAGCTCGGCGTAGGTGGAGCCGATGATCGCGTCGCCGCCGATCGAGACGGCGGTGGAGACGCCGAGGCCGGCGGCGGTCAGCGAGGAGGAGATCTCGGTCGTCATCCCGCCCGAGCGGCTCATCACGCCGACGCGGCCGGGCTGGTAGGCCTTGGCGGCGTCTTTGGCGGGACCGCCGATGCCGCCCATCTTGCAGACCTCGGGGACGATCAGGCCGAGGCAGTTGGGGCCGATGATCCTGGCGCCGCGCATGTCGGCCAGCTCGACCATCTGGGCGACGTCGCCGCGCGGGATCCGCTCGGTGACGACGACGATCAGCTTGATCCCGTTCTCGATCGCCTCCAGCACGGCGTCCTTGGTGAAGGCGGGGGGGACGGTGACGACGGAGCCGTCGATCGGGCCGCCGTGGTGCTCGACCGCCTGGGCGACGGTGTCGAAGACGGGGACTCCGTGGACCTCGCGGCCCTTGCGGCCGGGGGTGACGCCGCCGACGACCCTGGAGCCATAGTCGAGGCACTCCTTCGTCAGGTTGACGGCCTCGCGGCCGGTGATCCCCTGGACGATGAAGGTCGTGTCCTTGTTCAGGAGGATGCTCATCAGGCGGGCGCTCCCTGGATCTTGGCGACGGCGCGGCCGGCGGCCTCCCACATCGAGACCGAGCGGTCGCAGTACTCGACCCCGTACTTCTCGAGGATCTTGAAGCCCTCGTCCTCCCAGGCGCCGGGGATGCGGAAGATCGCGATCGTCTCGCCCGGGTCCCTGCCGAGCTCGAGGCAGGCCTTGATCACGCCGCGGGCGACGATGTCGACGCGGGTGTTGGAGACGATCGACATCATCACCGCGATCTTCTCGACGCCGTCCTTTTCCAGCACCTCCTTGGCGAGGCCGCAGGCCTTGGCGACCGACGGGTTGCCGCCGATCTCCGAGTAGTTGGCCGGCTGGCCGCCCTGGTTGCGGACCGCGTCGGTCAGGGTCAGCGAGCCGCCGCCGGCGCCGATCACGAGGCCGAGGTTGCCGGTGAAGCCGTGGTCCTTGCCCTGGATGACACCGCGGTGGTCGGCGGCGTCGATCGCGCTGACGTTCTTCTCGAAGTCGGAGGGCTCGTAGGTCTCGCGGGTGTCGTCCTCGGCGATCCCAAGCTCCACCCGCAGCAGTCTTTTTTGACGGCCGACCGCCTCGTTCTCCATCTCCATGTGGGCGTCGAGGGCGACGAAGCTGCCGTCGGTCAGCTCGGCCAGCGGGTTGATCTCGGCCAGGGTCATGTCGTTCTCGCGGAAGAGGCGGGCGAGGCGGGCGAGGACCGGGGTCGCGCGGTTCAGCTGCGAGCCGGTGACGCCGGTCGCGGCGACGACCTGCTTGGCCTCGAAGTCGGAGACGGGGAGGAGGTTGGAGACGTGGCCTCTGCCGACGTGGTCCGGATGCTTCTCGGCGACCTCCTCGATGTCGATTCCGCCCATGTCGCTGAACAGCATCAGCGGCTTCTTCGCGGTCCCGTCCCAGACAACGCCCGCGTAGTACTCCTGTTTGACCTCGGCTTTGGGATCGACGAGGACGCCGCGCGGCATGTGCCCGTTGATCTCCAGCTTGAGGATCTCCTCGGCGTGCTGGGCGGCCTCGTCGGGCGTGTCGGCGAACCTGACCCCACCGGCCTTCATCCGACCGCCGGTCAGCACCTGGCTCTTGATCACGACCGGCCCGCCGATCTCCTCGGCGACCTTCCGCGCCTCGTCCGCGGACGTGCAGAACCCGTACCTGGTGACGGGAATCCCCGCCAACTCGACGATCTTCCTGGCCTCGTACTCGTAAAAGCGCATCAGCGGCGCGGAACCCTATCCAACGCGCCCGGAAGATCGTCGGGCGGGCGTGGGGAGAGGGACGGGGATGCCCCTCCCGGGAGCACCTCCGCCGAGAGGAGCGTCTACCTGCTGACGCCGCCAGCGCTACCGGCTCGGCTCCATGCTGAGTACCCGGGAGGGGCATTCCCGTCCCTCCGATTCAGCGAGTCCGCGAGAACCCTTGCTAGGGACGGGTTAGCGCGGACTCGGCAATAAGAAGAGTTCTTCGGCTGCGTATAGCTGCTTTACCTCGAACACTGCTGGGGGATCGGAGCCGGGGGGGGGGGGGGGGGGGGGGGGGGGGG
>JBIOVP010000141.1:0-27363 GCA_044867815.1 Solirubrobacterales bacterium | reverse complement strand
CCCCCCCCCCCCCCCCCCCCCGGCCCCTCGATCGCGGTCGGGAGTTCTTTGCGGATGGTTCGGGCGGAGGTGTCGGGATCCAGCGGGAGAAGGCAGACAGTGCCGTCCTCCGGGAGGTTGGAGGCGTCGATCCCGGCGTTGGCGCAGATGAAGCCGTGATGCGTCTCCGTGATTAGGACGCCACGCTCGGCCCGCAGAACCTCGCGGCTCTCGGAGAGCACCAGCTCGACGAGCTCCGCCTCCTTACCCAGCTCTTTTCCGAGCTCGACCGCCCGCTCGGAGGGTTCGACATCGGCCAGCCGCCGCACCCGTCCCTCGGCCTTCGAGACGACCTTCTGCGAGATCACCACCACATCGCCGTCCTGCAGCTTTGCTCGCTCGCCGATCAGCTCACCCAGCTTCATCCCCTCCTCGACCTCGGGCAGGTCCTCGACGGGCAGGACCCGCAGCTCGCTCATATGCCCAGCGCTTTGGCGGTCCGCCGCGCTCGCTTCGGGCGCCGCTCCAGCTCGCGGGTCAGGGCGATCACGTCGGCGGGGGTGTCGAGGTCGAGTTCGATCGAGGGGAGTTCCTCGAGCGTGAAGGGGATTCCGGCCTCGCGGGCGGCTTCGACGTGCCGCTGGCGGCTGCCCTCGCCGAAGGCGGGGACGATCGCATCGGGTGGGCTGAGCAGGAGGGCGTTGGTGCCGGTGCCGTGGCGGTCGGGGACGATGCCGACGTAGCGGTCGGGGGCGCCGGTCAGCAGCCGGTCGAGCTCGCGGGGGTCGAGCAGCGGGCAGTCGCCGGCGAGCAGGACGACCCGCTCGGCGCCCTCGACCTCGGCCCGGGCGATGCCGGCCTGGGCGGCCTCGACGTGGCCGGCGTCCTCGGGGTCGGGGACGACCTCGGCGCCGGCTCCGGCCGCCAGCTCCTGGGCGATCGGGTCGCCGGTGACGACGATCAGGCGCTCGATCGCGCGGGCGGCGCCGATCGCCTCCAGCACGTCCGCGAGCATCGCCTCGGCCAGCTCGCGGCGGCGACCCTCGTCGATTCCCGCGGCCAGTCGCTGCTTGGCCGCTTCGAAGCGCTTGACGGGGAGAACGGCGGTCGCTTTCAAGAGCTGCCGAGAGTAGCGGCGTAGTCGAGCACGGTCCGGGCGAGGCGGACGCGACCGGCGGCGCCCTCCATCAGCGTCTGGGTGGCGAGGGTCGGGATCTCGGCCGGGGGCGGATCGGGGTCGCCCTCGTCGACGACCATCGCGTCGATCAGCCCGGCGTAGAGGGAGGCGACCCCGGCGGCGGTGGTAGGCCGGCCGATCCCTTCCATGAAGCGGTCGGTCGGGCCCTTGACGACCTCGCCGGCGACGTAGGGGCTGACGGCGACGACGGGGGCGGGGGAGGCGGCGATCGCCTCGCGCATCCGGGGCACGGCGAGGATCGGGCCGATACTGATCACCGGGTTCGACGGCCCGAGGACGATCGCCTCGGCGTCGGCGATCGCTTCCAGCGCCTCCGGCGTCGGCTCGGCCGCCTCGATTCCCTCCAGCTGCACGCCCTCGACCGGCGGCTGACCGCCGTCGAGGATCAGGTACTCCTGCAGGGCGCGGGGGCCGGCGGGGGTGATCACCTTGGTGCGGACCGGGGTGTCGGCCATCGGCAGCACCCGCGCCTCGACCCCGAGACCGCGGGCGATCTGCGCCTGGGCGTCGGTCGGGCGGCCGCCGGCGTCGAGGAACTCGCGCCGGTAGAGGCAGGCGGCTAGGTCGCGATCGGAGAGGCCGAACCAGCTCGGCGCGCCCAGCTGCTTCAGGCGCTCGAAGACGGTGAAGCTGTCGTCGCGAATCCCCCAGCCGCGCTCGGCGTCGATTTCGCCGCTCAGCCAGTAGGTGACGAGGTCCGGGTCGGGGGAGACGTGGACGCCGAGCGCCTCGACGTCGTCGCCGGTGTTGACGATCACCGCCAGGCCGCCGCCGACCTCCTCCTGCATCCCGGCGGCGAGTTTGGCGCCGCCGGTGCCGCCGGCGAGAAGCGCGACGCGCATCGGCTCTAGGCCCAGTGGTCGGCGTCGGGCAGGCCGGTGAGGCGGATCCCCGCGTGGACCTTGTAGCGGGTGTTGACCGAGATCAGCATCGGCGTCAGCTGCTCGACGATCCGCGCCATCTCCAGGGCACCGGCGTTGACCGCGCGCAGGCCGGGGATCAGCTCGATCAGGCGGGCGACCCGCGCCTTGTCGGCCTTCTTGTCGCCGCAGACGAGGATGTCCTCGCCGAGCTCGGCGTCGAGGTCGGCGAGGGTCGGGGCGCCGACGGTGTGGAGGGCGGAGACGACGGTGACGCCCTCGGGGACCATCTCCTGCGCCTGCTGGGCGGCCGATCCCTGCCAGACGCCGAGCGAGCGGGTCGCCTTGCCGCTGACCGCGGCGGCGAGGGGGACGGTGCAGTCGACCAGGAGCTGGCCGGGCCGCAGCGCTTCCCGCAGGTTGTTGAGGTTCTCCGACTGGGCGCGGAAGGGGACGGTGAGGAAGACGATCTCCCCCCTGGTCGCCGCCTCGGCGTTCTGCAGGCCGGTGACGTCGGCGTCGGGGACGTCGGCGCGGACCTTCGCGGCCGCCTCCTCGGCGCGACCGGGGTCCCGCGAGCCGAGCACGACCGGGACGCCCGCCTTCGCCCAGCGCCGGGCGAGGCCGGCGCCGAGGGCACCGGTACCGCCGATGATCGGGATCGGTTCGGTGCCCGGGGTCACGGCCGCGCAGTCTATGCTCCCGGCCTCATGAGGCTCGAGGGACGCAAGGCGCTGGTGACGGGTGGGGCGAGCGGCATCGGCGCCGCGATCGCCGCCCGGCTCTCCGCCGAGGGTGCCGAGGTCTGGATCGGCGACCTCAACCTGGAGGGAGCGGAGAAGGTGGCGGGCGAGATCGCCGGCCACGCGGTCGAGCTCGACGTCACCGACCTCGAGGCGGCCCGGGCCGCCGTCGCCGCCGTCGGCGAGCCCGACGTCCTCGTCAACAACGCCGGCATGGACAACTTCGGCTTCTTCGTCTACGTCAATCAACAGCAGTGGGGGCAGGTGCTGGACATCAACCTCGGCGGCGTCATGAACTGCACCCACGCGGCGCTGCCGGGGATGCAGGAGCGCGGCTACGGCCGCATCGTCAACATCTCCTCCGAGGCGGGCCGCGTCGGCTCCAAGGGCTCGGCCGCCTACAGCGCCGCCAAGGCCGGCGTCATCGGCTTCACCAAGGCGATCGCCCGTGAGTCCGCCCGCTACGGCGTCACCGCCAACGCCATCGCCCCCGGCCCGATCGAGACCCCCCTGCTGATGGGCGCCAAGGAGTTCGGCGAGATCGGCGAGAAGGTGATCGAGACGATGAGGTCTTCGACCCAGATGGGCCGCCTCGGCCAGCCGGACGAGGTCGCGGCGGCAGCCGCGTTCCTGGCGAGCGACGACGCCTCGTACGTGACGGGCGAGACGCTCGGCGTCTCCGGTGGCCTCGGAATGGTCTAAACGCCCCAAGTTGCACGAACAACAGCGGGGTAGGGGGGAGAGCCACTGGCGTTTGGTGACTTAACGCCCCTATGGGGGCTGTAAATCACCAATCGCTGGATGGAGCAGGGGCTTGGCGGTTGGTCCGGCGGCAGCATGGGGTGATCGGGCACGATCAACTCGTTCGGCTCGGGTTCTCCGAAAAGGCGATAAGGCATCGGATCGCAATTGGTCGTCTGCACCGCCTGCGACGAGGCGTCTATGCGGTGGGTCGTCCAGAGGTCAGCGATGAAGGGCGCTGGATGGCGGGGGTGCTCGCTTGCGGGGAAGGTGCTGTGCTCAGCCATTCCAGCGCCGCAGCTCTCTGGCGCGTCGGCTTTGAGCAGCGCGGTCCGGTGGAGATCTCCTTGCCCAGCTCTTCTCGTCGGCGCCACCGGGGCCTCCGGATTCATCGGCGACCTTCGCTCAAGGAGCGCGACGTCACTCGCGAGTACGGCATCCCCGTCACGACCCCGATCCAGACGCTGATCGATCTCGCGCTCCGGCTCGACCGCCGTGGGATCGAGCGGGCGATCAACGAGGCGGACAAGTACGACCTGGTCCATCCGCCCGAACTGCGCCGGGCGTTGGACGAGCGCATCGGGGAGCCCGGCGTTGCCAAGCTCCGTCACATCCTCGACCGCCGCACCTTTCGTCTCACCAAAGAGGAGCTCGAACGGCGGTTCCTGCCGCTCGCGCGGAAGGCCGGGCTGCCCACTCCGCTCACCGGGTGGTTCGTCAACAAGTTCGAAGTCGATTTCTACTGGCCGGACCTCGGGTTGGTGGTCGAGACCGACGGGCTGCGCTACCACCGCACTCCCGCCGAGCAGGCTCGCGATCGACTCCGCGACCAGGCGCACACCGCCGCCGGCCTCACCCAACTGCGCTTCACGCACGAACAGGTGCGCTACGAACCGGGGTACGTGGCGGGGATCCTCGCTCAGACGGCGAGCCGTTTGGCCATCGCGACGAAGTAGTCGAGCGCTTCGGGGTTCGCCAGCGAGTCCCGGCTCGCGACCTTCCCGGCGGGGGCGCCCATCAGGATCCGCTTCACCGGCACCTCCAGCACCTTGCCGCTGAGGGTGCGGGGGACCTCCTCGATCGCGAAGACCTCGTCGGGGACGTGACGGGGCGAGCACTGTTCGCGGACCCGCCGGGCGATCTCCTTCGGCAACTCCTCGTCCAGCTCGGCTCCCTCGCGCAGCACCACGAACAGCGGCATCCAGCCGTCGGTACCGGGGCGCGGCACGTCGACGACCAGGGCGTCGACGATCGCGTCGATGCTCAGCACCGCGCGGTAGATCTCGCTCGTCCCCATCCGGATCCCCCCACGGTTGATCGTCGAATCCGAGCGCCCGTAGATCACCGCCGTCCCGCGCCGGGTCAGTTCCAGCCAGTCGCCGTGACGCCAGGTGCCGGGGAACATCTCGAAGTAGCTCTCGCGGTAGCGACCGCCGTCCTCGTCGCCCCAGAAGTAGATCGGCATCGAGGGCATCGGCTCGGTCACGACCAGCTCGCCGACCTCCTCGATCACCGGCTCGCCCTCCTCGTTCCATGCCTCGACCGCCGCCCCAAGCGCCCGCGCCTGCAGCTCGCCGCGGTAGACCGGCAACGTCGCAACGCCGCCGACGAAGGCGGTGCAGAGGTCGGTGCCGCCGCTGGTCGAGAACAGCCAGGTGTCGGAGCCGAGGTGCTGGTAGATCCAGTCGAAGCCCTCGGGGGAGAGGGGGGAACCGGTCGAGCCGACGGCCTTGAGGGCGCCGAGGTCGCGGCCGGAGCCGGGCTCGATCCCGGCCTTCATGCAGGCGCCGATATAGGCGGCGCTGGTCCCGAACATGGTGATGCGCGCCCGCTCGGCCAGGTCCCAGAGCGTGCCCATGTCCGGGTGGCCCGGGTTGCCGTCGTAGAGGACGATCGCGGCCCGCGTCAGCAGCCCGGAGACGAGGAAGTTCCACATCATCCAGCCGGTCGTCGTGAACCAGAAGAGGCGGTCGCCGGGGTGGGCGTCGACGTGGAGGTTGAGCTTCTTCAGGTGCTCGAGCAGGATCCCGCCCTGGCCCTGGACGATCGCCTTCGGCAGCCCGGTCGTGCCGGAGGAGTAGAGGACCCAGAGTGGGTGGTCGAAGGGGACGCGGTCGAAGCCCAGCCCGGCGCCCTCGTCCCGGGCCAGCAGCTCCTGCCAGCACATCGTGTCGCGCAGCGAGGACAGGTTGGGATCGGCGCTCAGGTAGGGAAGGACGACGGTCCGCTCCAGGCTCGGCATCGCCTCCTGTAGCCGCGCCACCGTCTCGCGCCGGTCGAAGTCCTTGCCGCCGTAGCGGTAGCCGTCGACCGCGAAGAGGACCCTGGGCTCGATCTGGGCGAAGCGGTCGATGACGCTGGCGGGACCGAAGTCGGGCGAGCAGCTCGACCAGACCGCGCCGATCGAAGCGGTGGCGAGGAAGGCGATGATCGCCTCGGGGATGTTCGGCATGTAGGCGACGACGCGGTCGCCGCGCTCGACTCCCAGGGCGCGCAGTCCCGCCGCGGTCGCCGCGACCTGCCGGCGCAGCTCGCCCCAGCTCAGCTCGTCGAGCTCGCGCAGCTCGGAGGCGTGGAGGATCGCCGTCTCGCCCTTGTCCTTACCGGCTAAGAGGTGCTCGGCGTAGTTGAGTCGCGTGCCGGGGAACCACTGCGCGCCCGGCATCTCGCGGCTCCCCAGAACCGCCCCCCGCTCGCCGTCCGCCTGGACGCCGAAGAAGTCCCAGATCGCACCCCAAAAGCCCTCGAGGTCGTCGACCGACCACTGCCACAGCTCGCCGTAGCCGCCGAAGGAAAGCCCGCGTTCGCGCTCAAGCCATCCCATGAACTCGGTCAGGCGCGAGCGCTCGACCAGCTCGGCCGACGGCTCCCACAGCAGCTCCCCCGTTGCGGTGTTCACGGCGCCAGCCTACCCGGCGGCTCTATCTTTCCTGGCAGGCCGGAGTGGCGGAATTGGCATACGCGATCGACTCAAAATCGATTGCCCTTGCGGGCTTGTGGGTTCGAATCCCACCTCCGGCACCTTCCCGACGGCGCCTGGCCACGCGGGGTTAGGACGCAGGGAGCCCGAATAGCAGCGCTGTTTGGGCGACCGAGGACACCGCCCCGCGCAGTGCCAGGAGTCGTCAGGCCGGTTGCGGCGCGCCGGCGCCGTAGTCCTCGCCGGATCCGATCGGGCGCTCCTCCTCGACGTGCCACTCCTGGTTGAAGGCGTAGAGGGAGGCGGCGATGAGGACGATCTGCAGGAGGCCGAGGACGATCACCAGCACGCCGATCAGCGAGGAGCTCAAGGCCGCTTCGTCGAAGCCGGCGCGGTCGCGGTTGAACCAGCTTTCGGCGCCGACGGCGCAGAAGATCGCGAGGATCATCGAGAGCGCCGCCGCCACCGGCAGGATGCCGCGGCTCCAGCGGGCGACGAGAAAGGCGAAGAAGGCGTAGAGGATCGCGTAGATCATGCAGACGATTCCCATCCCGCTGCCGCCCTTCAACAGCGGCCAGCCGCCGATCGCGATCAACGCCGCGACCACCGCCGTCGCCGCCAGCAGCAGGACGACGACGAACTTGGTCGTGACCGAGCTCGCTTTTTCCCGATTTGGCCGCCACAGTTCGTAGCCGGGCCTTACCTCTCCTACCGCCACGGCTCCGATCATAGAATCTGTCAGCGACGCGGCGGCATTGCCCCCGCGTTAAGGGCCACCCGGCCCAGCCACGCGGGCGTGGCGGAATTTGGCAGACGCGCCAGGTTTAGGTCCTGGTGATCGAAAGATCGTGGGGGTTCAAGTCCCTCCGCCCGCACTGCAAAGATGGAACAGCATCTTCATCCAACCGGAGGAGCTTTCGTGTCACATCTTCGCCGTCCCGCAAAGCCGTTGGTCGCCCTGCTGGCCTTGGGTGTCTTTGCCCTCGTCCTCAGCGGCTGCGTCTACTTCAAGCCGAACAGCCTTTCGGTCAGTCAGCCCGGCGGCATCGGTACGGCTCGGGTGCACTTCGTAATCTGCACGAACTCGGTCCCGGACTGCCAAGCCGAGGATGAAGAAAACACCTTGCAGTACCTGCTCGGCATCGCCGTGCCCCCCGGGTCGACGCCGCCTCAGACCATCACGGCGACGTCTCCCGGCGGGGCTCCGATCGTCTTCACGCTGAACGAACAGGTTGCCAGTGAGATGGCCGCCGCATCTCCGGCCATTCAGCAGGTCCTCGACGAAGCGGAAGCCGATCCGCAGGAACGGCAGCTCGTCGGCGGTCCATGGCCGCCGAGCGGCCTACAGGGGGTCGGCTACCTGTCGGGGCCCGTGCAGGAAGTCAAAGGATCCTCTCGGGAATGGTCTGTCGACGCCGACTTCGGGCTGCCTGTCGCAGCCGACGGCAGCCCCTTCGCCGGGCCCTTCACCGCGGCCATCGCCATGGGCTTCCGGGGCGTTAATGCCGAATTCCCCGCCGATCGACCCGTTCACTGCGTTCGGAGCGAAGGTGATCCAAAAGATTCCGCCATCTGCCTCGGCGCCAACCAGCAGAGCCAGGTCGGGACCAGCGACCTGCGGATCGCCGCTCCGAGCAAACCGACGCAGGTGTTCGTCGGCGGGAAAGCGCCGGTCAGGTTCAAGCTCAACTACGCCAGCACCACGACCAGCACGAGCTTCGCGCTGAAAGGCGGCACCTCGGTGAAAGGCGGCAAACCGACGGTCCCGTCGGGCGCCACCTTCGTGCCGGGCGCGCTTGACCCCACCTCGCACCGCGCCCCGACGGCGACCAGCGAAGTGAAGGTCTCGGTTCCGAAAAAAGCCAAACCCGGGACCTACGAAGTCACCCTCACCGCGACGGCGCCCCAAGGCGGCACGGCCACCGGCGTGGCGAAAGTGAAGGTGGTCAAGCCGAAGCTGAAACTCGGCGGCGTCAAACTGAACAAAGCCAACGGCACCGCCACCCTCTCGGTAAAAGTGCCCGGCGCCGGCACCCTGACCGTCTCCGGCGAGGGCCTGGTCAAGGCGAAGAAGAAGGCCAGGAAAGCGAAGAAGCTGAAGATCACGGTCAAGGCGAAGGGCGCGACCCGGGGCCAGCTCGAACAGCTGGGCAAAGTCAAGGTCAAGGCCAAGCTCACCTTCAAGCCCGCCTCCGGCATCGCCGTCAAGAAGACCAAGAACATCACCCTGAAACAGAGCTGAAAAGACCAGGTCTGACCTCTGGGGCACTGGCCTGGGCGCCTGCAAATTCGGCGCCCGGCCCGGTGCCCCGGTAGGAGCTGGACGACGCGGTGCGCGCTCGCCGCGGGTCACTCGGATCGCCGCGAACGGCAGCGACCGCGGGCACTCGAGCCCGGCGCCTCTCCGCCCGCCGGTCGGCGCTCCCTAAGCTCGGCCTGTGCAGATCCGGCCGCCCCATCGTCCGAGGTCCATCCGGGGAGCCGCCGCCCTGCTCCCACTGGCGATCTTCTCGCTGCTCCTTCCCGGTGGCTGCGGACAGAGGGGTGGCGAGCCTCCCGGTGCGAAAGCGCAGCCGACGCCCCACCGCCGCGACCTGCCGGCCGATTTCCCGCCGACCCGGTTCGAATCGATCCGCCCGGTGCCCTTCGGCCTCTTCGTCGTCACCTACTCGGGCCCGGAGGACGGGCGCCCATGGGTGATCGTCTTCGACACCGAAGGCAGGCCCCGCTGGTGGTTCAGCCCCGATACGCGAGCGCTGTGGGGGCAGATTCTCCGCGACGGGAGCGTGGTCTGGGCGCGATCCTTCGGCGACGGCTACGGCCTCGATCCGCGGATGGCCCACGAGGTCCGTACGGAGTCGGGCAAGCTGCTGCGCCTGGTCAAGACCGGGGGGTCGATCGTGGACGGCCACGAGTACCGCGAGCTTCCGAACGGGAATGTGCTGCTCGACACCTATGTCCCCGAAACGGCCGATCTGCGCCGCTTCGGCGGCCCCCGACGGGCGGCGATCGTTTCCGCCGAGGTGCAGGAAGTCGATCCCGCGGGGGAGGTCCTGTGGCGGTGGAACTCGCGCGGCCGCATCGGCCTGTCGGAGACGGGCCGCTGGTGGCGGAACGTGCTCGCCAACCCGCGCCGCCGGCTTCAACGCGAGGCCTACGATCCCGTCCACATCAACTCGATCGAGCCGCGGGGGCGGGGCGAAGTGATCGTCTCCACCCGCCACACCGATGCGGTCTACGGGATCGACCGCTCCTCCGGGGAGATTCATTGGAAGCTCGGCGGCAGCACCACCGACAAGTCCCTTCGGGTCGTCGGCGATCCGGCGACGAGGCTGCTCGGGGGACAGCACGACGCCCGCCTCGACCGCCACGGCCGGCTGACGATCTTCGACAACGGCAAGGACCGCCCCCGCCGCCCGCGAGTCGTCTTCTACAAGCTCGACCCCGGTGCCGGCAAGGCTGTTTACAGGGGTCAGCTGAACGACCCACAGGTGAGGAGGAGCCACTGCTGCGGCTCGGCGCGGGAGCTGCCCGGCGGCGGCTGGCTGGTGAGCTGGGGGGACAACAGGCTTGTCACCGGCTTTGACCGCAAAGGCCTGATTGCCTTCCGCCTGCACCTGCCCGCCCCCACCTTCCGCGCCGTCCCGGTGCCGCCAGGCGCGACCAGCATCCGTCAGCTCAAGCGGGGGCTGAGCAGGATGCGCGGTCAACGAATGGGCTGGAAGCGCGAGTCGTCCCATTCCCCTGGCGCCACCGTCAACTAGGATTTGGCTCTGCAGCACCCTGGGGCACTGGCCAAACTGGCTAAGGCACCGGTCTCCAAAACCGGCGATTCTAGGTTCGAGTCCTAGGTGCCCCGCTCAACCCGCCTGTACCAGGCGCTCGATCACCTTGCTTCGCTGGAGCGGCGACGCCTGATCGGCGCGGCGCGCATTGAGCCTTGGACCCTTATCCGACGATGTACTGAAGCCCGACGACCACCTCGAGGTCGACGTTATGTTCGGTCCTCACTACCGTGATGGTCCACGTCCGGTCTCCGACGATGCCGTCGACGGTCACCTTGCCCCACTTCTGCAGCGCTTCGACCGAGGCGCGCGTCTTCGGGCCGAAGACGCCGTCGATCTGGCCGGGCCCCGTGCCCCATTGACCGCCGGCCCCGTCGGCCAGGGCTTGCTGCAGGGGATGGACCGCGTCGGCCTTCAAGCCCTCCTTCAGCAATGGCATCGGCCCGCCGTCGGGTAGCGCGCTCCACGTCTCAGGACCGACGATCCCGTCGGCCGCCAGGGGCGGGTTGGCCGACTGGAAGTCTTTTATGGCCTGCTGCGTTGCCGGCCCGAAGATCCCATCCACAACGACGCTCGGCGGGACGCTGAAGTCGGACGTCCTACGCAGAGCGCGCTGGGCCCGTTTGACGGCGTCGCCTTTCGCACCCAACTCGATCGTAGGCAGAGTCACGGTCTGCGTCATCGCTACCTCCCGTTCGTTGTCGATCGGCAGCTTCTCAGCGGAATCCTTTCGTTGCAAGAACACCTGAGTTCTCAGGCGGAAGGGCAGCGTTCCGCCTCGGCGACGACGATCTCCTCGCTCAGAGCAGGACCAGGCGTCCCCGTCTGCGGCGAGATCGCGGAACTGATCCGCGATCGCCTGGCCGGCCCCTGTGGCGCGCCGGCTCGAAGACCACTCCCTCTGCGGGAGCGGATGCCTGCTGGACGTCGAATTTGAGCAGTGAGGTCTTGCCGGCGCCGTCCGCTCGCCGACCCGGAGCACCGTGACCTCGGTTCCCTCCGGCGTCTGGATCGTGTTGTGATCCCCGATGACCAGCTGGCTGCCTTGGACGTCCCCGATGGAGACTTCGACGCGAGATACCGCTCGATCGCCCACTCTCTACCTCCGCCTAGCGGCTATGCGCGCCTCCCGTTGTTTCACCTCGATCGGGCGATTTCACAACAGCTTGGTGCCATCGTGATGTCTACGCTGTACTTGCCTCGAAACTAGCCCGCGCACTGGTGTCGGCAAGGCACGTTCGGAGATCCGGGCCAGAACTTCGCGCGTCGTTTGGGTACGGGGGGTTGCGCCGATGCGCCAGGTGTGGAAGGTTCCTCGCGCGGATGCTCAGGTGCCACCGACTGCTTGTAGGACTTCTCGGCGTTCTTGCGCTTGTTCTCGCGCATGGGGCGGTCGCGGTGTCCGCTCCCGCGGCGGTGGAGATGGAGTGGACCGTTCTCGATCGCTTTGGCGGTGACGCGAACGGTGACGTGAGGCTGGACGAGGTCGAGCCTGGGGTTGGCGCCGATCTCGATGTCTTCACCGTCCGCGTCAGCCCCTCGCCGGCGATATGCGCCGACCTGGACACCGCGCTTTGGCGGGTCGACGGTCACTCCGCCAGGGTCAGGGTGGACTCCGGTGGGGCGGAAGACGGCTGCGCGGGACTGGTCCAGGTCGAGGGCGAGGGGTCGCATGTGGTCAAGGTCCTGGGGCGGGACCGCTCGGAGGTCGCCCGGGTCAAGGTCGACGACAAGCTGATCGTCGCCCTCGGGGACTCCGTGGCCTCGGGTGAGGGGAATCCGCAGGGGAAGCGCCGCTGGCTCGACCCTCCCTGTCACCGCAGTGCCGCGGCGGGCTACGAGGTCGCCGCGCGCCGGCTGAGCGAAGTCGACCCGCGCCGCTCCATCACCTTCGTCAGCCTCGCCTGCTCGGGGGCGGAGGTCGAGGAGGGCCTGCTCGGGCCCTACCGCGGCATCGTCCCGGCGAAGGGGGCGAAGCCGTACGCGCCGCAGGTCGATCGGCTGAAACGGATCGCAACGGTGCGGCCGCCCGGCAAAGGGAACGGGCCGGCGGTCGACGCGGTGCTGCTCAGCGTCGGCGCCAACGACGTCCGCTTCGAGCAGATCGTCCGCGAATGCGGGATCTCGCCCGGCAACTGCAGCGATGGCCGCGAACGGTCGCTGCGGGAAAACCTCGCCGCCCTCGGCGGCCGCTACGACCGGCTGGGCGAGGCACTCGAGGGGGCGGCGCCCGGGGTGCCGGTCCTGATCACCGAGTACTTCGACCCGACCCGGGACAGCAAGGGCGAATTCTGCTCGCACAGCGTCGGCTTCACCAGCCGGGCCGAGGCCCAGTGGGCCTACGAGGCGCTGCTGCGGCCGCTGAACGCGGAAGTCGCCGCCGCCGCAAACCGCAACGGCTGGCAGCTCGTCGACGGCATCGCCGCCGACTTCAAGGACCACGGCTACTGCGCCGGGAAGCAGCGCTGGGTGCGGCGGATCGAGGAGTCGGTCTTCGCCCAGCACGACATCTGGGGCACCCTCCATCCCGCCGAATCCGGGCACAACGCGATCGCGCAGCGGGTGGTCCTGCCGCTCGCCGACCTCCTCGCCCTGGAACCGCCGGCGCAGCAGGTCGAAGCGGAGGAGGGGCGCTCGACGCTGGAGCAGATCGGGGCGGTGGTCGGGGCGCTCCTGCTGCTCGTCCTGCTGGTCGCCTTGATCTGGCTGGCCGCCCGGGCGCTGCTGCTCCTGCGCCCCACCTGGGAGCCGGACCCGGCGGAGGAGGAGCGGGCGCCGCCGAAGCTGGAAGTGGGGGAGGGGTCGCTGACCCTGCGGAACCTGCTCCTGATCGGGGTCGGGATCGCGGTCGTCCTCATCGCCCTGGTCGTGATCGGGGGGCTGGTCGGGCGGGCGATCCTCTGGCTGCGCTTCTGGTCCTCGAACCTGCCCGCCGACCAGGCGGTCAACGAGGTCTCCGGCGGCGAACTGGTCTCGACCGGGTCGGTGGCGCTGGTCATCTTCCTCGGGCTGGGGCTGATCGCCGCGGCCTTCGCCTGGCTGCTCGACGGCAACGGCAGCAAGGTGCGGGCGACCCGCCGCGGCCTGGTCGCGATCGGGCTGGTCGAGGTCCTGGCCGCCGTCTGGATCGGCGACTTCCGCTTCGACCAGGCCCTGCAGCTCTTCGTCGGCCTCGCGATCGCGGCGCTCTTCCTCCACTTCCTGGTTGACAAGGCGCTGCTGTGGTCCAAACAGCTGCGCGAGAAGCCCGGCCCCCGGAAGCCGTTGGGGAAGACGATCTGGGAGGGGCTGAAGGCGTGGGTCAAGACTCTCGGCGGCAGCGCCGGGAAGATCGCCCTGCAAGTGCTTCTGCTGCTGCCGTTCCCGCTCCTGGCCCTCGCGATCTTCCTCGCCTTCAGCGCCGAAGGCGAGGACCGCAAGCTGATCGTGCTCGCCCCCTACCTGCTGGCGGCGCTCCTCTTCGCCGCGCCCTGGGGATGGGCGGGGTCGGCAACGAGGTGGCGGCGGCCGGACGCGGAGGAGCTGAAGACGCTGGAGGTCCCGCGGGTGGCGCTGGCCCTCGGCGGCCTCGCGGTCATCGTCGTCCTCCTCGTCCGCGACGAGCCCTGGCTCGCGGGGGTCGCCGCCACGGCGGCCGTCCTCGGCCTGCTCTGCCTCGCGGTCGCCGCCGCTTCGACAGACCGCTTCGCGCCCTACGGGCTGGCGGTGATGATCTCGGTGCCGCTCTTCGCCGGCGCCGCCGCCTTCCTGCACGGGGTCGACTCGCCGGAACTGCAGCCGGTCGCGGCGGTGTTGAAGAACGGCGAAGCCGTCTGCGGCGCCTACGTCGGCGAAAGCGACGACCAGCTCTGGCTCGGGCGCCTGGTCCTGGACGAGCGGGCCAACGTCCACCGGCCGCGGCGGGGGTCGATCGCCCCGGTCGACGCCACCCGGGTCGTGGCGCGGTCGCTGGGCCCGCTGGAGCCGGTCGACGTGGTCGAAGCGCGGGCGCTGGAACTGCGGGAACAGCTGCTCGACGCCCGCGGCGAGGAAGACGCGAGCAGGCGCACCGCGCGCTGCACGGCGCCGGAGCTGCAGCTGGCGGAACCCGACGACTGGCAGCACCGGCTCGCCGACCTCTACCAGCCGGAGCTGGTGATCGACCGCCGCGACGGCTTCTGGCCGGTGCCGGTGAGGACGCTGTTCTCGGTCCGCGACCGCCGCGCTCCGATCTGCCGCCGGGTCACCGACGGCGGCGACGGCTGCCTGCGGCTCGGGACCCTCGGCGAGTTCCCCTGGAGCGGAGGCGAAGGCGAGTCGCTGGAGTACCCGGCGGCCGACAACGACGTCGACGAGCAGCACGACCAGATGGTCGCGGCGCTGGGCTCGGCCAACCCGGAGGGGACCGCGTCCATCTACTACCTGGTCAACCGCGAGCCCAGGGGGAAGGGGCCGATCTCGATCCAGTACTGGTTCTTCTACCCGTTCAACTACCAACCGGTGAAGGGCGGGCTCGCCAAGGGCGGCTTCCACGAGGGGGACTTCGAGTCGATCGGGGTGCTGCTCTCGGCCCGCACCCACGAACCCCGCTACGTCTGGACGGCGCGGCACAACGCCGAGGGCCGCGCCTTCCCCTGGGGCGACGAAGCGCTCGGCCACCCGGAAGAACACCCCCGCGTCTTCGCCGCCCGCGGCAGCCACGCCAGCTACGAGAACTGCGAAGGCCAGGTCCGTCCCACCGGCGTCAGCGGCCTGATCGACGACCACCCGACCTGCAACCCGGTGCGCCAGCTGCACCTGACGCCGGAGGCGACGCCGCTGATCGACCTCTCCCGGGTCGGCTGGGCCTGCTGGCAGGGCCTGCTCGGCCACCGCAACGGCGGGCTCGGTGTCTACGAAGGCAGCAACAGGTTCCTGATCGCCGACGCGCCGCGCAGCCCGCTCTGGCAGCAGAAGTTCGGCGGCGTGACGGCGGAACCGTGCCGCGGCGTCCCCGACCCCGGCGAACGCGACGGCCTCGGCGAAGAAGTGGTCGAGGAGGGGACCGACGTGCCGACACAGCTACGCACCGGCGCCGGGCACCTGGAGAACGTCGTCGACGGCTGCGGCGACTGGGAGACGCCGGCGACCAGCGGCATCTACATGGTCGTCTGCAACCAGGACACGCTCGACGACTATGTGAGCAGCGGGCTGGAAAACCCGGGTCCGAATCGGGTGAGGATCGAGGGAAGCGAGCCGAGCGGCGCCGAAGGGCCGGCGATGGTGCCCGCGGTGAGGCGTAACCGGACCGGGACCTACCTCGACGACTGGCGGATCTCGGCGGCGCGCGAAACCAGGGTCTCCGTCTTCGCCTCCTGCCCCAGTGGCAGGGGCGTCGTCGCCGCCCGCTTCGTGAACGTCCCTCTGAAACCGGGCCAACCGCTGAGCCTCCGCGACCGCGGCCCGGGCGGCACCTGGCTGCTCACCGCTCCCGACGGCTCACCGGCCGCCTACGCGGTCCCCTTCCCGACCAGGGCGAAGGAGGGCCTCCTCGTCCCCAAGCCGCCCCGGCCCGAGGACCTCCTCGCCTGCGAGCACCCGCGATGAGCGGCAGCGCGGTCTAACTCTCTACCGCGGCCGGCCGCGCCGCTGCCGGGCAGATGTCGAGGCCGTCGGCAAGGGCGAAGAAGGCGACGGCGAAGGGGCTGTGGGCGGTCGCCTCGCGCAGGTGCGGCCAGTCGATCTGCTCGCGCAGGGAGCGGGTGATGAGGATCAGGTCGCCGTAGTCGACGCTGTGCTCGTCGAGGGCGAGCAGCTTGGTGACGAGGATGTCGTTCAGGTCCATGACGTGGGTCTGCATCGCCATCACGCTGAGGTCGTCGCCGCGGGCGATCACCTCGTCGTCGATCGTCATCCCCGAGGGTTCGAAGATCAGGTCGATCAGGATCTCGCCGTCGTAGGCCTTCAGCAGCCACTGCTCGGGCGGCGTCTCGGGCCGCATCCCCGCCTCGGCCAGCGCCTCCTGGGCGCGCTCGGCGTCCTCGGGCTTGACCATCAGGTCGATGTCGTTGCTCGAGGGCGGACCGCCCCGGGCCCAGCAGCCGAGCCCGCCGCCCAGCAGGTAGGGGATGCCCTGCCCCTCCAGCGCCGCGACCGAGCGCTTCAGGCTCTCGGTCAGCTCGGGGGCGACCTCGCTCTTGCCCAGGTTCTCCGCCATGCCCCCTTTCGGTGCCCCGTCCACGGCTCCGATAAACGCGCGGCGGGGCGGGTAGGGGAGCGGGGTGACTTCTTCATCCGGTACCGAGCGGCTGCGGATCGCGGCCACCGGGGACATCCACTGCCGCGATTCCAACCGCGAGGCGATCGTCTCCTCCTTCGCGGCGCTGGGCGAGGACGTCGACCTCGTCCTCGTCGCCGGCGACCTGACCAGCCACGGCCGCCTCGACGAGGCCGAAATCCTCTGCGCGGCGGCGGCGGAGACGGAGGTGCCCGTTTACGCGGTGCTCGGCAACCACGACTGGCACGCCGACGAAGCCCCGGCGATCCTCGAGCGCCTCGAGGTGGGGGGCGTCCACATGCTCGACCGCCGCGCCGCTGTCTGCCAGGCCGGTGGGGTCGAGGTCGGGATCGTGGGGGTCAAGGGCTTCGTCGGCGGCTTCGCACCGCGCCACCTGCCCGACTTCGGCGAGCCCTCCTTGCGGGCCGTCTACGCCGAGGCGACGGCGGAAGTGGAAGCGCTTGACGAGGGGCTGCGGGAGATCGCGACCTGCCCGCTGCGGATCGTCCTCCTCCACTACTCGCCGGCCGAAGAAACGCTGGAGGGGGAGCCGCGGGAGATCTGGGTCTTCCTCGGCTCCGATCGCCTGGCGGCGCCGATTCTCGAGCACGGTCCCGACCTCGTCCTCCACGGCCACGCCCACGCCGGCTCGCCCGACGGGACGATCGGCGAGACCCCGGTCCACAACGTCTCCCAGCCGGTGCTCGGCACCGACTTCCGCATCTTCGAGCTCGACGCCAGCCGCGCCCACAGCCCGATCCCGTAGCGCTTCCGATTTTCGCCACAGCTGGGTGTGGCGAAAACCGGCTGCGTTACTTCCGTTCGAGGCCGATCAGAAGCGGCCGTTTTCGGCGCCGATGTAGACGGTCGGCGGGGTGCCGGGAACCTGCGCGACGGCAGGGGATCCGTAGACCGCGGCGCCGGCGTCGAAGTGCCAGGCGACCTTGCCGCTCTGCTCGTCGAAGGCGTAGACGGTGCCGTCGTCGCGGGCGGCGTAGACGTTGCCGAAGGCGACGGCGGGGGAGGAGAAGAAGCCGCCCCGGCCGTAGGGCGGGACCTTGCTCGTATTGCTGCGCCAGGCCAGTCTGCCGCTCTTCGCGTCGATGGCGAACATGCTGCTCTGGTAGTCGGCGAAGAAGACCTTGCCGTCGTCGTAGCTGGGGCTGGCTTTGATCGCGCTGGGCGCGTTGAAGCTCCAGATCGTCCTGCCGCTGGCGGCGTCGAGGGCGAGCAGGTTGGTCGTGTCGGTGCCGAGGTAGAGCCTGCCGTCAACTGCGGGCGGAAACTCGATCAAAGCGTGCGTGTTGACCGACCATGCCTGCTTCAAGGGCGGGTCCAGCGCCTTCTCCTCCGCCGGCAGGTAGTGCGTCCGCGCCGGCACCCGCCCAAACAGCGGCCAGTCGACGTAGGAGCCGCCGGTCGCGGCCGGCCCACCCGCACCCGTTGCCGAATCACCGCCCCCGCACCCGGCAATTCCCAGCGCGAGCAGGGTCAGCAGCAGGGGGAGTGTCGCTTTTGTCTCCCATAGCGAAACAAAAGCGACATTGGCCGAAGACCGGGGGTGCATCCACCCTTCCATCGGCAGCGGGAGGCGCTGCTCCAAAGAGCGGCGGACGGGAATCGAACCCGCGTCATTAGCTTGGAAGGCTAAGGCTCTACCGTTGAGCTACCGCCGCGCGCCCAAGGGAGGGTAGCCGCCATCCCGCTGATTCGTCAGAATGAAATCCCCACGGGGAGTGGCGCAGTCTGGTAGCGCACTCGGCTGGGGGCCGAGCGGTCGCAGGTTCAAATCCTGTCTCCCCGATATAGATTCCGGTCTGGGTCCACTTTTGAGGCCGTTCGTAGCGCTAAGCAAGGGCGGATAACCTGGTCTCGTTCAGCGACGACGACCTTCCGTTTCTACGTGCACACCTACTTCGGACTCCTCGACGACTTTGCAGAGCGCCATCGCGACGCAGCGATTACCTCGTTGGGTGCCTTGAACAATCACCTGCTGACTGCCGCTTTGTTCGAAGGTCCTTTGTTGATCAACGACGGCTACCTTCTCAATCATCCGGTCCTGCAAGCGGCCGTGGTCGATGCGGACTCAAGCCCACTGCGCGCGCTGGTCGAGGCCGGGTTCGTCAAGATCCTCACCCGAAACGACAGGAGCCTCGGAACGCTCGCCGAGGACATGGCGGACGCCGGTATCGAGTCTGCCAAGCGCCTGCTCGGTCAAGACACCTACGGAAGGCAGCTTCAACCCGCGCTCAACCAGTGGGCCGAGAGGCTGGAGGTAGCCGAGCCGGAATCTGCCTTCCGCGATTGGCCCCGTGCGCACGTGTCGCAGCTCTTTGCGAGGCTGGCTGCAACGGCGCTCGATCGAGCGATCGACGGGACTGCTGCGGGCAGCTCCCGAGAGAACTTGATGAGTTTCCAGAAGCTGTTTGGAATCGGCGGTCCCAGTGCCAACCGCACCAACTGGGAGGAGGCAGCTGACTCCATGCGCGAGCAAGGCAAGATCTCCCATGAGGTGCACAATGCGCTGATGCTGATGGGCAATGAGGCCTATCAACATGCGTGGGGCTGCGCACTCGCCGAGGGCGGGAAAGACGTGGCGGTCTTGACCCGGGCGCCTTTGTACCTGGACCTCGACCGACCGGTCGGTCGGCTCGACCCTGAGAATCCACCGCAAGGCGTCACTGTGCTCGGCCCCGACATCGCCGTGGCGGGCAAGCGGGTGGGCAGAAAGTGGGTCCTGCTCGCCGAGATCGTGCGGAGCGGCCATCCCATGACCTACCTCAAGGCAGAATTCCTGGACGCTCTCAAGCGTCACTATGCCAATCCCGGCATCGGCGACGACGGGGTGAAGCGAGCGGCTAGGAGGTACTCGAACGCCCTCGCCGAGCACTTCGGTAGCAGGCGGCGCGGGTTCGTCTTCGATATTGGAAGCACGATTACCACGACGGCCGTGGGTACCGCAGTCGCCGGTCCGGTCGGAGCCGGCATTGGGCTCGGATTCGGGCTCTTTACCAACGTCGCGAACTACACCTTCGGGCCGAAGCTCCTTGCAAGATTGTCCACTCAATTCGGCAAGCCGTGGATTACGACGAGGCGCACCCGCATGTCGCCTGTGACCTCGAGCTTCCAGCTCGACCCGCAGGAGGCGGCGAGGTATCTCGCGGCAGTCGACGACTTCCCGGGGTGAAGAGCGCTTCCGGCGGCCAATTGGGGTTCGGGGCTTGGGGGCGACGACGATCGCTCGGTGCCCAGGCGAGGGACTTGACGCGGTTCAAATGCCGTCCAGTTAAGGCGATATCCCCAGCCCCGTCAGGCGGGCGCGGCCCTGCCGATGAAGATGAGCTTGTAGTCGCGTTCTTCGTCCGGGGGCGTCGAGAGCAGGATCTCATTGCCGTCCTCGCTCATTCCGAAGGCCGCCAGGGTTTCGAGCCCCGCCTCGTGCATCGCTTCGCGTACCTCTGCCTCGGGGCGGATGCGCTCGATCTGGCGGATGGGCTCCGCTAGCCGATCGCCGGTGACCTCGGTTTCGAAGATGCCCGGAGCGCTTTCGCCGTGGCCGGCCCAGACCCACTGCGACCCTTCGAACTCGACCCGTCGCTCTCCGAAGTAGCTACCGGTATAGGCGGAGATGGAGTTCACGTCGAAGAGGAGCAGGCCGTGCTCCGCCAGGTTCTTCCGCATTCCCGCAAGCGCGAGGACGAGGTCGCGGTCCCCGAGCAGGTAGTTCACGGAGTCGTTCAGCGAGAGGACGAGGTCGAAATCTCCCAGGTGCGGGAGCTCCCGCATGTCCGCGACCAGCACCGGCACCTTGCCCGCGCCCTCCTCTGCCGCCAGCTCGAGCATGGCCGGCGAGAGGTCGCAGCCCTGAACCTCCCAGCCGCGCCGGAGCAGAGGTCCGAAGGCACGACCCGTCCCGCAGGCGACGTCGAGAGCCTTGCCGGCCTCCGGCAGCCCGTGCTTCTGAAGCTCGGGCAGCAGCAACTTCCCCAGCCACTGCTCGTAGTCGTTGGCGTGGTTGAAGTCGTTGTAAATCGCCGCGAACGCTTCGTAGGCGACAAGTGCCGGATCGGTTCCCATTGGACGGCGAGCCTAGCGCTAGCCTGTACGCGATGACCCGAACGTCAGGCTCAAGCACCGCTGCACCCGGCAACGAGGAGGCGGTACGGGCCTGGGACACCGTGCTCTACGAACGGTGGAAGAAGAATCGCAAGGTCTTCGTCGGGGCGCTGGACGAGGTCACCGGCGAGCTGTTCGAGCGCTTTCCGCCACCGGCGGGTGGGCGCTGCATCGACGTCGGCTGCGGGTTCGGGGAGACGACGCGGCAGCTGGCGGGGCTCGTCGGCCCCGGGGGCTTCGCGCTCGGCACCGACTCCTCTCCGCGCTTCATCGAGGACGCGCGTCGCGAGGCGGCCGAGGTGGGGGCCGAGAACGTCGGGTTCGAAATCGCCGACGCCCAGTCGGCCGCCTGGGAGGCCGACTTCGACTACGCCTTCTCCCGCATGGGGACCCAGTTCTTCGCCGCGCCCGTCCCCGCGATGCGGGCGATCCGGGGCGCTCTGAAGCCGGGCGGGGCGCTGCGCAAGATCTGCTGGCGGCGCAAGGCCGACAGCCCCTTCTGGCTGGAGACCGAGCAGGTGGTCGAACGCTTCCTCTCGCGGCCGGAGGAGTACGAGGCCGACACCTGCGGGCCCGGCCCGTTCTCGCTCGGCAATCCCGAAACCCTGCAGGGCATCCTCGAGGCCGCCGGGTTCGCGGAGATCGAGCTGCACCAGCGCGACTTCGACTACTTCATGGGCGGGGACATGGACGAGGCGGTCGACTCCCTGCTCGCGATCGGTCCCGGAGCCGAGCTGATCCGCCTCAACGGAGAGCACGGCGAGAGCCGGCGGGCGGAGATAGCCGACGCCCTCGCCGACCACTACGCCGCCTGGCAGCGCCCCGACGGGTCGATCATCGGCCGCGCCTCAGTTTGGCTGGTCGCGGCGACGAATCCCGCCTAGCGGCGCGATCCGCGGATCCGGAGATCGGAACTCCCCGCACTTGCCCGCCCGTCGCGGCGGCTACCGTTGTTCGGTGTTTCGTCCCACCGACGTGCTCTCGCTGATTCCCGGCCTGGCGCCGGAGCAGGTGCCGCAGGCCGAGCGGGTGGACGGGTTCTTCGCCGCCGATTCGATGGTGCGGCGGCTGCACCGGGAGCGACTGGTGCTGTTCTCGGGAGTGCGAGCACTGCTGATGCAGGCCTGCGATCCGCTCGCGGTGGTCGGCTTCCAGCGGCACTCGATCATCTTCAACGACCCGCAGGCGCGGCTGCAGCGCACCGACGAGCGGATGTCGCGGATCTACTTCGGCAGCCGCGAGGAGGCCGAGGAGACCGGGCGGGTTGTGCAGGCGATGCACCGGCGGGTGAAGGGGAGGACGCCGGCCGACTACGGGCCGATCCCGAAGGGGACGCCGTACGACGCCTCCGACCCGGAGCTCGGACTCTGGGTCCTCGCGACGCTGGCGGACTCCGCGCTCGTCTACTACGAGCGCATCTTCGGCTCGCTCGCCGCCGAGGAGCGCGAGCGCTACTGGGGTGAATACCGCCGGGTGGGCGAGCTGCTGGGGTTGCCGCCGGACGCGATGCCCGCCACGCACGCCGGGCTCGAGGACTACGTCGCCACCCGCCTCAATGACGGCAGCCTCTGGATCTCCGACGAGCGCCGCGGGCAGGCCGAGGCGATGATCCTCGACCCGCCCTGGTCGGGCTGGCTGCTGCGCACCGCCGCCATCCCGCTGACCGAGACGGTGAGGCTGATCTCCGTCGGTCTGCTCCCGCCCGGGATCCGCCGTCTCTTCGGCTTCAGCTGGGACCCGGGCCGCGAGGCGCTGCTGCGCTCGACCCTGCTGCAGCTGCGGCTCGGCTCCCGCTTCTGGCTCGACGCCGTCCGGCTCCACCCGGCGGCCCGGCTGCCGGCGGGCGAGCGCTACGGCGCCCTGGCCGGGTAGGACCTCCGGCGCAGGACTCTCGTCACGCGCCGGACTTCAGCGCTTGGCGACGCCCCATCCGACGAGGCTGATGCCGAGGTTCGACTGGGTGCCGTCGTCCCGGGCAATTTCCAGCATCGCGGCCTGTTCGCCGGCGCTGGCCGGCCGGAACGCGATTGTGAAGGCACGCTTCTCGCCGGGGGCGAGGACGAAGTGGATCCCGCCCGCGGGCGCCCCCGGCAGGGAAAAGGCGGGCGAACCGAAGAGCCGCGCCGTCGCCGCCACCGTCTCGCCGCCCTTGCGGGGAAGGTTGCGGACGAAGACGACGCGCGTCGCCTCCCTGCCGATCGCGACCTGCCCGAAGAAGCGTTCGAGCGGCGAGACCTCCAGCAGGCCGGCGCTCGGCGGTGGCGGCGGCAGTTCGACCGCGATCGTGCCGGCGGTGGCACGGCTCTGCTGGCCGATGTCGTCTTCGACGACGACTTCGACCATGTATTCGGCGGCGAGCGCGCCGGCGTTCGCCGGCGCCGTGTAGGTGCCTTCGAAGCGGCTGGAGCCGACCCCGTTGAGGCCGACTTCGGTCGTGGCGCCGCCGTCGACCGGCGTGACCGTCGCGTAGACGGCCGAGAGGCCGCGGTTGTCGCCGGCCTCGGCGCTGATCGTCACCGCGCCGCCCTCGGCGGGCAGGACCTGGGGGTACATTTCGGTCGTCGAGATCCAGGGCGCTTCGTCGAACTGCGGCTGCCCTTCGACCTGGACCTCGCCGATGAAGTTGTTGTTGTAGTTGTTGTAGAGGTCGTAGGCCTGGACTTCGACGCTGTAGCTGACCGTGCCTTCGGAGTGGTTGGCCGGGGCTTCGAGGGTGCCGTAGTAGGTGTCGCCCGACCCCTGGTAGAGGCTGATCGCCTGGTAGCTGCCGTCGGAGCCGTAGACCTGGGCGCTGGTCATCTGCACGCCGCTCTCGTCGATGATGTCGACGCTGAGCTGGACGTTGCCGCCGGCGGAGGAGAGGCTGCTCGGGCTGAGCACGCCGTTGGTGATCACCGGCGGCGTGCCGTCGACTTCTTCTTCGGCCGCGCTCGCGCCGGCCGCGCCGACCAACAGCGAGGCCGCTATCGCCAGCAGCACCGCCAGCATCCGCTGCCACCCCGAGTCCATCTCCCGCAACCACGCCATCGGCCCCTCCCGTCCTTTGTAACCGCCCGTGTCAACCCTGTTCACCCTACGCGGCGCCGCTACCGGTGGGACTTTTAACGCCTCTCCGAACTTTGGGGGCCTATAGGGGCCCAAAAGTCGGAGACGGTGAAAACCGGCATATGGTTGCTGCATGGACGACGCGATCCAGCGGTATCGAGTTGCCTCGGAGGCCGGCGACATCGGCGGGATCATGGCGGCCTGCGCTCCCGACGTCGAGGTCGTCTCGCCGATTTCCGGCCGGATGGTCTTCCGCGGGCAGAAGGACGTCGAGTTCCTTCTCATCGGCGTCTACGGCAGCTTGAAGGGCTTGCGCTGGACCGACCCCCTCGGCGACGGGACGCGGCGGGTGATGGTCGGCGAAGCGCGGCTGCTGGGCGTGCGCCTGACGGACGCGATGGTCTTCGATCTCGATGCCGACGGCCGCATCCGCCGCGTCGGCCCGCACCTGCGACCGTGGCTGGCACTGACCCTCTTCGTGATGGTGCTGGGACCGAAGGTCAGCCTCCGGCCTGGAGTCGTCCTGCGGGCGCTGCGCTACGGAACCCGTTCGAGTTAGGGGCCGCGTTTCGAGACACGGCTGGGAGGTGAATGCTCTTCCCGTCTACTCGATCCTCTCTGACTTTTATAGGTTCCTAATCAATTGTCATCAATTGATTAGGAGAAGAGTGAAACCGTCACTGAAGTTCATGAACCTTCGTTCCAGGTGGAAGTACCAGGTTCAAGCACCGCCGGCCCAATGCATCAGGGCTTTTATCGAGGCCTTTTCCGGCAGTGGGGGACTTATCGTCAAGGCTAATTGGTCGGTCACCCAGTCAAGCTCAGGTGCAGTGGCCGTGTACCAGGGCCGTGCCGGTATCGGGGCGATAGGAGGGCTACTCAACAGCCGCTCCGCAGCCGAGGCGGACTCGGCCGTTGGCTCAGAGGTGCACTTCGAAATCGAAGGGACGGAGGCAGGTCGAACGTCATGTGTAATGCGAGTCGGCTCGCGGGGCTCGGTGATGGGCTTCACGGCGGATGCCCGCTTCTTCCGACCGTACCTTCGGGCGGTGGAGGAGCAACTTTCCCGCCTTGATCCGGCTGTCCAGATGAGCTGATTCCGGAGCGGGAACAGAGCGCGGACCGGAACCGAGCTTCGTCTAGACGCTGCGCTCGCGCAGCTTCCGCACCAGGTAGACCAACCCGATCGCGCAGAGGACCGAGAAGAGGAAGCCGGGGCCCTCCTTCTCGTCGAACGCGTAGTAGGCGATCAGGCCGGCGACCAGCGAGGCGGCTATGCCGAGCATGATCGTCTGGAAGACCGTCATCGGGTCGCGGCCGGGCAGCAATAGGCGGCCGAGGGCGCCGACGATGAGGCCGGTCAGCAGGAGGCCGATGATGAAAAGGATCACGTCCATGCGGCAGGTATTCCCGCCAGGTGGGTAGAGGAAACGCGTGGGCGCGACGATTGGCACCGGGGAGCTGCTGAAGGACCGCTATCGGCTCGAGCGCACGCTCGGGCGCGGCGGCATGGCCGCGGTCTGGCTCGGGCACGACGAGGTCCTGGACCGGCCGGTCGCGGTGAAGGTGCTGGCCGACACGATCGCCGCCGACCCCGGCTTCGTCGCCCGCTTCCGGCGCGAGGCGCGGACCGCGGCCGGGCTCTCGCATCCCAACCTGGTCGGCGTCTACGACTTCTCCGAAGAAGGGGAACGCCCCTACCTGGTGATGCAGTTCGTCCCCGGTGAGAACCTGGCCGCGCTGTTGGAGCGGGGGGAGCGGGTCGAGTGCGACAAGCTGGCGCGGGAAATGCTGGAAGCGCTGGCCCACATCCACGGCGCCGGCATCCTCCACCGCGACGTCAAGCCCGGCAACATCGTCGTCGAACCGGACGGGACGGCGAAGCTGATCGACTTCGGAATCGCGCGGCCGGCGGACGCGACGGCGATGACCAGGACCGGGCTGATCATGGCGACCGAGCGCTTCGCCGCGCCGGAGGTGATGGAGGGGCACCCGGCGAGCGAGCGCTCCGACCTCTACTCGCTCGGGGTCGTCCTGCGTGCCTGCGAGGGGAGCTGCTCGCGTGCCCTCGGCGCCCTGGTCGGGTCCCTGACCGAGAAGGACCCGGCGGCTCGTCCCAGCTCGGCCCGGCAGGCGCTCGCCCGGCTCGAACGGGCGGAGCCGGCGCTGGAGACGACGCAGGTGTTCGAGGCGCCCGAGCCATCGGCGTCGCCGGAGCCACCGGCACCACCCCCGCCCAGCCACAGGCGACAGACGGGCGGGCGCGGCAGCCGCTGGGGTGCCCTCGCGGCCCTGCTCGCTTTCGTCCTCGCCGTCGGAGCGGTCGCCGCCGTGGCTCTGAACGGGGGTGGCGACGACGGCAAGCAGCCGCGCCAGGCCAAGGCGGGGAAGACGAAGAAGGCGAAGCGAGAGGGCGCTGGGGCGGGGGAGACGAGCAAGCCGGCCGCTTCGACTCCGGCTCCGGTCGAAGAACCGAGCGAATCTCCGGAGCCGGAACCCGCGCCCGAAGGCGGAGACCCCGAAGGCGGCGCCGCGCTCAACGAACAGGGCTTCGCGCTGATCCAGGCCGGCGAATACGAAGCCGCGGTGCCCGTGCTCGAAGAAGCCGTCGCCGCCTTCCCGGAGGGCAGCAAAGACCTCGATTACGCCTACGCGCTCTTCAACCTCGGCAACGCGCTGCGGCTCGGCGGCCGCCCCGAGGAGGCGATACCGGTGCTGGAAAAACGGCTGGAAATCCCGAATCAGACGGGAACGGTGGAAGCGGAGCTGGAAGCAGCCCGCGAAGAAGCCGGCTGATCTGCCCTATTAACAGGCGGCGACGTATGCGAACATATGTTCGTGTTCGTCATCGCGAGAGACCGCCCCCCTGAAACGGGTCCTCGCCTGCGACGGGGCGCTGAACGGTTGAGCCTGCCTCTATGGACGCGGGGGCGGGAGGCAAATTCCCTTCCTTAGATGCCGCGACGAACAGACCCCCAGATCGGCCTCAGCAAGGCCATCCGCCAGCTCCGCTGTGAGGCGAAGCTGAGCCAGGAAGCGCTGGGGTTGAAGGTCGATATTCATCCCACCTGGATTTCCCGCCTCGAGTCGGGCATGGTGAACCCGACGTGGGGCAACGTCCGCCGCATCGCCGAGGGGCTGGAGGTGTCGCTGCCGGTCCTGGCCGCGCTCGCGGAGGAGCTCGAGGCCAGATACGGAACCGCCCCCCGATCCGCGAGCGGTGGGGGGCGGTAGACAAACAACCTTGGGGTGGTTGCGCCTAACTCTAATACCCCGCCGTTCCCAAATGATGCCACCAGCTTCCTCCGCTCGATTTCCAGACTTTTAGTCAAAAGATTTGACTTAGCGCAGGGTTCGTGTTTATGCTGCCGCTGCGCTTGAGCAATCAGGGAATTCGCTCAGGGAGCAGGGACGACATAGCTAGCACCTGTGCCTTAATCGGTTAAAGGGTCGGCGTTGTAAGCCGAAGATCCGGGTTCGAGCCCCGGCGGGTGCATTTCGAACAACCAAATTCGAAGGCGGAAAGTTCGAAATCACAGCTATGGGCGAGAACATCTTCAACAGGTTCGACGAAGTCGCGGCAGGGGAGAGCGGCACGGCGTTGTGGGCGGCGCGGGCGCCGTACCGGCCGGAGGCCGCGTTCGACCTGATGCTGATCCCGCGGCTGCCGAAGGGCACCGACTGGCGCGAGGACGACGAGGCGAAGGACGCGCTCGACCGGATCGAGGCCGAGCCCTGGGT
>JBIOVP010000140.1:0-6747 GCA_044867815.1 Solirubrobacterales bacterium | reverse complement strand
CGGGGGGAGGATCCCCGTGCTCTACAAACTGGCTGCGCGCGGGGATCCTCCCCCCGTGCCACCCGCCCGAGGTACCGCAGTCCCAGCTATCCGCGCATTCCGCCGATCCGGTAGCTGAGGCCACCGGAAGCGCGCTGGAATGCGCGGCGAGCCAGATAGAAGGTCACCAGGAAGGCGACGGCGCCGATTGCCAGCGCCACCGCCAGAATCTGGCTCGCGGCGTAGAAGACGAGACCGGTGACGAGGACGAAGGCGGCGCCTGCGAGCAGGGTCGTGTGGGAGCGGTAACCAGCGAAGTGCTCGCGGATCGAGACCTCCAGCCCACCGAGGCCGGCGAGGGCGATGCCAACCCCGATCGCGGTCGGGTTACCGTCGAACACCCCGATCGCCAGGGCGACGATGCCGGCGAGGATCACCAGCTCGGCCAGGGGCGCGTTTCCCCAGGGCGCCGGCGGCCGCTCGTCAGCCGCTTCGACCCGCTTCGCCTTTCCGGGCTTCGTCTTCGTGGTCAACGGCCGCGAGCCGCCCGGCTAAGGGGCATCCGGAGGAGATCCTGACCCGCCACCAGCCCATCAGCATCCCGATCGGGCCGAGGCGGGGACGCGAGTGCCAGTGGCCGCAGCCGTGGAGACCGAGGTCCTGACGGGAGACGCGAACCCACTTGAAGTCCTGGGGGGCGGCGAGCATCCGCTCGACCAGCTCGCGGTTCTCGTCCTCGACACGCCGCCGCTCGACCAGCGCCCGGCGCGCTTCGGCAATGCGGTCGGCGAGACGGTCGCGCACCGCCTCCAGCTCGCCGAGGTCGAGGACCCGCGGCACCGGGGCGGCGGCGCCGACCAGGTGGGGGACATCGGTGTGGCCGAAAGCCTCGCCGAAGAGACCGGCCAGCTCCGCCTCGAGCCGCGCGATCTGCCGGCGCAGCTGCAGCCGCGCCTCGCGCTCGTCGACGGCGACGCCCAGACCGGCGAATTCCTCGTGTCTCAGCAGCGCAGGCATCAGGAAAAGTGTAGTCAGGCCGCCTCCAGAGTCGCCGCGGCCATCCACAGCGCCTCCTCAACCGCGATCTGCGGCACGCCCTTGACCTGGACCGAGGCGACGGCGAGGCGGCGAGTGCCCTTCTCGACCCGAACGTCCTCGGCCGAGGGACCGAAGAGGAGCCCGAGCGGGCGCGAATCGTCAGCGATCACCAGGGTCCCCTTCGCCATCTCCCCCGCCATCCCGGCCAGCGACTCCCCCGGGGCCGAATCGCGAATGCAGAGACGGCCTTCGATCTGCTCGGCGTCGAAGGCGCGCAGCGCCACCCCGGTCTCGACGATCGCGATGTTGAGCGCGTCTTTCGGCATCCCGTTGCTGCGGAAGCCGCCGTCGTGGAGGCGGTCGAGCGTCAGCTGCTCGACGGGGGTGCGGGTGCGGTCGGGGTCGAGGCCGATCTGACGGAAGAAGACGCGGTAGGCCCAGGGGATCGGCCGTTCGCGCAGGCGGATCGCCTGCGAGCCGTAAGTGCGGTCGGAGAGGTCGCGCAGCCGCCGCCGCACCGGCTCCGGGCTCCTACCGGGCTTGGCGTCGACCTCGACCCAGGCGACGCCGAGGCCGGGGAACTCGGAGCCGATGTGGGGCGCGATCCACCCCTGCCGCGGCGCCGGAACCCACCCCATCCTCTGGTCGGCGGGGTCGGCGCTCATCTCAGCTCCCTTCCGCCGTCGCGGTGGCGGTGAGCAGGCGATCGACCCGCTCGCTCAGCTCAGCGGTGCTGAGCTCGCCGATGCTGGCGCTCTGCAGCGTACCCCCCGGATAGACGTAGGCGAAGGTCGGGCAGCCGCCGACACCGTAGAGGCCGCCGACGGCGCCGTCGCGGTCATAGCCCACCGGCATCGTCCAGCCACGCTGGCGGATCAGGTCGCGCAGCGTGTCGCGATCGTCGCGGATGTCCAGCGAGAGGAAGTTCACCTGCCCACGGTAGCGCCGGAAGACCCGCTCGACCAGGTCCTGCTGGGCGACGCAGCCGTCACCCTTGCTGAACCAGTACGAAATCACCAGGGGCCGGTCGAAGAAATCGCAGACGCGGATCGCTTCCGGGGTGTCGATCCGGCAGGCGGGAGTCCGCCGGGATCCCTCAGGGCAGGGGATCGTCGAGGTCTCGCAGTCGTCCTGGGCGACGTTGGCGTCGCCTTCGAGCTGTCCGGCGCCGGCGGGAACGGCGAACTCGGGCAGCGGCCAGCGCGACGGCAGCTCGTCGAGGCCAAGGGTCTTCCCCGGCCCGCCGCCCTCGATCGTGTTGATGGTCGCGACCACGATCACCGCCAGGAAGAGGAGGCCGACGACGATCGAGTAGCGGTCCCTCATCGCCGCTCCAGCAGCAGGAGGGTCGCCGGCAGCACCAGCAGCACCCCGGTCACGGCGGCGGCGAGGTCGACGACGGTGACCAGCCCGAAGTCCCGCAGCATCTGCACGTCGCTGGCGACGAGGACGGCAAAGCCGGCGATGGCGGTGACGCCGGAGGCGAGCACAGCGGCGCCGGTGCGCGAATAGGCGCGGGCGAGCGCGTCCTCGACCCCCGCCCCGCCCTGCCGCTCCTCGTGGAAGCGGCCGCTCAAAAGCACCCCGAACTCGGTAGCGATCGCGATCGTCAGGGCCCCGAGGGCCGCCGACATCGGGTTGAGCGGGATCCCAGTGATCCACAACAGCAGCGACGCCCAGCCCGTCGCCAGAACCGTCGGGACGAGCGGCACCAGCGCCCGCCGCCAGGAGCGGTAGATCAAGAGCAAGGCCAGGCCGACGAGCAGGAGGCCGACGAGCGTCAACCAGTAGCGGCTGCTGGAGAGATCCGAAGCCGATTCAGCTGCGATCACGGAGAGGCCTGCCAACTCCACATCAACCCCCTCTGACGGATCGCCGATCGAATCCCGCACCCGGTCCACCAGCTTCTGCTGATCCTCCAGCGACTGCGCCCTGATCCCGAAGGAGATCAGTGCCTCCCGACCGACTTCACCGGTGTCGGGATCGATCGGCGCCACCTGCCGCAGCGCGTAGGGCGACAGTGCGGACAGGGTCGCGTCGATCCGTTCCGCGGTCGGCGTTTCCCCTCCGCGCACCAGGAAATCCGACAGTGCCGGCCCCGGGCAAATCTCGGCCTCGAGGCAGCTCGGGTCTTCTCCCTCGAAACCGTTCGCTTCCAGCACCCGCTTCTTGAATTCCGCCATCCACTCGACGGTTTCCGGATCGGTGAGGTCGGGGGCGGTGATGCTCACGTCCAGCTCGCCAGAAACCCCGGTGGTGTCCTGCAACTCGTTCAGCCCTTCCACCGCCTTCACGTTCTGCGGCGCCAGCTCGCGGATGTCGGTCACAGTGTCAACCCGCGTCCCCGCGGCCCATCCCATTACAGCCAGGCCGACTCCCACCGCGAGCACTGCCCCCGGATACGTCTGAGCCAAAGACAGAAGACGCTCCACGGGCGGGTGGCGCCGTAGGGTGCCCCTCTCTGAGGAAGCTTTAGCTACCGGAAGAGAGGGGGGGTCCCCTGCGGCGACAGGACCCGCCCGCCGCAGCGCCAGCGTCCCTAGCCCCACCGTCAACGCCAACGCAAAGGCGATGACGACTCCGACGATCAGCACCCAGCCGAACCCGCGCACCATAGGCACCGGCGACAACTGCAGCGCCAGGAACCCAGCCGCCGTCGCCAGGCAAGCGGCAGCGATGGTCGGCCCGCCACGAACCCCTGCGGTCTCTGCCGATCCCGTCTCGTCGAAACGAGCCTGGAACTGGATCGCGTAGTCGACCCCGAGCCCGATCAGGATCGGCAGCGCCGCGATCGAGGCCATGGTCAGGGAGCCGCCGGCGAGGGCGAGCAGGCCGAAGGTGATGGCGGCGGCCATGAGGGCGATCGCGAGTGGCAGCAGGGGCCAGCGGGAGCGGAAGACGAGCAGGAGGACGAAGGCCATCACCGCCACCGCGAGGGCGAAGAGGACGAGCAGGGCATCCGTCAGGGCGCGGGAGACGCCGTCGATCACGACGGGGGCGCCGGAGACGACGTAGGTGCCGTTGTCCAGCTCGAAGCAGGGGGCCGGCTGTTTGTTCTCCGCGCACGCCTTGCGAGGGGTCGCGTCGGCCACCGCCGCTTCGATCAGACCGATCGCGCGGTGGCGCTCGCTCTCGCTCAGGTCGGGCTTGAGGCGGATGACGATCTGGGCCGAGCGGGCGTTGGGGAAGAGATAGGAGAGCCGCGCCTTCGGGGTCCCGCGGGGCCGCGCCAGGTCGAAGACGACGGTGGCGACAAAGTCTTCGTTGGTGATGCTGGGGGCACTGGTGATCCCGTATCTGGTCGCCACCGCCAGCAGGTATTCGCGGAAGCGGTCGGCGGGGACGTGTTCGGCCAGCCGCTGCAGCTGGTTGTCGATCTGGACCACCGACTCGTTGAGAAAGGTCGCGGGGCCGGTCAAAAATGCGACCGCGCCCGTTTCGGCCAGCTCGGCGCACGGCCCGGGGATCACCTCCGCTCCCTTCGGCACCCTGCCAGAGAGACAACCCTCGAGCCGCAGCAGCCGGAAGAGGTCGTCGCCGAGCAGCAGTTCGGGCAGTTCCCCCTTGACGAGGACGACGACGGGTTCTTCGCCGAAGGTCTCGCGGACCTGCCGCGTCGCCTCGGCGGTGGCTGAACCGGAGTCGGTGAGGGTGTCGACGCCGGCGTCGGTCGGCAGCCGGGTCGCCCCCGCTGCCGCCGCCACCGCGAGGATGACGCAGACGGCGAGGACCGCCCGTGCGTGCCGGGCCGCCCACGCCGCGACGTGCCCGAACCAGGGTGCCGCGTCCAAATTCAGTCCATCGAGAGCGGCCCGCTGACGTCAGCGTTGAGGAACTGGCTGACGAACGGGTTGCTGGAGTCGAACAGCTCCTCTTTCGGCCCCGACTCGACGATCTTGCCGCTCCAGAGCACGGCGATGAAGTCGGCGATGCGGCGGGCGGTGCCGAGGTCGTGGCTGATCACCAGATAGCAACCGCCGTTCTCGGCGTGGACCTCGCGGATCAGCTCGCAGAGCAGCGCCGTCCGCACCGGGTCGAGGCCCGAGTCGGGCTCGTCGAACATCACGATCGCCGGTTCCAGCACCAGCGCCCGGGCGAAGCCGGCGCGCTTGCGCATCCCGCCGGAGAGCTCGTTCGGCATCTTGTAGGTGGCCTCGCTGAGGCCGACCTCGCGCAGGCGCCGGTTGACGATCTCGCCGATCTCCTCCTCGCCTTTGTCGGTGTGCTGCCGCAGCGGGAAGGCGACGTTGTCGTAGATGTTCATCGAGCCGAACAGCGCCCCGTCCTGGAACAGCAGGCCGAACTTTTTCCGCACCTCGAAGAGTTCATCGTCGGTCATGTTCGGGATCGACTCGCCGTGGACGAGGACGTCGCCCGAGTCGGGGTAGAGCAGGCCGACGATGTGCTTGATCAGCACGCTCTTGCCGGTGCCCGAGGGGCCGAGCACCATCGAGACCTGGTCCTCCGGCAGCCCCAGGTTGAGCCCGTTGAGGATGCGGGCGCGGCCGAACTGCTTGACCAGGTCGATGATCTCGATCGCGTCCTCGCCGCCGTGGTCGCGCTTCGTCCCGGTGTGGAATTTGTAGGGGTCGTGGTCGCGCGGGTTGACCCCCGGGATGACGAAGTCGCGCCCCATCACGGCGCCGTCCTCGCTCACGTAGGGGCCTTCCGCGGTGGACTGCTCTTCCCGGCGGACGTCTTCTTCGAGCGTCTGCTCTTCGCTGCGGGTTGGGTCGTCATTGACCGACAAGTCAGCCTCCTATTGGCGCGCGTGGGTTGGCTCCCCAGAAGACCAGGGTTCCGAGCATCCCGATGATGTGGACCAAAACGATGTTGAGGACCATCGACTTCGCCGTCGCGGTCCCCACCCCGACCGGCCCGCCGGAGGCGGTGTAGCCGTAGTAACAGCCAACCAGCACGATCGCGGTCGCCATCACCATCCCCTTGATCAGGCTGAAGAACAGATCGGGGGGGTTCTGGAACATCCAGAAGATCAGCAGGTAACCGCCCGAGGAGACGTCGCCGATCTGCTCGACGACGGCGAGGTAGCTGGCCAGGTACATGATCCCGATCCCGACCAGGTACATGAACGGGAAGGAGATCCAGGCGGCGAGCAGGCGGGTCGCGCAGAGGAAGGTGACCGGCGGCACACCCATCACCTCGAGCGCGTCGATCTCGTCGGAGATCCGCATCGCCCCGAGCTCGGCGACGATCCCGGTCCCGACCTTGGCCGCGAGCATGTAGCCGAAGGCGTAGGGCATGATCTCGCGCAGGTCGCACCAGGCCGAGAAGACGCCGGCGTAGGCGGGCGCGCCCTGGGCGCGCAGCAGGTAGGCGCCCTCGATCCCGCACTGCAGGCCGAGGATGAAGACGAGGCCCCAAATGATCAGGGCCGAGCCGAGGATCAGGATGCCGGCCTGGCGCAGGCTCTCGCCGAAGAAGCGCAGCACGCGGCCCGAGTAGACGAGGCCGGCGATCCGCGAGCTGAAGCGGGCGATCTCGCCGAACGAGTCGAGCCAGCCGCGCGGTACCTCGAGCCAGGCGTTCATGCGCGCACCGCGCATATATCAATGGGTTCGCGCTCGCTCATCGGATCGTCTGCAGCTCCGGGTTGGTGGCGAGCAGGGTCTGGGTGAAGACGTAGTTGAAGGCGAAGACGCCCATGAAGGAGATGACGACGGCCTGGTTGACGGCGCGGCCGACGCCGGCGGCGCCGCCGGAGGCGGTCAT
>JBIOVP010000139.1:0-6322 GCA_044867815.1 Solirubrobacterales bacterium | reverse complement strand
CCGCCCGCGGTGATGATGATGTCCTTTTTGCGGCCGGTGATCTTGATGAAGCCGTCGGCCTCGATCTCGCCGATGTCGCCGGTGTGGAGCCAGCCGTCGACGATCGTCTCCGCCGTCGCCTCCGGGTTCTTGTGGTAGCCCTGGAAGACGTTCGGGCCCTTGACGAGGATCTCGCCGTCCTCGGCGATTTTCACCTCGCAGCCGGGGAACGGTTTGCCGATCGTCCCGACCTTGAAGTCGTCCGGGGTCGAGATCGTCGCCGCGGTCGAGGTCTCGGTCATCCCCCAGCCCTCGAGCACCAGCACCCCGGCGGCGTCGAAGAAGCGGAGGATCTCCGGGTTGATCGGGGCCGCGCCGGAGACGGCGAGGCGGATCCGTCCGCCGAAGAGGCCGCGTATTTTCGACAGCACTTTCTTGTCTGCGAAGTCGTACTGGCGCTGCAGCAGGAAGCCGGGCTTGCGGCCGGCCCGTTCGGCCGCGCGCATCTTCTCGCCGACTCCGATCGCCCAGTTGAAGATCGCCTTTTTGACCCCGCCCTCTTTCTCGATCGCGCTGGTCGCGGCGGTGTAGATCTTCTCGAAGATCCGCGGCACCGAGGGGAAGTAGGTCGGTTTCAGTTCGGCCAGGTTCGGGAGGATCTTCAGCGGGTCGCGCTCCCAGTAGGCGAGCGTGGTGCCGAGGTCGAAGGTGCCGAACTGGATCAGCAGGGCGAAGGAGTGGGCCAGCGGCAGGTAGAGGTAGGCGACGTCCTCGTCCTCGATGACGCTGACGTCGTTGACCATGTTCAGCATCGCCCGGTAGTTGCCGTGGCTGATGATGCAGCCCTTCGGCGGGCCCGTCGTGCCCGAGGTGTAGATGAAGGTGCAAATGTCCTCCGGGGTGACCGCCTCGTAGAGCGTCCTCCAGGTGTTGTCGTCCCCGCCGGCGCCTTTGGCGGCCAGGTCCTCCATCGAGATCGCGTCCTCGGCGCTGCCGGTCATCAGCACGATCTGCTCCAGCTTCGGCAGCTGGTCGCGGACCGCGCGCACCTTCTCCAGCTGTTCGGCGTCCTCGACGACGACCACCTTCGAGTCGGAGTTGTCGAGGACGTAGCGGCACTCCTCGGGCGAGTTCGTCTGGTAGATCGGGACGACGGTGGCGCCGATCGAGAGCGCGGCGAAGTCGAAGTAGGTCCACTCCGGCCGCGTGTTGCCGAGGATCGAGACGCGGTCGCCTTTCTCGACCCCGAGGGTGACAAGCCCGAAGGCGAGAGGGCGGACTATCTCCCGCACCTCGTCGAAGGTCTTGCCGACCCACTGGTCGCCCTCCTTGTAGCGGACGGCGACTTTGGAGCCATACTGCTCAACCGCTCGCGGCAGCAGATCCGCGATCGTCTTCGAGTGGGTGCCTCTCCCCGCCATCTGCCGGGGGAGTCTAGTTCAGCGCTGCATCTGGCGCGAAGCCTGCCTGGAGCCGCCGGCGCCGATGCTGCGGAGCGAGCTTTCGAACAACGTCCTGTCGATCCGGCCGTGGTAGATCGGGACCCCCATCTGGACGCATTTCCCGATCACCTCCTGTCGCTCCATGTGCAGCTGGTCGGCGAGCTCGGCAGGCGTCAGGTGATGGGCCATCGATGACCTCCAGGTCGTTGAAAATGGGTAGCACAATGTGTACCGCGCCGGCCGGATGGCGTCAACGGGATAATTAAGGCCAGTGTCCTCCGAAGTCGCCGTCAAGCCGCTGCCCCAGCGGGGCAGGCTCGTGGTCATCGCCCTGCTGGCGCTGGCCCTGATCGCGCTCGGCTACACGATCGTCGAGATGTCGACGCAGGAGCCGGGCGATTCCCTCGTCCACGTCGACGGGATCGAAAAGGCGCAGCGCCTCTTCGGCGGCGTGCCCCAGGAAGGGGACCGGCTCGGCTCCGACGACGCGCCGGTGACGATCCAGGTCTTCAACGACATCCAGTGCGACGACTGCCGCGACGACTTCGTCGGGACGATTCCGCAGCTGGCCGAACGCTACGTCCGGCCCGGCGACGTGAAGCTGCTCTGGCGCCACTACTCGAACAGCGTCAACCCCGAGCAGCTCGGTTTCTACGGCGCCGAGGCGGCCGCCGACCAGAACTACGCCTGGCAGTACATCTACCTCTTCTTCCGCAACCAGGCCGAAGCCGAACGCGTCGGGATCGACGACGAGTACCTGGCCTCGATCGCCGGCGGGGCGGAGGAACTCGACATCGAGGAATGGAAGGTCGACCTGGAGAAGAACGGCCAGAAGGACGGTCCGATCGAGCAGCGGCTCGAAAGCTACGAGGAGCTGGGTCGCAACCTCGAAATCCGCACCGGCCAGGGGATGGTCCTCACCGGCCCGAACGGGACCGTGACCCTGCAGGAAGGCCCGTCGCTGGCCGAGGTGGAAGCGGCGATCGCCGAAGTGGCGGCGTAGCCGCGCTTTTAGGCGCAGCCGATTTTCGACACACCGGAGTGGGGCGAAAGTCGGCTACGCGACGCGCCGCAGCCGCGCCCGCGGCGCGATAACTTCGCGCCACTCGGAATCGACGATGTGGGCGGGGGCGGTGGTGGCGAGGAAATCGCCGAGGATCCCGGCCAGCCCCTCCGGGTCTTCCAGGTTGGGGAAGTGGGCGGCGCGGGGGAGGGTCTCGAAGCGGCAGTTGGGGATCGAGCGCTCGGCCTCGAGGCCGTGCTCGAGCGGGATCGTGCGATCGCGCTCGCCCCAGACGATCAGCGTCGGCATCTCCTTCAGCAGGTAGAGGCGGTCCTGGGCGCTGACCTTCTGGCCCTGGACGTCGATCACCGAGCGCAGCGTCTGCAGGAAGGCGCGGCGGGAGCCGGGCTCCTGCAGCGGTCCCAGCGCGCGGGCGACCGCCTGCAGGTAGACGCCGTTCGAGTTGCCGCGCTCGCGCAGCTTCGCACCTGTCGCCGCCAGGGCGCCGACCAGGCGTGGCCGCGTCGCCAGCCGCAGCAGCGCCGCCGAGCCGGGCAGCGCCGCCCCGCGTAGGAGCGGGCTGACGTCGTGGCCGAGGCCGCCGCTGGAGACCAGCACCAGGCGCTCGGTGCGCTGGGGGAACTGGTAGAAGAACTGCATCGCGACGCCGCCGCCGAGCGAGTGCCCGACGATCGTCGCCCGCTCCACCCCGATCGTCGTCAGCAGGTCGCGAATGCTCGCCGCGTGCGCCCCCAGCGAGTAGTCCCCCCGCGGCGTCGCCGCATCCCCGTGCCCGATCAAATCCGGCGCGATCACCCGGTACCTCCCCGCCAGCTTCTGCGCCACCGCCTCCCAGTGCCGCGAGGAGTTGATCATCCCGTGGATCAGGACGACGTCCGGTCCGCTACCGACGGTCCGGTAGACGGCGCGGTGCCCGTGCAGGTTCGCCTCGTGGACCTCAAAGGCCGGAACGGGTGGCATGGGGAGACACTAGCGCTGCCATGAACTGGAAACGCAGAACTCAGAAATCATCGAACTCGTCATCCTCGGTTGCCGAGAGCGCCTTGTCCATGAGGAAATCCTCGTAGGCGGGGTTCAACTGGCCAAGCGATATTCGGACCACCCCCGTATCTGCATACCTTCCTTCCTCCATGTCGGAGGGAGGGCTCTCTCGCTCGTACTTTTCGAAGGCGCTCTTCGCCTCGGCGAGCGTCGCTTCGACGTCGCCGATCGTCCTATGGTCGAAGCGCAGGAGCTCGTCGGCCAGCTCGGCGACAGCCGGGCGGTCGGAATGCTCCCGGTCGGGCAGGTGCTGCCTGAGAAAGGCGCTGAGGGTGTCGAGGTTGAGGTCGACGTCGCCAGGTTCCTTTGCGAGTCGCCGTTCGGCTTCTTCTCGAAACTCGGTCGATCTTCCGAAGAACAGCTCGAAGTGCTTGTCGGCCACGAAGAAGAGGCCGCTGAGGGCGTGGAAGTCGCGCCTCAACTCCGCCGGAATGCTCGACTCTCCCTTGTAGGCCAGGAAGTGGGAGACGTTTGCCCATGCGTCCATGAGCAGGGTCCGGACCTGAACCTCGAAGTTGATCTCGGTTATTCCCTCGTAGCGAGGTCCTTGGTGTCCCGCTGGAATCCGGACATCGAAATGGCGGGACATGTACCCGAAGGTCGAAGGATCGACGTCACCTTCGACCTTGTCCTCCGTGCCGACGATTTCGAACTCGCGGCCGACGATCTCGTCGACTCGCGCTAGGTCCGACATGAAGAGGACCACCACCCGGGCACCGACGATGTCGGGGGCTTGATCCAAGGGGTTCTTGTACCCCTTGCGCTGAGCCTTCTCTTTCAGGCTCTCGACCTCCTTGACCCGCCCGGTCAAGCTATGGAGCTTGATCCCTTCGCTTTCGATCGCCTGCCCGAGGGCGAATAGAGCCTCCTCTTCGAGGCGCTTGTAGGTTGGAAACCGCTGCCGGTATTCGCTCTGCCAATCGTCAGCCACGGGGGGAATACTAAGCCGACGCGACGGTGACTCATCGGGGCGCCCGGATTTGAACCGGGGACCTCACCGACCCGAACGGTGCGCGCTACCAGGCTGCGCCACGCCCCGAGAGGGGTGATTATCTCAGAAGCGGGGAAGCGGGCGCCGGGGCGGGTGCGGCGCTACTTTGGGCGGGGAAGCGGTTCCAAGCGATGACGATGGCGCGCAGGCTGATCCCGATCCTCCTTCTGGCGCTGCTGGCGGTGTGGCCGGCGGGCGCTGCCGGCTACCTGCCGTCGGGGTTCATCGGGGTCTCGCCGCAGAACGCGGGGACGGCCAAGGACTACCGGCTGATGCGCGAAGCCGGCGTCTACAGCGTCCGCATGCCGCTCAACTGGAGCTCGGTCGAGCCGGAGAACCCGGCCTTCTCGGAACGCGATTGGGAGGGGTTCGACCACGAGGTGCGGCTGGCGGCGCGGGAAGGAATCGAGATCTTCCCCTTCGTCACCAGCTCGCCCGAATGGGTCGCCAGGCAGGGGATCGACCTGCCGGTCGCCAACGCCTGGCAGCGCCGCGCCTGGGCCTCCTTCCTGCGGGCGGCCGTGCGCCGCTACGGACCGGAAGGCTCCTTCTGGCGCGAAGAAGCCGAAGAGGAGGATCTGCCCTACCTGCCGATGCGGCGCTGGGAGATCTGGAACGAGGAGAACATCGTCTCCTTCGCCTCCCGGCCCGAACCGAAGCGCTTCGCGGTGCTGATCCGGATCGCCGGCCGGGTGATCCACCGGGAAGCGCCCGGTTCGAAGGCGATCGTCGGCGGCCTCTTCGGACGGCCGCTGCAGATCCCGCCCAACGTCGCCTCCGGCGACTTCCTCTCCCGCCTCTACCGCGCCCGGCGGGTGAAGCGGTACTTCGACGGCGTCGCCCTCCACCCTTACGTCGCCGACGCGCGGGCGATGGGCGCGCAGCTGACCAACCTGCGGCGGATCATGCGCCGCCACCACGACGGCGCCACCCCGCTGTATGTGACCGAGCTGGGCTGGGGCTCGGAGAACGGGCCGACCCGTTGGCAGCGCGGCCTCTGGGGGCAGGCCTACCAGCTCTCCAAGGCCTTCGCGATGATCTCCGCCAACCGCACCCGCTGGGGGGTCCGCGGCGTCTGGTGGTTCACCTGGACCGACGAGGGCGGCAGCTGCGTCTTCTGCCACTCGGCCGGGCTGCTGACGGGGAAGCGGGAAGGCAAGCCCGCCTGGTACCGGTTCAACGAATGGACCGGCGGCGACGCCGGCACGGTGCCGCGGATCAGCAGCGACCGCGACCCGGTCGACGAAGCCGAAGTGCCGCCGCGGGGCGAAGAAGCCGTGCCGGAATAAGTAGGCTCCGCTCGGACTTCAAAACGACCGAAGGAGCAGTTGCAATGGCTTTCTCCGTACCGGACCTGCCGTACCCCTACGACGCGCTCGAGCCTCACATCGACGAGGAAACGATGCGCATCCACCACGACAAACACCACCAGGCCTACGTCGACAAAGCCAACGCCGCCCTCGAGGGCACCGAGTGGGCCGACCGCGACGTCGAGGACGTCCTCCGCAACCTCTCGGCGCTGCCGGGCGACAAGCAGGCCGCGGTTCGCAACAACGCCGGCGGCCACTACAACCACACCCTCTTCTGGCAGATGATGGGCCCCGACGGCGGCGGCGAGCCGGGCGGCGAGCTGGGCTCGGCGATCGGCGAGACCTTCGGCTCCTTCGACTCCTTCAAGGAGGAGTTCAAAAACGCCGGCATCGCCCGCTTCGGCTCCGGCTGGGCCTGGCTGGTCAAGGATTCGAGCGGCCTGGCCGTGGTCTCGACCCCGAACCAGGACTCGCCGATCTCCGACGGCACCACGCCGCTGCTCGGCGTCGACGTCTGGGAGCACGCCTACTACCT
>JBIOVP010000138.1:0-6175 GCA_044867815.1 Solirubrobacterales bacterium | reverse complement strand
GCCGACGGGACGAAACCCCTCCATATAGGGGTACTTTCGTCCCGTCGGCAGAGGTTTTTCGGCTGGCGGAGCTGCTTGAATCGGCTTCGTCGTCGGCGGTCCTCACGGGCGCCGGGGTCTCGGTCCCGTCTGGGATCCCCGACTTCCGCACGCCGGAGACGGGGCTGTGGGCGAAAGTGGATCCGATGGAGGTCGCTCACATCAGCGTCTTCGAACGCGAACCGGAGCGGTTCTGGTCCTACTACCGGCCGCGCTTTCAGTCGCTTGGGGACAAAGAGCCGAACCGGGCACATGAGGCGCTGGCGGAGCTGGAGCGGCGGGGGCTGATCGAGGGCGTGATCACCCAGAACGTCGACGGCCTGCACCGGGCGGCGGGGTCGGAGGAGGTGGTCGAGGTCCACGGGTCGATCGAGACCTCCTCCTGCACGTCGTGTGGGACGTCGTTCGGGTTGGAGGAGATGGACGCGCTCTTCGACGCGCGCGGGGTAGCGCTATGTGGCGCCTGCCGCGGGGCGGTCAAACCCGACGTCGTCCTCTTCGGCGAGATGCTGCCGGTCGAGGCGATCGGGCAGGCAACCGCGATGGCGGAAAGCGCCGACCTGATGCTCTGCGTCGGCTCCTCGCTGGCGGTAAACCCGGTCGCGGGGTTGCCACAGCTGACCCTCGGCTGCGGTGGACAACTGGCGATCGTCACCAAGGGCGAGACGCCGTACGACGAGGACGCCGAGCTGAAGCTCGAGGGCGAGATCGACGAGGAGCTCGCCGCGCTGATGGCGGCGCTCGGCTGATGGCCTCGCTCCCCGACGCGGTCGTCTTCGACAACGACGGTCTCCTGCTCGACACCGAGTCGGTCTGGACCCGGGCCGAGGTAGATCTCTTCGAGCGCCGCGGCCTCGAGTTCACCCCCGCCGACAAGTTGGAGCTGGTCGGCACCTCGGCGGAGATCGCCGGCGGCATCCTCGAGCGCCGCCTGGGTGAGCCCGGCCGCGCTGCCGAGCTGATCGAGGAGCTGAACGCGCTCGTCGTCGCCGAGCTCGAGCGCGGGGTGGAGGCGATGGTTGGCGCCCGCGAGCTGTTGGAGCGCCTGCGCGAGCAGGGTGTGCCGATCGGCCTCGTCTCCAACTCGCCTTTGCGCTTCGTCCAGCGCTCGATCGAGATCGTCGGCTTCGAGGGCCACTTCGACGTCGTCCTCAGCGCCCACGAAGTGGCGGCGCCGAAGCCGGCGCCCGACCCTTACCTGGAGGCATGCCGCCGGCTCGGGGTGGAGCCGGGGCCGGCTGTGGTCGCGCTGGAGGACTCGCCCACGGGCGTGGCGGCGGCCCGGGCCGCTGGCCTGACCGTGATCGGAGTGCCCTCAGTGGAAGGGGTCGAGTTGGCGGAGGCCCACCACCTCGCCGAGACCCTGTTCGATGGGGTGATCGTCCACCGCCTATCGCTCTAGATTGCGGGCAAACCTTAAGTACTTGGATACTTCTGACTAAACTCCCAGAGTTTACCCTCGTTCCTAAGGAGAGTCAGATGAGACATCTGAAGTTGTTTGCGCCCCTCGGGTGCGCCGCACTGTTCCTGGCGATGCTGCTGGGCGTCGGGTCTGCCTCGGCCACCGTGCTGTGCTCGGAAAATAAAATCCCCTGTCCGGCCGGCAAAGACTACGAATTCAACACCGTCATCGAAGCGAGTCTCGAAGCTGGAACCACGATGGTCCTGCGCGACACATCCAGCATGGTCGTCGACAAATGCACCGGGTCGCAATTCAAAAGCAGAACCGAAAACACAGGCGGGCCCGGGACGCCGATCAAAACCGAAATCACGAAACTGACGTTCGAAGGGTGCAGCTTCAAAACCGTCGTGACGCTGCTGGGATGGCTCGACCTCGACTACGCCGGAGGCCTCACCGACACAAAATCCATCCTGACACTGAAGACGACCGAAATCACAGTCAACGTGTTGGGTGTGGACTGTGTCTATGGAGCAGAAATCATCGGGAGCAACGTCGGCCTGTTCAAAGGAGGAAACCCGGCGAAAATGGAAATCTTCGGCGGTTCGCTTGCCAAGCGGGAAGGTCCCATGTTCTGCCCGACGCACATAGTTGCGGAAGGCAAATACACGGTCAACGCTCCGAAACCCCTCTACACCAAGGACAAAAACGAAGGCGAATGAGTGCTCGACTCTGAGCTGATCTAGCCGCGGAGGACGCGGCGGCGGCGGAGGACGCGCTCGCTGATCTTCAGCAGTTCGTCCACCTGCTGCCGCTGCTGCTCGGACAGCTCACTCTGGAGGGCGGCGTTGGCGGCGTCACCGGCCTCGCCGCGCCGCTCGCTCAGGGTACCCACGTCCTCTTCGTGGGCGGGATCCGCCAGCGCCTCCTTCAGCTCGACCAGCAGCGCCTCCAGGCCGACGCGCAGCTGCAGGGCCGCCTCGCGGTCGCGCCCGGCGTTGAGGTCGGCCCGGGCGCGGAGGAGGAGGGTCTCGCAGGCGTCGGCGCGCTCGCGGCCGCCGAGGATCGCCGCCACCCGTTCCTGCGGCCGCAGCTCTTCCTCGCGGCGGCGACGGCGCGAGGAGCTGGAGCCGACCTCGACCCGGCGGGCGTCGCGGAAGCGGCCGACGGCCGTCTCCTCGCCGCTGCCGAAGCCGACCAGGATCCTCTCCGCGCCCTCGGCGGAGAGCTCGGTGCGGGAGCTGGGATCGGCGCTGGCCAGCGCCTGCGCGTGCAGGGCACGGTTGAGCAGCTCCAGAGCTTCGTCGACCAGGACATCGACCGTGTCCTCGGCCTCGCAGGCTTCCTCCAGCCAGCGTGCCGCTTCCTCTTCGCTCGCGAAGCGGGCGAAGGCGCGGATCGCGGTCACCCGCGTCAGCGTCAGCGGCGCCGCCTCGTCCTCGGGCCTACGGGGCTTCCGGCGCCGGCGACTGGCTGCCGGAGCGCCGACCTTCTGCAGGACGAGGACGCTCTCAGACGCCTCCGGGTCGAGGCCGCGCACCAGGTAGCGGCCGTCGGCGAGGGGCAGCGGCCCGGCGAAGTCGAGTTGGACGAACCCGAACAGGGTCAGTCGCCGCCGGCCGAGATGCCGCCGTTGGTGCGATCAGGCACCGCGTACTTCGAGGGGTGGACCGGCACCTCGGGGTTTTCGATTTCGCCGAGGCGGTTGATCAGGCGGCTCCACTGGTCCGGTTTCAGGAGGGCGGCGAAGCGCGCTTCCATCGAGCCGGCAGTGGGGTGGTAGCCGACGTGGACGTGGTCGTAGTGGTCGGCCATCGCGAAGCTGGTTTCTCCTGGCAGGTCCTCGAGGGAGATCACCTGGTGGGGGTGCATCGTCCCCTGCAGGCGCAGCACTTCGTGGATAAGTTCGTCGGTCGGCGTGCCGGGCCCCTGGTGGCCGGTGACCGGGATGCTGTTGATCACGGCGATGTCGACGGCGGTGCCGGTGCTGTGCTCGGAGACGTTGCCGGAGGTGGTGAGGAAGCCGTGGCCGCACTGCAGAGAGGTGATCGTCAGTTTGTACCCCTGCGTGCTCAGGTACTCGAGCATCGCCAGGATGCGGCGATCGATGCGGCCGCCGGCGATGTCTTCGCGGCCGCATTCGTAGATGTCGAGGTCTTCGTCGGCGAGGACCCGCTTGACCAGCGCCTCCTTCGAGAGCAGGAGGACGCCGGCGCCGCTCAGCTTCGCGAACGGGCTCTTACCCTTGGCGCGGTAGATCGCGGTCGCCTCGAGCAGCTTCCAGCCATCAAGAATCGGCTTCGGGTCGATCCGCGGTGCGCCTTTGCCGGCCGGGCGGATCGAGAAGTTGATGTGGGAGTCGATCCCTTCCTCGCCGGCGGCGACGCGGGCGAGGACGGTGCCGGCGATCACCTTCGAGCCGACCTTGAGCGAGCCCTTGCCGCTGGCGGCGATCGCCGCTTCGACCGCGTCGCCGGCGGTCTCCTCGCCGTTGCCGGTGCGCTCGGGGTAGGCCCGCAGCCGCGGCCTCAGGTTCTGGCTTTCGACCGGGACCCGCTTCTCCTGGCCGGTCGGCATCACCACGAGGCGACGGTCGCGGACGAGGTTGCCGAGCTCGGCGTAGGTGTAGCGGTTGCCGTAGGTGTCTTCGAGGACGACGAAGTTGCCGAGTCGCTCGGAGTGGCCGAGCTTGCGGATGATCCCGTCGTTGACGGCGACCACCGGCGCGCCCTGCTCGCTGAAGATGTTGATCCCGCGCGGGGTGGGGGAGGAGGAGATGACTTCGGCGGCGTTGCCGTAGTCGGGGCTTTCGCCTTTCTTCAGGGCGGCGCGGGCGGCGACGTCGTCGGCGTAGCGGGCGTCGGCGGCGATCGGGAAGTGGGCACCCTCGGTGAGGCCGGTCAGCGAGCCGACCAGGTCGGAGGGGAGGCGGCCGTAGGCGCGGGCGTAAAGGAGAACCTCCTGCACGTACCAGTCGGCGTGGTTGTAGGCGAAGATCGCCTGGTAGAGGTCGTCGTTGCCGCCGGCCAGCTTCAGGTAGTGGGCGGCGGCGCAGATCGCGTCGACAGGGTTGTAGGGGTCTTTCCTGCCGTCGCCGTTGGCGTCGAGGCCGAAGGCCTCCCAGCTCGAGGGCAGGAACTGCATCCAGCCGAGGGCGCCGGCGCTGGAGACGTTGAGGTTGGTGCCGAAGGCGGTCTCGATTTTGTTGATCGAGGCGAGCACCTCCCAGGGGATCCCGTATTCGGTGCCGCAGGCCTGGTAGATCGGCAGCAGGAAGGGCGGGATTTCAAAGCTGTCGATTACGAAGTTGGGGACGCCGATCGGGGTCGGGCCGAAGGGGGCGATCGTCGTCGTCGGGTTGGCGGTGGTGGGGGCGCCGCCGGGCGAGTACTGGGAGCCGCCGTCGGGACCCCTCGGGGCCGGCTGGTCGCCGCCGCCGTTGGCGCTCGGCGCGGTGACGGCGCCGTTGCGGCTGCCGCCGCTGGGGTTGTCGAGGCCCTCGTTCGCCTTGACGTCGCCTTTGTCCGAACCGCCGCCGATGCTGGTCCCCTGCTTGACCTCACCCGTCTTGCCGGGGGTCGGCGCTGGGCTGCCTTCTTCAGGTGCCGGGACCGGCTCGGATTCGGTCGCCCCTTCGCTCGGCGCCGGTGCGCTCGGGGCCTCGTCGGTGTCGGCCGGGGTTTCGCAGTCCGGGTCCGTTTCGTCGAGGAGGCCGTCGCCGTCGTCGTCGAGGCCGTTGGCGCAGGCGGGTGCGGATAGCGAGGGGACCGCCGTGGTCGTCGTCGGGTCGACCGCCGAGCCTTCCGAGAGCGGTTCGCCGCCCAGGGCGGAACCCACGGCGGTCACCAGCAGGAAGCTGGCGAAAGCGAGAATTAGTGCGAACTTGGTTCTCATCCCGGTTTGACCCTGCCCACGCTTGGATACCCCTCCCTGGGCAAGTCGTTGGAAGCTACCCAGTGGTACGTGCGTCCGCAACGCGCGGAGCGCCTCCCAACAAGGCCTTAATCAACGTCTGAAACATCGCTGTAACGGAAGAGTTTCAGTCCTGCCGGATGTGCTCGTTAAGCTGCTGTGACTTGAGCTACGAGGACTACGAGCAGGACGGGCTGCGGGCGCGGGCCGAGCAGGCGCTCGGAGAGCTGGCGCAGGCCCTCGTCGACAACCCGACGCTGCACGACGCGGTGACCGCTGCTCTGGGCGCCCGTGAGAAGGCTCTGGAGGCTCAGCAGGCGGCGATGAGCGCCCTCAATCTGCCCTCGGCAACCGACGTCGAACGGCTGGAGCGCCGGCTGCGGTCGTTCTCGCAGCGCTTGGAGGACGTCGAGGAGGCGATCGACGACCTCAGCCGCGAACTCGGTGCCCTGCGCCGGGAAAAAGCGAAACAAGACTCGAGAAAATCTAAGGCTAAGCCTCAACCTTAGGTTGAGAGTATGCCCGCGGCGGCGCCTCCGGCCATCTTGACCACCGCTTCCAGGTCCTCATCCCGCAGATGGCCGAAGCTCTTCTCAATGACGATCAAGAGGGCCGCGGCAGCAACCTCATGCTCGGCGGCGCCGGCCAACAGACCTGCCGTTTGCATGTCGGCCGCCTCGGCGAAGAGCGGGGGGAGATCCCGCTCGGGCAGGTAGAGCGAGTCGAGGCTGGCGACGCATCCGCGATGAGCGTCCGGCAGCGCCTCGGCGAGCGCGTCGGCCAACCGTCTGTCCGCCCGCGCCCCGTTTCGTGGTTCCTTTTGCA
>JBIOVP010000137.1:0-7756 GCA_044867815.1 Solirubrobacterales bacterium | reverse complement strand
AGCGCTACGGGGTGACCGACGAGAAGATGCTGCGCTTCCGCTACGGGGTGCAGGTCAACAGCCTCGGCCTGACCGAGGCGCAGCCGGAGAACAACATCCAGCGGATCGTGCTCGAGGCGCTGGCGGTAACGCTCTCCCGCGACGCCCGCGCGCGGGCGATCCAGCTGCCGGCCTGGAACGAGGCGATGGGCCTCCCCCGCCCCTGGGACCAGCAGTGGAGCCTGCGGATCCAGCAGGTGCTGGCGAACGAGACCGACCTGCTCGAATACCCCGACATCTTCGCCGGTTCTCATGTGATGGACGGACTGGTCGAGGAGCTGACCGGGGGGGCGCGGGCGGAGATGGCCGTGGTCGAGGAGCACGGCGGCGCCGTCAACGCGGTCCCGTACATGAAGGCGCGCCTGGTCGAGAGCCACCGCGAGCGGGTGGCGCGGATCGAGGCCGGCGAGCAGAAGGTGATCGGCCAGAACTGCTACACCGAGACCGAGGACTCGCCGCTGACGGCGGGAGCCGACGGCGGCATCCTCACGCCGGACCCGGAGGTCGAGCGCGAACGGGTCGAGGCGCTGCGGGAGTGGAAGGGCGAGCGCGACGAGGACGCGGTCAGGGCCGCCCTCGAGGACCTGGCCAAGGCCGCCGCGGACGAGAGCGTCAACATCATGCCGGCGACGATCGCCGCCGCCACGGCGGGCGCGACCACCGGCGAGTGGGCACAGACGATGCGCGAGGTCTTCGGCGCCTACCGCGCCCCGACGGGAGTCGACGGCGCCTCGGCGCTCTCCGAGCGCGAGCAGCTGGAGGAGATCCGCCGAGCGGTCGACGAGACCTCGGAGAAGATCGGCCACCGGATCAAGATCCTGGTCGGCAAGCCCGGACTCGACGGCCACTCCAACGGCGCCGAGCAGGTGGCGCTGCGGGCCCGCGACGTCGGCATGGAGGTGATCTACCAGGGCATCCGCCTCACCCCCGAGGAGATCGCCGAGTCCGCCGTCCAGGAGGACGTCGACGTCGTCGGCCTCTCGATCCTCTCCGGCTCCCATCTCGAGCTGATCCCCGAGGTGGTGCGGCTGCTACGGGAGGAAAACCTCGACGTCCCGGTCGTGGTCGGCGGGATCATCCCCGTCGCCGACGCCGCGCGCCTGCGTGAGGCCGGAGTGGCCGGCGTCTACACGCCGAAGGACTTCGACTTCAACCGGATCATGGGCGAAATCGTCGAGCTGGTCGGCCAGCGGGCGGGCACCGGCGCCGCTGCTTGAAACGCCGGTCCTGCGGACCGGCAACGGGCGGCCGGCGCCCAACCGCCCCGCTCGCAACAATTAGGCGATGAGCAGCGAGCTGAACGGGGAGCGGTCGGCCTGGCTGCGGTGCTACCGCTGCTGGTCCCAGAACCTCGAGATCCAGATCCACTACGACGCGATACGGCGGGTCGACCCGGAGTCGGGGGCGCTGGCCGACGGGGTCGACGAGGTGCAGGAATCGGTCGTCCAGTGCCTCGACTGCATGCACGACCAGCCCCACCTCAGCTTCGAAGGCGACCACGTGGTACCGATCGGGGACCGCTGGGAGCGGATGGTCGCCGGCACCCCCTGGGTCGCCTCCTGCACGGTCACCGTCGACCAGGACCGGGTCGAGAGCTGCTCGGGCCCGGAGGCGATTGAGTTCCTCACCTACGGCGCCTTCGGCGACGCCGGCGTACGCGAGTTCTTCACCCACGTCCGCTTCCACAAGCACGACGACGAGCAGATCGTCATCCACCTCCTGGTCGAGCTCTACGCCCGCTCCGCCCAGGAGGCGACCGACGTCCTCGAGGCCGCCGCCCAGGGCCAGCTGGAGATCACCTCGCTAGCCGAGGAGTCCCGCCCCCCCGCCCACGCGAGCGGAGAGGCTCACTAGGTAGCTCTACTCGACGTTGTCGGCGGCTGGTTCGGGCGACTCACCCGGATTCTTCTTCGGGACGAGCACGAGCCGCTTGAACTCGGCGACGAGGACGCCGTCCTGGTTGAGAACGCGGGTGTGGACCTTGACGATGCCGCGGTCGGGCTTCGATTTCGAGGGCTTCACGTCGAGGACCTCGGTCTCGCAGAAGAGGGTGTCGCCGTGGAAGACCGGGTTCGGGTGGCTGAGCTCTTCGGTCGCCAGGTTGGCGATCGCCTTGCCGGAGATGTCGGAGACCGACATGCCGAGCGCCAGTGAGTAGACCAGGGGCCCGACGACGACGTTCTTGCCCTGCTGGGAGCCGCTGGCGTAGACGTCGTTGATGTGCAGCGGGTGGTGGTTCATCGTGATCAGGCAGAAGAGATGGTCGTCGGCCTCGGTCACGGTCTTCGCCGGCCAGTGTTTGTAGACGGCGCCGACCTCGAACTCCTCGAGGTAGCGGCCGTAGCTGTGCGCGCCGGTCGCCTCGCGCTCGGCCTGGTCGGTGGTCAGCTCGTACGTCTCGCTCATGCTTGCTTTCGTCTCCTTTGGTGTGCGGCGCGCGATGCTATCGGCCGGCGCGGGAGATCTGCGCGGCCGTCCCGTAGACGGCGACGTAGGTGACGGCGCCGCCAACCTTCAGCTCGCGGCGCGGGGAGCCGCCGAGCCTGCGCCCGTCCTTGAGCCAGCGCAGGAAGCGCAGCGTCCTGCCGTTACCGCGGATCGTCCTCGGGGCCGCGATGAAGGTCTCGAGCCCGCGTTGGACCTGGGCGGTGAAGGGTGCCCTGCGACGAACCCCGCCCAAGCGTAGCTTCACGCCTGACGGTCGGGACACGAGGCGCACCTTTGCCTTCCGTGGCACCGCCGGAGGCGGCGAAGTCGTCCCCCCGCCCCCGCTCGGCGGCGGCTCGGCGGTCTTCGCCTGGAAGTGAGCGACGAGGTCGATGCTCTCGTCGCTGGTCACTTCGTGGACCCGGGCGCCGCCGTCCGACCAGGACGAGAAGACGAACTCCTGGCCGCCGACCTGGGCGCTGCTGGGAGCGGAGACGGTCACGGTGCCGCCCGCCATCGTCGTCGTCCTGAAGGGTTGGCCGAGCGCGATGCCGTCGATCGAGAGCGGTATGCCGGCCGGATCGGAGGCGACCCCGACTTCGATCAGGCGTGGGTAGACCTCGACCGTCTCTTTGTCGCTCATCCCCCGTGAGTCGGTCACGGTCAAGACGAGCTTCAGATGCGACGGATACTCGTGCGGCCCAGGAGTGAAGCTTCCGCTTGGGGAGTCCGCGCTCGTTCCTCCGTGTTCGTGGCACTCGACCGGGCAGTGGACCAGGATGAATTCCCAGTGGGCGCTGAGGCCGGAGCCGAGGGCCTCCCCATCGGGATCGGTGGCGCTCCCCGCGTAGGAGATCGGCTGGCCGATCGTCCATTCCACGTCTTCTTCGGGCAACTCGATCGTCGCCTCGGGGGGGCCGAGATCCCCCGGGTAGAGCTTCACTTCGGCGACGTCGGTGTGTTCGAGGTCGTCGCTGACCCGCACCCTCACCGTCACGTTCACCGCTTCGGTGTACTCGCGTTCGGCCGCGACGCCGGTGCCGTCGTCGAACTGGCCGTCCCCGTCGAGGTCCCAGGCGTAGGAGAGGGTGTCTTCCGGATCGGGATCGCTGGAGCCGGCGGCGCTGAATTTCACTTTCAGCGGCGTCGCCCCGTAGGTGCTCCCTTCGACGATGGCAAGTTTGGCGGTGGGCGCCGTGTTGGCGCGGATCTGGACGATGCTGTTGCCGTAGAAGTTGGGGATGTAAAGGGACCCGTCGGGGCCGGCGACGACGTCGACCGGGGTGAAGACCGGGTCGCCTTCTTCGGAGACGACGAAGTTCGCGACCGTCGACGGATCGGGAGCCCCGCCGGCGCCGGCTTTCATCGTCCAGAGGCAGCCGCGGGCGGCGTCGGAGAAGAAGAGCGCGCCATCGTAGGCGGCTGGGAAGGCGTCTTCGGCGGGCACCCCATCGTCCTCGTAGAAGGCGAGGCCGGCGACCGCCGACCCGGCCTGGGGTTTGCAGGCGTCGCCGGGGAAGAGGCCGCCGTCGTAGCCGGGGGTGTTTTTGTGCGGGTAGGCGAAAAACGGCGCTTTCACCGAGCCGGGGTTCGAGTAGAGCGATTCGCAGAGCGGTTTGTGGATTTCCCCTTCGGCCGTTTTCCAGCGCGGCATCTGCAGGCTGCCGGCCGGCCCGCCCTCGTAACAGGGCCAGCCGAAGTTGACTCCCGGTCCCGGCGGAAGCATGAAGCGGTTGATCTCCTCCCAGAGGTCCTGGCCGACGTCGCCGACGTAGACTTCGCCGCTGCCGGGTCGCAGGGTGAAGCGGTAGGGATTGCGCAGGCCGTTGGCGAGGATGCGCTTCGCCGCGACGTCTTCGACGCCGCTGCCGAACAGCGGGTTGACGCTGAACGGGTTGTCCTCGAGGGCGGCGCCGGTCTCCCGGTCGACCCGGATCACCGAGCCGCTGTAGTCGGTCGGGTCGCCGGGGGTGGCCGGCGTCCGCAGGTCCTGGGAGCGGAGGGAGCCGCCTTCATAGGGCGGGTCGTCGCAGGGATTGCCGAGCTGGCCGTAGTCGATCGACCCCCAGCTGGCGCCGTCGCCGCCGCTCATCAGCAGCGCCCCGGAGCTGTCGAACTCGATGTCGCCGATCGAGTGGCTGGTCACCTGCTGGCACCAGCTGTTGACCAGCACCTGTTCGGAAGTGGGATCGACGGGACCGCCGACCGCGACGCTGGTCACGGGGTTGACTTCCACCCGGGCGAGGCGGCCGCTGGCCAGGCAGTCGATTGAGAAGTTCGTTTCGTCGCAGCTGTCGCTGCCGTCGGCGTTGTGGGTGTGGGTCGAGTCGTCGGAGTCGCCGCCGATCGGGGCGTCGTAGGTGTAGCTGAGGTAGATGAAGGGCTCGGCGGGATATTCGGGGTCGAGCTTCATCCCCAGCAGCCCGCGGTCGCCGGCCGCCAGCACCTTGTCGGTGATCGCGAGCACAAGGGTCGGGGTCGGGTCTTCGATCGAGTCGAACTCGATGACAAAGCCGTTGCGCTCGGCGACGAACATCTTGCCGTCGGGGGCGAAGTCGACCGTGGTCGGCTTCTGCAGCCCATCGGTCCAGGTCGGGGAGCTCGCTTCCGGCAGGGGAAGGTCGCGGGCCTGGAAATCCGGCGGCAGGTACATCGCGCTCGCCGCGGCTGCCCAGACGCACGCCCCGGCAAGGAGAACCAGCGCCAGCGCCGAAAGGGTGGCGGCACGCGGGATCGTTCTGTTCGTCGTTCCCCCTGGCATCGACAAGCACTGATTATCCGGCATATAGGCTCCCCGCGATGAAAATCGGAATCATTGGGCTCGGTTACGTCGGGCTCCCGCTCGCCACCGCCTTCGCCGAGTCCGACTGCGAGGTCATCGGCCTCGACGTCGACCAACTAAAGGTCGACCAGCTGAACGCCGGCCGCAGCTACATCGAGGACATCCCCGATTCCGTCCTCGAGCCGATCGCGGACCGCCTGCGGGCGACCACCGACTACGCCGAGCTGGCCGGGTGCGACGCGGTGATCATCTGCGTGCCGACGCCGCTCAGCGACGCGCGGGAACCGGACCTCAGCTACCTCGAAGAGTCGGCGAAGCCGCTGGCCGAGGTGCTGCGCGCGGGGCAGCTGGTGGTGCTCGAGTCGACGACCTACCCCGGCACCACCCGCGAGCGGCTGCTGCCGATCCTCGAGACCTCCGGCCTCACCGCGGGCAGCGACTTCCACCTCGCCTTCTCGCCGGAGCGGATCGACCCCGGCCGCACCGACTACACCGTGAAGACGACCCCGAAGCTGGTCGGCGGCATCACGGCCGAGTCGACCGAGCGGGCGCGGCAACTCTACGCGCAGATCTGCGACACCGTCGTCGTCCTCACCAGCCCCGAGGCGGCCGAGCTCTCGAAGCTGCTGGAGAACATCTTCCGCTCGGTCAACATCGCGCTGGTCAACGAGCTGGCGCAGCTCTGCGACCGGCTTGAGATCGACGTCTGGGAGGTGATCGACGCGGCCTCGAGCAAGCCCTTCGGGTTCATGCGCTTCGACCCCGGGCCCGGGATGGGCGGCCACTGCCTCCCGGTCGACCCCTTCTACCTCGCCTTCAAGGCGCGCCAGCACGACTTCTACCCGGAGTTCATCGAGCTCGCGGGAAAAGTAAACCAGGCCCAGCCGGGTTTCTGCGTCGAACGGATCGAGCGGGCGCTGAACGGCGTGCGCAAGCCCGTCAACGGCTCCCGCGTGCTGATCCTCGGCGTCAGCTACAAGGGCGGCGTCGGAGACACCCGCGAATCACCGGCACTGAAGATCATCGGCCGCCTCCAGGACCTCGGCGCCGATGTGTCCTACCACGACGCCTTCGTCCCCGAGCTGCGCGGCCACGGCCTCACCAACGTCGAACTCGACGAGGGGCTGCAGAGCGCCGACGTGGTCGCGATCGTCACCGCCCACCCCGGCATGGACTACGAGCAGATCGTCTCCCGGGCACCCCTGGTGCTCGACTTCCGCGGCGTCACCCGCGAGATCGAGGCCGACAACCTCATCCGGCTTTAGCGACTCCGAACTTTGGTGCCCTACAGGGGCCCAAATCTCGGAGTCAGTGGACTTTGCGGAGGCGGTTCCGTTCCTCCTGCTTTTCCACGACCTGGGCGATCAGCTTGACGACGTTTGAGTCGCCGTTGGCCTTGATGTGGCCGGTCTCGACCGCGCGGCGGTAGCTCTTCAGCGTCCCCTTCTCGGCCAGCTCGTTGAACTGGGGGCGGTCGATTTCGACCAGGACGCGCTCGTCCTGGGCGAGATCCTTGGTGATCTTCGGCCCCGGCAGCTCGACCCGGTATAGCTGGATGTCATGCCTGGCCTTCAACTCGAGGCCAAACACCAATTTGAGCTTTTGCAGCGCAGGGACTTCTGCTTGGAACCGCTCAACGGCCGTCTTGATCAGGTCAGCCGTCGAGGCCATGAGGGCAGGTCCTCATCAGATCTTGTGCCTTTGCAGGAGCTTCTTGCCGATAACCATGCGCTGGATCTCCGAGGTCCCCTCGCCGATCAGCAGCAGCGGCGCGTCGCGGTAGAGGCGCTCGATCTCGTACTCCTTCGAGTAGCCGTAGCCGCCGTGGATGCGGAAGCTTTCTTCGACGCAGTACTTGCCGCACTCCGAGGCGAGGAGCTTGGCCATCCCGGCCTCGAGGTCGGAGCGCTCGCCGGCGTCCTTCATCCTCGCCGCTTTGCGGGTGACGAGGCGGGCGGCCTCGAGCTGGGTCGCCATGTCGGCGAGCTTGAACTGGATCGCCTGGTGGTTGGAGATCGTCTTGCCGAAGGTTTTCCGTTCCTGGCTGTAGCGGAGGGCCAGCTCGAGGGCGCGCTGGCCGATGCCGACGCCGCGCGCGGCGACGTTGACCCGGCCGACCTCGAGCGCGTCCATCATCTGTACGAAGCCCTGGCCGACACCGGCGGCCTCGCCACCGAGGATCCGCTCGGGTGGGCACCTGTAGCCGTCGTAGACGAGCTCGGTCGACTCGACGCCCTTGTAGCCCATCTTCTTGATCTTGGGCGGGACGTCGAGGCCCTTGAAATCCCCCTCGTTGGTTTCCTGCCAGGCCTCCTTCTCGGTGATGAAGCAGGTCATTCCCTTGTAGGGCGGGTCGGCCTGGGTGTCGGTCTTCATCAGCACGAAGACGACGCTGGAGCCGAGGCCGTTGGTGACCCACATCTTCTGCCCGTTCAGCTCCCAGTTGCCGTCCTCGCCCTTCTTGGCGGTGGCCTTGATGCCCTGGACGTCGGAGCCGACCTCGGGCTC
>JBIOVP010000136.1:0-2919 GCA_044867815.1 Solirubrobacterales bacterium | reverse complement strand
TGCTGCAGGATCGAGGAGGAGTTGTTGGAGAAGGCGTTGATCGCCCAGGCCATCATGATCAGGCCGGGGATCACGAAGACGACGTAGTCGATTCCGTGCAGCTCGTCGATCCGCGAGCCGAGCGCGGCTCCGAACACGGAGATGTAGAGGAACGTCTCCAGCAGCGGCGCGCCGATCGTCTGTTTCTTGATCTTCATGAAGCGGTTGAGCTCGCGCCGCCAGAGAGTGAGGAAGCGGATCTGGGTGGCGGTCACGAGGCCAGCTCCTCGACCTCGACGTGCGAGCGCGAGAGCTCCTTGCGCCCCACCAGTGCCAGGTAGGCATCCTCGAGGTTGGCGACGCCGTAGGTGGCGGCGAGCTCCTCGCTCGCCCCCTGGGCGACGATCTGGCCCTGGTTGATGAAGGCGATCTTGTCGCACAGCTGCTCGGCCTCTTCCAGGTAGTGAGTGGTCAGGAGGATCGTCGTCCCCTCCGCGTTGATGCGCTGGCAGTAGTGCCAGAGCTCGAGCCGCAGCTCGATATCAACGCCGGCGGTTGGCTCGTCGAGAATCAGGAGGCGCGGCCGGTGCATCAGCGCGCGGGCCAGGATCAGCCGGCGCTTCATGCCGCCGGAGAGGGTTCGGGTGCGCTCCTTTCGCTTCTCAGTCAGCGAGAACGTCTCGAGCAGCTCCGCGGTGCGCTCGCGGCGGTCGCGCTTGGGCATCCCGAAGTAGCCGGCGTGGTAGTCGAGAGTCTCCTCCGCGGTCAGAAACCAGTCGAGGTTGAGCTCCTGTGGGGCCAGCCCGACGGCCTGACGGGCCTCGGCGTAGTCGCCGATCGCATCGTGGCCGAACACCCGGATCGTCCCCGACGTCGGCTGCGCGAGCCCGGTCGCGCAGTGGATCAGCGTCGACTTGCCGGCGCCGTTCGGTCCCAGAAGCCCGAAGAACTCGCCGGGTTGGATGTCAAGCGAGACACCGCGCAGCGCCTCGACCCCCGTGGGGTAGCGCTTGACCAGATCCTGGATCTGAAGGGCCTCGTTGCTCGCCGAGGGGGCGAGACCGTCAAGCGAGGCGTGGCTGCTGTTCACGGTGGCCAAGCCATGAGAGTAGCCACGGCAGTCGGGATCAGGCCGACAGGCGCTTCACGGGCGCTTGATGCTATTGCTGGGGCATGGCGGCCAAGGCATCAGAGCGGTTCCTCTGGGCGGTCGACACTCTGGAGGTCCGCCCGGCCGACCGCCTGCTCGAGGTCGGCTGCGGCCACGGCGTCGCGGTCCCCCTGGCCTGCGAGAGGCTGACGACGGGAACGATCACCGCGATCGATCGCTCGCCCAAGATGATCGAGATGGCCACGCGGAGGAACCGCGAGCACGTCGACGCGGGCAGGGCTGTGCTCGAGGCCATCGCGCTGGAGGCCGAGGACCTCGGCGATCGGCGCTTCGACAAGGTCTTCGCCTTCAACGTCGCTCCCTTCTGGCAGCAGCCGGAGGCGGCGCTCGGTGCCGTCCGCGAGCACCTCGACCGGGATGGGGCCGTCTACCTCTTCTGGGACGCGCGCCACTCCGCGCCGGAGCGAGCCCGCGACCTCGGGAACGAGCTGGCCGACCGGCTACGCGAGGGCGGATTCTCCGTCGACAGGGTGCTGGTCGAGGACCTGCGCCCGGTCCCCGCGGTCTGCGCGATGGGACGGCCTCAGGGCGGATGAACATGGACCGCAACTGCCGTGCGACCCGCCTAACCAAACTATTCGCCCCTGTCGCGGTCCGACGGAGGTCTCCCCGAAAGCGGACGACGGGACTTGAACCCGCTACCTCGAGCTTGGGAAGCTCGCGCTCTACCAGGTGAGCTACGTCCGCAGGCAGCCGTAATTCTAAGCGGGACTCCCTGGCACGCCACTACCCTTTTTCGGAGTGAGCGCTCGCGCCTTCGCGGTCTTCATCGCCGTCCTCGCGGTGATCGGCCTGCTCGGCTACGGCCTGCTGAACAAGGGCACCGACGCGCTCGGGCCCGGCGAGGCGGTGCCCGCGACCTCGCTTCCGACGCTCCAGGGCGCCGGGAGCGGCTCGGTCGCCGACTACCGCGGCCGGTGGGTGCTGGTCAACGTCTGGGCCTCCTGGTGCACGCCGTGCCGTGAGGAGTCGCCGGCCCTGGAACGATTTCACCGCGCACACAGCGACCGCCGGTTCACGGTCCTGGGGATCGACACCAACGACCTCTCGGGGGACGCGGTGGGCTTCATTCGCGAGTACGGGATCACCTATCCCCAGCTTCGCGATGGGAGCGGCGACTTCGCCCAGGACGACCTGGGGACGACGGGCGTTCCCGAGTCGTTCCTGGTGGGGCCCGACGGGAAGCTGGTGCTCCACCGCCTCGGCCCGGTGACGAGGGACTACCTCGACTCCAACATCGTTCCCTACCTGACCGGCGAGGCAAAGCAATGAGTTGTGTGATTCGGACGGCCGTGCTGGTTGTGGCGGCCGCGGCCCTGCTGGCGGCGACTCCACCCCAGCCCAAGACGACGCTGCCGGACGTCGAGGACGAGGTCATGTGCCCGATCTGTGGCACCGCGCTCAACCTGTCCAGCGCTCCACAGGCCGACCGCGAGCGGGCCTTCATCCGCCGCCAGATCGCCGCCGGGAAGACCAAGGAGGAGATCAAGGATGCATTGGTGGCCCAATACGGCACCGAGGTGCTGGCGGAGCCGCCGAAGTCGGGATTCGACCTGACCGCCTGGCTGGTCCCCGCCGCGGGGATCCTGCTGGCCGCCGTGGCGATCGCGATCGGGCTCAGGCGCTGGCGCCGCGCCGGGCGTGATGACGGAGGGTCTTCGCCCCCCGACGGCGAACAGCCGCTCGAGCCCGCCGATGCAGAGCGCCTCGAGGCCGACCTGGCCCGGTACGACCTCTGACATCCTGATACCTGCGCAGGCGCCGGATCA
>JBIOVP010000135.1:0-8069 GCA_044867815.1 Solirubrobacterales bacterium | reverse complement strand
TGCCGTGGCTGCTCGGCACCGCCTTCCTGCACTCGATCATGGTCCAGGAGAAGCGGGGGATGCTGAAGGTCTGGAACGCCAGCCTCATCGTCGGCACCTTCTCGATGGCGCTGCTCGGCACCTTCCTCGTCCGCTCCGGCGTCCTGCAGTCGATTCACGCCTTCGGCGACAACACCGTCGGCCCCTACATCCTCGGTCTGATCGCCGTCGTCCTCGTCGGCTCCACGGCGCTGATCGTCAGCCGCCTCGACGACCTCCGCTCCGACAAGCGGATCGACTCACTGGCCTCGCGCGAGTCGATCTTCCTCGTCAACAACCTGCTCCTGGTCGGGATGACCGCGGTGATCTTCTGGGGCACCTTCTTCCCGCTGATCTCCGAACTCTTCACCGGCAGCAAGGCCTCGCTGGCCGCCCCCTGGTTCGACCGCTACACCACGCCGCTGGCGATCCTGCTCGTCCTCTTCACCGGGATCGGGCCGCTGCTGGCCTGGCGCCGGGTCAGCTGGGAGTCGGCGAAGCGGGTTTTCCGCGCCCCGCTCGTGGTCGCCGCCGTGGTGACGCTGGCGCTGGCGGTCTTCATCGACGCCGCCGACCAGCTCTGGGCATTGGCGCTCTTCGCCTTCGCCGCCTTCGCTCTGACTGGGCTGGCGCAGGAGTTCTGGAGCGGGGCCCGGGCGCGCAAGGGGCTCAGCGGCGAGCCCGGCGCGCAGGCCCTGGTCGGGCTCGTCTCCCGCAACCGCCGCCGCTACGGCGGCTACATCGTCCACGTCGGCGTCATCGTCCTCCTGATCGGCGTCGCCGCCTCCTCCAGCTTCCAGACCAACCGCGACGTCGAGCTGCGGCCGGGGGAGAGCACGACCGTCGACGGCCGCACGATCACCTACGTGAAGCCGACCGTCGCCGTCGACGCGGAGAAGTTCACCTTCGGATCGGTGCTGCGGATCGAGGAAGGGGGAGACGTGGTCGGCCTCCTGCGGCCGAGCCGCCGCTTCTTTCGCCCGACCGGGCAGGAGACGGGGCTGATCAGCACCTACTTCGCCGGCGAGGCGACCAGCGAGGTCGGCCTGCGGGCCGGGCTCGGCCATGACCTCTGGATCGCCGAGCAGCCGAACGTCGTCGAGGTCCAGCGCGGGGTGCGGCTGGCCGACCAGGGCTTCCGGGAATGCGTGCGGGGGGCGCCGGGGACGCCGCAGCAGTGCAAAGCGCTGGGGGCGCTGATGCGGGCCGCGGCCGCCAACCCGTCACTGCGGGCGCAGGCGTTCCAGCAGATCAGCCAGCTGCAGGGGCTGGCGGCGGAGCGGGTGGCGAAATCCTTCCTGACCACGACCGCGCCTTCGACCTTCAAGGTGATCGTCAACCCGCTGGTGACCTGGATGTGGATCGGCGGCCTCATCGCCCTCGCCGGGGCGCTGATCGCGCTCTGGCCATCGCGTAGCCGCCGCGACGCCCTCGTCCGCACCGAAGCCGACGCCCGCAAGGAAGCGAAGTACCGGGAGATCCGCGACGCCGAGCTCGATCACGCCACCGGCAAGCTCTCCGATGAGGACTTCGCCCTGGTCGACGCGGAGCTGCGGCGCGAGGCGATCGAGATCCTCGACCGCGAGAACGGCAGCGGACACGAGAACGGCAACGGTTCCCACCCCCGCGAGCCGGAAAAGCTCGAGCAGAGCTAGAATTGCCGGACCGTGTACACGTTCCTCGCCGTCATCCAGGTGATCATCGCCATCGTCGTGATCTTCCTCGTGCTCCTTCACTCGGGGAAAGACGCTGGTCTCTCCGGCGCCTTCGGCATCGGCGGCGCCGGCGGCAGCGGCATCGGCGGTGGCTCGATGGTCGAGCAGAACCTCGATCGGGCGACGGTCTTCTTCAGCGTGCTGTTCGTGCTGAACACCTTCCTGCTGCTGAAGATCTAGCCGGTTTCTTCCTCCCGCTTTTTGCGTCCGCCCTGCGGACAATTCGTGCTGCGCTGTAGCCGCCCTTGACACATCCGGGATCTGTGTAAAAATAAGCGACGACTCGGGGGCTACTGACAAGGAGAGGCTGTGGAGGCGCACGCGGAGCACGTTCATCACCATCACCACCACGACGACGTCGAGGTCAACCCGGCGGAGTGGACGGACGGCAAGCGCTATGCCTGGCTGCTCGGGATCGTCGTCCCGCTCTCGCCCTTCTTCGCCTGGTTCTACTGGTCGCTGACCGACTTCGGCGGGATGTGGTTCATCGGCCCCGTCCTCGTCTTCGTCGTCTTCCCGCTGCTCGACATGTCGATCGGCAGGGACTCGGTCAACCCGCCCGACAGCGTCCTCAAGTTCCTCGAGCAGGACCGCTACTACCGCTGGTGCATCTACCTCTTCATCCCGATCCAGTACGCCGGGCTCATCTTCGCCTGCTCGATGTGGGCGGGTGGGGATCTCAACCTGGTCGAATCGATCGGGCTGGCGATGACGATGGGGGTGGTCGGCGGGATCGCGATCAACACCGCCCACGAGCTCGGCCACAAGCGCGCCAACTCCGAGAAGTGGTTGAGCCGCGTCGCCCTCGCCCAGACCGGCTACGGCCACTTCTTCATCGAGCACAACCGCGGTCACCACGTCAAAGTTGCCACCCCCGAGGATCCCGCCAGCTCACGGCTGGGGGAGAGCTTCTGGGCCTTCCTGCCGCGCACCGTCATCGGCAGCGTCCGCTCGGCCTGGGAGATCGAGGCCGCCCGCCTCGATCGGCTGGGCCAGTCGCACTGGGGACGCCACAACGACATCCTCGGCGCCTGGGCGATGACGATCGTCCTCTTCGCCGGCCTGGGAATCGCCTTCGGCGCGGTGGTCCTGCCGTACCTCCTGGTCCAGGCGGTGATCGGCTTCTCGCTGCTGGAGGTCGTCAACTACCTCGAGCACTACGGCCTGCTGCGCCAGAAGCGCGAGGACGGGCGCTACGAGCGCTGCCGTCCCGAGCACAGCTGGAACAGCAACAACGTCGCCTCCAACGTCCTCCTCTACCACCTGCAGCGGCACTCCGACCACCACGCCAACCCGACCCGCCGCTACCAGGCGCTGCGCCACGTCGACGAGGCGCCGCAGCTGCCGACGGGGTACGCCGGGATGATCGTCCTCGCCTGCTTCCCGCCACTCTGGCGCCGGGTGATGGACCCGCGCCTGCTCGACCACTACGAGGGAGAGGTGACCAGATGCAACATCCAGCCGCGCCGGCTCGGTCGGGTGCTGGAGCGCTACGGGCGGCCGGCGGTATGAACGCCTGGCGCTGTCCCAGCTGCGGCTACGTCTACGACGAGGAGGCCGGGCACCCGCGCGAGGGCTTCCCGGCGGGGACGCCGTTCAACGAGGTCCCGGACGACTGGGCCTGCCCCGACTGCGGCGTCCGCGACAAGATTGATTTCGAACCGGTCTCGGCCGACGCCTGACTGGCGCCGCTGGCACGATTAGGGGGATGTCGAACGGGAGGACCCCCTATCAGGAGGCGGCGCGGGAGCTGCTGCGCCAGACCGTCTTCGACGCCGCCCGCGATCAGCTGGGGCAGCAGCCCTGGTCGGAGATCACGATGGCGGACATCGCCAGAGGCGCCGGCGTCAGCCGCCAGACCCTCTACAACGAGTTCGGCAACCGCAACGAGTTCGGCTTCGCCTTTGTCATCCACGAGGCGGAACGGTTCATGGACGACGTCGAAAAGGCGGTCCTCGAGCACACCGACGACCCCCGCGCCGCGGTCCTGGCGGCCCTCGAGCACTTCCTCACCACCGCCGGCGGCGACCCGCTGATCAGCATCCTGCTCAGCGACGACGGCACCGGCGGCATGCTCCCCTTCGTCACCACGCAGGGCCTGCCGGTGGTCCAGTGGGCGGCCGCGCGGCTGACCACGGTGATCGAAGATGGTTGGCCGGAGGCGCCGGAAACCGACGTGAAGCTGCTGGCCGAGGCACTGGTCCGACTCTCGATCAGCTACGTGACGACGCCGGGCGAGTCGGCGGAGGAAGCGGCGAGCGCCGTATCCGAGTTGCTGGGCCCGTTCATTGACAGGGCCCTCGGGTCCAGCCCCGCGTAGCAGGGCTCCCCCATCTGCACAAACGAACCGGGTTGTTTGGGCCGCGGCGGCCTTTGCCTTGGAAGAGGACGCGGAGTTAGCGTCGGTGCAAGCGCAAAGGAGGTTCACATGAGCGCACAGGCCAACAAAGAAGCGACCGAAGCCGCCTACCGGGCCTTCGCCGCCGGCGACGCCGCCGGGGCGATGGAGAACATGGACGACGGCATCGTCTGGACCGCGCGGGGCGACAGCGCCCTCAGCGGTACCTACAGAGGCAAGAAAGAGATCGGGTCCCTCTGGGCCAAACTGGCCGAGAAAGGGCTCAGGTCCGAACCCCACGACTTCATCGCCGAAGGCGACAAGGTCGTGGTCCTGACCAAGGTCACCCTCGACGGCGAGGCCGACGAGGCAGCCGACGTTCTCACCTTCAACGGAGAGGGCAAGCTGGTCGCATTCCACCAGCTCGGCGACCCGGCGATCGTCAACCGGGTCTACCCGCACTGAGGTGCGCAGATCGGGAGGCCGCGCGCGCCCCGCGCGGCCTCCCGCCGAGGCTGGGAAGATGCCCCGGTGCGCCCGAACCCGCGGTTCGCCTCCGACGATCCCGACCTGGTGCGGCAGCTCGTGCGCGAGCACCCTTGGGGGACCCTGGTGACGACGACCGCCGCCGGCCTCGCCGCCTCCCATTACCCGCTGCTGCTCGACGAGGACGCCGGCGACCTCACCCTGCTCACCCATCTCGGTCGTCCCGACGACGAGGTCCTTGAGATCGACAAGGGCGAGGTCCTCGTCATCGTCCAGGGCCATCACGGCTACATCTCGCCGAGCTGGTACTCGCCGCAGGAGCGCAAGGTCCCGACCTGGAACTTCACCGTCGCCCACCTCCACGGCAGACCCCAGATCCTCGGCGAGGAGGAGAACCTCGCCGTCCTCACCCGCCTGGTCGACCACTTCGAGCGCCACCTGGACGACCCCACCCACCTGGAGCCCGGGTACGCCGCCCCGATCGCCAAGGGCACCGTCGGCCTCCGCATCCCGATCGAGCGCTTCGAGCTGAAGCGGAAGCTGAGTCAGAACAAAGACGAGGAGACGCGGCGAAGCGTGATCGAAGCGCTGCGCGAGGAGGGGCGGTACCGTCATCCGGTGTTGGCGGATGAGATGGAGGCAGAGCTGCTGTCGAAAGGGGAGGCCGAATAAGCGTCCAGCGGGATCAGGTCACGGGTGTTGGAGGGGGAGACCTTGCTCGCGCCAGGCCTTAAGACGTTGTGACTCTTGACCTGGGCCTGAGTGCGGGATCGAATGTAGCTGCTACCTTCAACTCTATGTCGCTACATGGTGGGAAGGCTGAGGTTGGAGTGCGCGAGCTCCACGATCGGCTCAGCGAGTACTTGGAGAAGGTCGAGCGGGGGGCGGAGGTGCTGGTCACCCGTCGCGGCAAGCCGGTCGCCCGCCTTAGCCGTGTCGAGGGTCCACAACCACTTGAGGATTTGGACCGGCGCGGCTTGGTGCGATGGCCCAGGAGGCCACGGCAGCCACGCGAGCCCTTGGCCGGCGCCCGTGACTCCGTCTCCGATCTTGTCAAGGAACAGCGCCGCTGATCCTGTACTTCGACACCTCTGCGCTGGTCAAACTCGTCCTTCCTGAGGAGGGCTCCGCACTGGCGGTCGAGTTATGGAGCAGCGACTACCAGGCTGCCGCGTCTGCCCTCGTTTACCCCGAGGGGAGAGCCGCGTTGGCGGCGGCGGCGCGAAGCAAGCGCCTGACCGAGCGCATCCATCGCGAAGCTTTGGAGAGCTTCGACCGGGTTTACGAAGAGATCGCCACGATTGGAGTCGACGTGCAGCTAGCCCTCGACGCCGGAGCGCTCGCTTCGGAATTCTCGCTTCGAGGCTACGACGCCGTCCATCTGGCGACGGCTCTGAAGCTAAGCGAACGCGATGTGGCCCTCGTCAGCTGGGACCGTGACCTCAGCCGAGCGGGAGTGGAGGCGGGACTAGCCGTTCTAGGTGGATAGATGCGGCTGAGAGGAGTCGAACCTCCACGGGTGTTTCCACCCACAAGGCCCTCAACCTTGCGCGTCTACCAGTTCCGCCACAGCCGCTTGAGGGCGCTCGATTCTAGATGTTTGCGTGCATGAGGAGGCCGCAGGTTGCGGGTGTCCGGGGGAGTCGGTAGCCTTGCGAACAAGTGTTCGAAGGCAATTTGCGGCTCTTTGACCCGGCAAACGTGGGAGCGGAGGAAACCGGAACGACGATGGAAATGGACCTGACCAAGAGACAGAAGGAGATCTTCGACTTCATCCGCAAGTACGCGGCGAAAACCGGCTACCCGCCGACGGTGCGGGAGATCGGCAAAGCGGTCGGGCTGCATTCCTCGTCCACGGTCCACGCGCACCTGGCCAATCTGGAGAAGCTGGGGCTGGTCAAGCGGGACCCATCAAAGCCACGGGCAATCGAGCTGCTCTACGAAAAGGCGAAGCGGACGATCAGCCCGGGCGGCGGTCTGCCGCTGGTCGGTCAGGTCGCCGCCGGTGAGCCGATCCTGGCCGAAGAGAACATCGAGGAGTACCTCGAGGTCCCCGACGTGATCGGCGGCGAGGACGGCGACTACATCCTCCAGATCCGCGGCGAAAGCATGAAGGACGCCGGCATCATTGAAGGCGACTACGTGATCGTGCGGCCCAGCGACGACGCCGGCAACGGCGAGATCGTCGTCGCCCTGATCGGCGAGGAGGCGACGGTGAAGCGGATCTTCCGCGAAAAGAACCACATCCGGCTCCAGCCCGAAAACGAGGAAATGGAGCCGATCATCACCACCGACGCCCGGGTGCTGGGCAAGGTCGTGGGGGTGTTCCGCAAGGTCTGATCTGACGGCCCCAGACGTCGCTGTGCGGCGTCCTCGGTCGTCCAAATAGCGCTGCTATTCGGACCCTGCGTCCTTGCCTAGCAACGTCTGGACCTCGTCAGGGCCACCGTCCCGCTTCGATCAAACGTTTGTACCGCCGTTGTCGTCGGCGGGCATCCCACATCACCTGTGGCAGCATCCGCAGCGCCAGCCGCGGGAAGAGGTCGACGATGCGCAGGAAGGGCCCGCGCCAGCGGGGGACGATGAGGATCGGGCGGGGGCGCTCGGTCAGCTTGCCGACCTCCTCCGCCACCTCCTCCGCGGTCAGCAGACGGCCGGAGAAGGACGGCGCCGCGTCGGGGTCGTCGAGCTTGTCCTCCAGCATCGGAGTCCAGATTCCGTCCGGACAGACAGCGGAGAGGTGGATGCCCTTGACGCCGCTGCGGCGGAGGTCGAAGAGGGTGCCGATGGTGAAGGCCATCGCCGCGTGCTTGCTGGCCGAGTAGGAGACCTCGCCCGGGGCGGCGACGATCCCGGCGAGGGAGACGACGTTGACGACGTGTCCCTGCGCGGCGGCGCGCATCGGTCCCAGGGCCGCGATGGTCCCGTTCATCACGCCGGTGACGTTGACGTCCAGCATCGTCTGCCGCCGCTCGGCGCTCTGCTCCCAGGGGACGCCGCTGAAGAAGACGCCGGCGTTGTTGACCCAGAGGTCGAGCGAGCCGGTGCGTCCGATCGAGTCGGCAAGGCCGCGGCATGCAGCCTCGTCGCGGACGTCGAGGGCAGAGCCGCGGGCTTCGTCACCCAGCTCGGCAGCGGCTCGGTCAGCGGCGCCGGCGTCGACATCGGTGACGTGCACGCGGTACCCGCGCTCGATCAGCTCGGCGGCGATCGCGCGGCCAAGGCCGCTGCCGGCGCCGGTGACGACAGCCGTTCGCATGGTGCGAGTCTATGGTCCCGATTTCCGCTGACGGGCCGAAAGTACCCCTATATGGAGGGTTATCGGCCCGTCGGCGTCAAGGGATGGCGATTCGTTGCGAAATCGCACTTCCCAGCTACCCTTGGGGGGCGGGCCGAGCGGACCGCGGGGGGAGAGAAAACCCCTCGAGGAAAGTCCGGACACCACAGGGCAGGGCGGTGGGTAACGCCCACCCGGGGAAACCCGCGGGAAAGTGCCACAGAAATGACACGGC
>JBIOVP010000134.1:0-2116 GCA_044867815.1 Solirubrobacterales bacterium | reverse complement strand
CGTTGGCCCGCGGCAGCTTCTGGCCGCCGACGAAGATGCGGGAGCTCTGCGGCACTTCGTTGAGGAAGGCGACCCGCGGCTTCTCCGGCCCGCGCGAGATCGCGAAGCCGACGAGAACGGCGATCAGGATCGGGTAGGCGACCAGCAGCACCGCCTGCAGGGGAGAGCGGCGGAGGATCTGCAGGTCCTTCAGCAGCAGCCAGCGGACGCCGCGCATCAGTGGCCCCGGTGCTGGAGGTAGGCGACGAAGGCGGTCTCGAAGTCGCGGTCGGCGTCCTCCGGCGCCTCGCGCCGCACCGCCTCGCGCAGCTCCCCGGCGGAGCCGTCGAACAGCGACTCCCCGTCCGCGAGCACCAGCACCCGCCCGCCGTAGCGCTCGGCCTCCTGGATGTCGTGCGTGGAGAAGATCACCGTCGTCCCGCCGCCGGCGAGCCCGGAGACGAACTCCCACAACCGCGCCCGCTGCCGTGGATCCAACCCAACGCTCGGCTCGTCGAGCAACAACACCGCCGGCCGTGACAGCAGCCCGATCGCGATGTTGATCCGCTGCTGGTTCCCCCCTGACAACCGCGCCACAACCTCCCCCCGCCGCTCGCCCAACCCCGTCAACTCCAACATCTCCTCCACCGAAGCGCCCGGATCCTCATGCCCCTCCAGCCGGGCAAACAGCAACAAGTTCTCCTCCACCGTCAGCCGCCGGTACAGAGCGGCCTGCTGAGGCACCCAGCCCACGGCCCCATCGGCGCTCTCGACCTCCCCACCATCAGGCCTCGCAATCCCCGCCAAAATCGAAAGCAACGTCGTCTTCCCCGCCCCATTGGGCCCGATCACCGCGAGAAGTTCACCGGGACCTGCTTCCAAAGAAACGCCCCGCAGCGCCTCCCTGCTCCCGAACCGCTTGCTCACGTTCTTAGCCAGCACCGTCGGACAAGCTACTGCGCCGGGAATGAGAGGGACAGGGGGTGCCTTCGTACGGACACTTGGAGCGAGCGAAGCGAGCGGGTCCGGTAGAAGGCACCCCCGGTCCCCTCCCCTAAGCGCCACGAAGCACCATCGTCCCTCCCCTAAACTCGGTCGCCATGCCGTTCCCAAGCACCCGTCTTCGCCGTCTCCGGCGAACCGACACCCTGCGCGGCCTGGTCCGCGAAACCGAGCTTTCCCCCGCGCACCTGATCCAGCCCGCCTTCGTGGTGGCCGGCGAGGGCGTCCGCGAGGAGATTCCGTCGATGCCGGGCATCGAGCGCTTCTCGATCAACAACCTGGTCGAGGAGGCCGGCGAGATCGCCGAGGCGGGGATCGGCGCCCTGATGCTGTTCGGCGTCCCCGCCGTAAAGGACGAGTTCGGCACCGGCGCCTACGACGACGAGGGGATCGTGCAGATGGCGGTGCGGGCGCTGAAGGAGGCGCATCCCGACCTGGTGGTGATGACCGACGTCTGCCTCTGCGAGTACACCTCGCACGGCCACTGCGGCGTCATCCGCGAGGGCGGCCGCGAGGTCGACAACGACGTCACCGTCGAGCTGCTGGCGAAAACCGCGATCTCCCACGCCGAGGCCGGCGCCGACGCGGTCGCCCCCAGCGACATGATGGACGGCCGGGTCGGCACGATCCGCCACCAGCTCGACGAGGAGGGACACCCGGGTGTCCCGATCATCGCCTACTCGGCCAAGTACGCCTCCGCCTTCTACGGGCCCTTCCGCGACGCCGCCGAGTCGACGCCGGAATTCGGTGACCGCCGCGGCTACCAGATGGATCCGGCCAACGCCGCCGAAGCGGTGCGCGAGGCCGAACTGGACCTCGAGGAGGGCGCCGACATGCTGATGGTGAAGCCGGCACTCCCCTACCTCGACGTCGTGCGCCGGGTCAAAGATGCGACCGGCGCCCCCGTCGCCGCCTACCACGTCTCCGGCGAGTACTCGATGCTGAAGGCGGCCGCCGCCAACGGCTGGATCGACGAGCGCGCCGCCGTGGTCGAGTCGCTGACCTCTGTCCGCCGCGCCGGCGCCGACGCGATCGTCACCTACTACGCGAAGGAGGCCGCCCCGTGGCTTCGGTGAAGGTCCCGCAGTCGAAGGCGCGCAGCCGCAAGGACGGCTCCGCGATCCCGCTCGACGAG
>JBIOVP010000133.1:0-3680 GCA_044867815.1 Solirubrobacterales bacterium | reverse complement strand
GCTGCGTCAGCTGCACCGGCAGCTTGTCGCCGAACGTCTCCAGGTGGGCCTTGATCTGCGGCAGCTGCTCCTTGACGAGGCTCTCGTCGACGCTCAGCAGCTCCTCCATCGCCTGCTCGGAGATGTTCAGGCCCTCGGTGTTGATCGCGCCTTGCTCGGGGAGCAGGCCGATCGCGGTCTCGACGGCGCCGGCGCTGCCCTCGCAGCGGCGGAAGACCCACTCGAGGACGCGGCTGTTCTCGCCGAAACCGGGCCAGAGGAACTTGCCGTCGGCGTCTTTGCGGAACCAGTTGACGTAGAAGACACGCGGTAGCTGAGCGCCCTCGCGTTCGCCGGTCTTGATCCAGTGGGCGAAGTAGTCGCCCATGTTGTAGCCGCAGAACGGCAGCATCGCCATCGGGTCGAAGCGCAGTTCGCCGACGTTGCCGGCCGCAGCTGCGGTCTTCTCGGAGGACATCGTCGCCCCGAGGAAGACGCCATGCTCCCAGTCGAACGCCTCGTGGACGAGCGGCACGACACCGGCACGACGGCCGCCGAACAGGAAGGCGTCGATTGGCACCCCGGCCGGGTCCTCCCACTCCGGGGCGATCGTCGGGCACTGCGAGGCCGGCGTCGTGAAACGCGCGTTCGGGTGCGCCGAGGGCGTCTCGGAGTCCGGCGTCCACTCGTTGCCGTGCCAGTCGATCAGGTGCTCGGGCGGCTCGCTGGTCATCCCCTCCCACCAGACGTCGCCGTCGTCGGTCTTGGCGCAGTTGGTGAAGATCGAGTTGCTCTCGATCGTCCGCATCGCGTTCGGGTTGGTCGCTTCGCCGGTGCCCGGGGCGACACCGAAGAAGCCCGCCTCGGGGTTGACCGCGTAGAGGCGGCCGTCCTCGCCGAACTTCATCCAGGCGATGTCGTCGCCGACCGTCTCGACCTTCCAGCCGGGCAGGGTCGGGATCAGCATCGCCAGGTTGGTCTTGCCGCAGGCCGACGGGAAAGCGCCGGTGACGAACTTCGACTCGCCCTCGGGGGAGGTCAGCTTGAGGATCAGCATGTGCTCGGCCAGCCAGCCCTCGTCGCGGGCCATCGCCGAGGCGATCCGCAGCGCAAAGCACTTCTTGCCGAGTAGGGCGTTGCCGCCGTAGCCGGAGCCGTAGGACCAGATCTCGCGGGTCTCGGGGTAGTGGACGATGTACTTGTTGTCGCCGTTACAGGGCCAGGAGACGTCCTCGACCCCATCGGTGAGCGGCATCCCGACCGAGTGCACGCAGGGGACGAACTCGCCGTCGGCGCCGATCTGGTCGAGCGCCTTCTGCCCCATCCGGGTCATGATCCGCATCGAGACGGCGACGTAGGCGGAGTCGGTCAGCTGGATGCCGATTTCGGCGATCTCGGAGCCGATCGGGCCCATTGAGAACGGCACCACGTACATCGTCCGGCCCACCATCGAGCCGGCGAAGAAGCCGTTCAGCTCCTCCCGCATCGCGGCGGGATCCCGCCAGTTGTTGGTCGGACCGGCGTCGGCCTCGTTCTCCGAGCAGATGAAGGTGCGGTCTTCAACCCGAGCGACGTCGGCGGGGTCGGAGAGGGCGAGGTAGGAGTTCGGCCGCTTCGCGTCGGAGAGGCGCTCGAAGGTGCCAGCGTCGATCAGAGCCTGGGCGAGGGAGTCGTACTCCTCGGCCGATCCGTCGCACCAGTGGACGGAGTCCGGTTCGGTCAGGGCCGAGATCTGCTCGACCCACTCGACGAGTTTGGCATGGGTGGTCGGCGCGGGGGCCATGGTCAAGTCGCTCATTCGCCTCTCTCTGGGATTTGGCTCGACACCGACGATCTGCGCGTCGGTGTCCTTAACTGAGGTGCGGGAACCCTAATTCAAGATCAGGGCGGGAAGGGGCCGAAGTCTGCCCTATTTTCCGCTCTCTTTGAGGTCGACGATCTTCACGTTGGCGTCGTCGTCGAGGATTTTAAGCGTCGCGGTCGCCTGCGTCCCGTTGGAGAAATCGACGGTGCAGTCGAAGGTCTTGCCCTTCTCGACCTCTTCGTCGGCCGGACATGAGACCGAAGTGACCTTCTCGTCGAGAGACTTTTCGAGGCTGTCCTGAATTGCCCCCTCCGCCTTGACATCGTCAATCACGGTTTCGCCGCAGCCGGCGGCGATCAGTACGGCGGCCGCCAAAACGGCGGCGGCACCAGAGCGGACTGCGATGCTCATATCTCTCCCTCTTCGACGGATTCGATGTCGGGAGTATCTCTAACGCTGCCGTCGGATAGGGTTCCCCGCCGCTGATGAGGTTCTTCGAGTACGAGGCACGCAGGATCGTCGAGCTGGCGGGGATTCCCGTCACCAAGTACGGCTTCTGCACCACCGCCGACCAGGCCCGTGAGGCCGCCGAGCAGATCGGCGGTCCGGTCGTGATCAAGTCTCAGGTCTTGTCTGGAGGCCGGATGAAGGCCGGCGGGGTCAAGTTCGCCGACACCCCGGATGAAGCCGCCGCCCACGCCGAGGACATCCTCAAGCTGGAGATCAACGGCCAGATGCCGCGCGGCGTCCTCGTCGACCCCAAAGCCGAGATCAAACAGGAGTACTACGCCGGCGTCGTCTGGGACGGCACCGCAAAGAAGCCGCTGATGCTGTTCAGCGACATGGGCGGAATCGACATCGAGGAGGTCGCCGAGACCCACCCCGACCACGTCGGCCGTGGCCACCTCTCCAACCTGCTGCCGATCTCCGACTTCGAGGCCAAGCAGACGATCGCCGCGACCGGCGTGACCGGTTCGCAGCTGAACCGGGCGACCCCCGTGCTCGCCCGCCTCGCCCGCCTCTTCCGCGACTACGACATGACCCTGGCCGAGATCAACCCGCTGGCCGAGCTGACCGACGGCAGCTTCGTCGCCCTCGACGCCCACATGGAGATGGAGAACGAGGCGGTCGGGCGCCAGAAGGGCTTGCTTCGTAAGAAGCTGGAGATCGCCGGGGACGACACCCGCGAGACCTACGAGCCCTCCGACTTCGAGCGCAACGTTGCCGCGATCGACGCCGCCGACCACCGCGGCGTCATCCAGGGCAAGGACCACGGCTTCCACGGCAACCTCACCCTCGTGATCGGCGCCGGCGGTGGCTCGCTGACCCTCACCGACGCGGTCCGCAGCCAGGGCGGCAAGCCCGCCAACTACTCCGAGATCGGCGGCAACCCCTCAGTAGCCAAGGCCTGCGGCCTGGCCAAGGAGGTGCTGGAAAAGGACGGCGTTGAAAAGATCGCGGTGATGATGTCGATCGTCTCCAACACCCGCGTCGACATCGTCGCCCGCGGCGTCATCAAGGCCTGCCTCGAGCTCGGCAAGGACCCCGGCGAGACGATCGCGATCTTCCGCATCCCCGGAGCCTGGGAGGACGAGGGCTTCAAGATCCTCGAGCGCTATGGGGTCGAGTACTGCGACCGCTCGGTCTCGATGTGGGAGGCCGCCGGCCGCGCCGTCGCCAAGATCCAGGGGGAGCCGGCAGCCGCATGAGCATCCTCCTCAACAGAGACACCACCTTCATCGTCCAGGGGATTACCGGCCGCGAGGCGGTCAACCTGACCCGCGAGTGCCTTGACTACGGCTCCAAGGTCGTCGGCGGCGTCACCCCGGGCCGCAAGGGCCGCGAGGTCCACGGCGTGCCGGTCTTCGACACCGTCGCCCAGGCGGTCGAGAACTAC
>JBIOVP010000132.1:0-12618 GCA_044867815.1 Solirubrobacterales bacterium | reverse complement strand
CGCAGCCGCGGCAGGCCCAGGACCCGCTCGGCGATGATGTTTTTCAAGATGTCGGTGGTGCCGCCCTCGATCGAGTTGGCGCGGGAGCGGAGGAAGCCGTACTGCCAGGCGCCGCCGGAGACGGCGTGGTCGGAGCCGCGCATCAGCACCGAGTAGGCGCCCTCGATCTCCAGCGCCAGCTCGGTCAGGTCCTGGTTGAGGTCCGCCCACTGCCACTTGCCGAGCGAGCCCTCGGGGCCGGGGATGCCGGATTGCATCGTCTTCGTCAGGCCGCGGTAGGCGTTGAGGCGCATCGTCTCCACCTCGATGTGGAGCTGCGCGATCCGCTGGCGGAAGTAGGGGTCGTCGGCCGCGGTGCCGCCGTTCGACTGGGTTTCCCGCGCCAGCTTGCCGAGGCGGCCGAGGCTGTTCTGGATCTGCGAGATCGCCCCGAAGGCGAGCCCGGCGCGCTCGTTCATCAAGGTCGTGATCGCCACCGCCCAGCCGTTGCCGACGCCGCCGACGACGTTGGCGTCGGGGACCATCGCCTCCTCGAAGAAGACCTCGTTGAACTCGCCCTCGCCGGTGATCTGGACCAGCGGCCGCGTTTGCACCGCCTCCTGCTCCATGTCCATCAAGAAGTAGGTGAGGCCCTGGTGCTTGGGCGCGTCGGGGTCGGTACGGGCGACGAGCATGCACCACTTCGCGTACTGGGCGAAGGTGGTCCAGACCTTCTGGCCGGTGACCACCCATTCGTCGCCGTCCTTGACCGCGCGGGTCTTAAGCGAGGCGAGGTCAGAGCCGGACTCGGGCTCGGAGAAACCCTGGCACCAGATCTCCTCGCCGGTCAGGATCGGCTCAAGGTAGCGCGCCTTCTGCGCGTCGGTACCGTGGGCGATCACCACCGGCCCGCCCATCGCCAACCCGAGCACGTTGGCCGGCGCCGGCGCTTCCTGCCGCGTCGCCTCGGCGGCAAAGATGGCCTGCTCGATCATCGTCGCGCCGCGACCGCCGTACTCCTTCGGCCAGGAAATCCCGGCCCAGCCGGCCTCGTGCAGCTGGCGCTGCCAATCGCGCCGGAAGGCCATCACCTCGTCGAGGCCGGCCTCGGGCTCGGGTCCCGGGTGGTTCTCCTGCAGCCAGGCGCAAACCTCTTCGCGGAACTCCTCCTCCGATGGCGAGAGCGTCAGGTCCATCGCGGAAGCAGCATATAGAGATCGCCTGGCCGGCTGGCCAGGCGATCTTCAGCGGTCTAAATGAGGCAGTTCACCCCCAAAGCTTCGGCTTCTTTTTCGAAATCGAACAAGGCGTATTCGCCGACGGCCTGGGTCCCTTTCTTTTCGATTTCCTGAACTGCTTCGGAGAGGCTCTTCACCATCTTTTCGGCCTGCTTCTCCTTGCCTTCCGGCGCGCCCAGGTCTTCGAACGATTCGAGCTGCTGCTTCAGAGCAGGAAGCATCGAGTCCGCCAGGGCTTTTTCAGCCAGTTCCCTCTGCAGCTTGACGTTGTCGCCAGCGTTTTGCGCTTCCTTGCGATAGGAAGCGAGGGCGGAGTCCCACTCCTGTTTGCGTTCGGCGCAGATCTCGTTCGCCTGTTCGACGTATTCGGCCTTCGTCAGGCTCGCCGCCTCGCTGTCACCGCCGCAGCCGCTCAACACGGCAACGGCCACCGCCGCCGCCATCACCACACCACCGATCCACCTGTACAAGACTCTGCCCGCCTCCCAAATTGTTTGACTAATCGGGAGGGGTATAAGCCAGAGCACCCGCACGAGTCAATAACGCGCAGAAATACGCAAAGAAAAGGGCGCCAGCAGGCGCCCTTTTCCAAGCGTTCAGGAGCGTGGACCTATTCTTCGCCGCAGACCTTGAAACCGTAGTCTTCGGCCAGTTTGCTGGGCTTTTTCAGGACTTCGCCCTCGAAGATTACGCCGGGATCGTCTTCGATTTCGCCGGTCGCATCTTCCAGCGAAACGATGATCTCTTCGACCTGGTCCTCGTCACCCTCCGGGGCGCCGAGCGCGTCGAGTTCTTCAGTCTGCCGCTCGAGGTTCGGGACCAGCACCTCGCTCACGGCTTCTTCCAGCTGCTCTTTGCTGGCTTTTTCGAGCTCGAAGTCGTTGTCTTCCGCGAATTCTTCGGCTTCTTCTTCGCTCTAGTCGTTGCCCTTCTTGCAGATCGCGTCGCCCTGCTTGATGAACTCCGTCTTCGTCAGGGTCACGGTCTCCTCGTTGGTGTCGCCACCGCCGCCGCAGCCCGCGACAATCGCTGCCAGCGCGACCAGGGCGGCGATTGCCGCCAGCAATGCCTTGTTCAAGTTGTCTCCTCTGCCTTGGGATGGACGAGGGGAGAACCTACCCCCTGGTCCGGTCCCTACGCACTCGCAGCCGAACCGCTACACCCGCTGGATGAGGGTGCCGGTGCCGAGGCCGCCGCCGCAGCACATCGTCACCAGGCCCATCTCCTTGTCGGAGCGCTCCATCTCGTGCAGGAGCGTGGTGATCAGGCGGGCGCCGGTCGAGCCGAGCGGGTGGCCGAGGGCGATCGCGCCGCCGTTGACGTTGACGCGGTCCATGTCCGGGTCGAGCTCGCGCCGCCAGGCGGCAACCACCGAGGCAAAGGCCTCGTTGATCTCGACCAGGTCGATGTCGTCAATCGACATCCGGTTGCGCTCGAGCAGCTTCCGGGTCGCCGGGATCGGGCCGGTCAGCATGATCACCGGGTCCACTCCGACCGTGGTCTGGTCGAAGATCCGCGCCCGCGGCTTCAGCCCCAGCTCGTCGGCCTTTTCCCGCGTCATCACCAGCACCGCGGCGGCGCCGTCGGAGACCTGGGAGGAGTTGCCGGCGGTGATCTTGCCGTCCTCCTTGAAAGCGGGCTTCAGCGCCGAAAGCCCCTCGAGCGTCGTCTCGCGCAGGCCCTGGTCGGTGGCGTAGGTGTCGCCGTCGACCTGCATCGGCACGATCTCGCGCTCGAAGCGGCCCTCCTCGGTCGCCTGAGCGGCGAGCTGCTGCGAGCGGACGCCGAGTTCGTCGAGCTCGGAGCGGGGGATCTCCCACTGGTCGGCGATCATCTCCGCCGATAGGCCCTGCGGAATCAGGTCGTAGCGCTCCATCAGCTCCGGCGAGAACGCCATCCCGTGCTCCTGCATGACCGAGAAGGAGTCGGCGAAGGAGATGTGGCCCATGTGCTCGACCCCGCCGCCGATCGCGACGTCGTGGACGCCGGAGGCGACCAGCGCGGCGGCGAAGTTGACCGCCTGCTGGGCGGAACCGCACTGGCGGTCGACCGTGGTCGCCGGTACCTCCTGCGGCAGCCCGGCCTCGAGCCAGGCGTTGCGGCCGATGTTGAGCCCCTGCTCGCCGAACTGCTGGACGCAGCCGGCGATCACGTCGCCGACCTCGTTCGGGTCGATTCCCGCCCGGTCGATCAGCTCCCTGTAGGTGCGGGCGAGGAGGTTGGAGGGATGGAGGTCCTTGTAGTAGCCCTTCTCGGGGTGGCCGCGGCCGATCGGGGTCCGCACCGCCTCGACGATGACGACCTCGCGCCCGCCGAATCTGCCGTTGCCGTTGTCCATCGCCAGCCTCCGTTCTCCTGAAGATCCATACGGAGGGTAGCCGATTGACTGGTCAGTCAGCCAAGGCCGCTTCGGCGCGGAGGTGTCTGAGCTGAAGGGTCTATATGACCCCCCGAGCTCAGACACCCCCTGGCGGCACTGGGCGGTTGATGCGTGATAGAAGCCCCGGCCAATGAGCGCTAACCAGGGGTACACGAGTCCGGGGATCGCGGGCAGCGGGGCGATTGCCACCGGCCTTGCCGCGGTCTCGACCACCACCGCAGACACGATCCTGCTCGCCCGCAGCGAGGCCTCCGCCTGGCGCGCCGAGGAGAAAGTGGTCGCCGCCTGCGCCAAGATCGAGGGTGGAGATCCCTCGCGGCTGCGGGTCACCACCGACCCCGCCGACCTCGCCGACTGCGACGTCATCGTCGAGGCGATCGTCGAGGAGGTGGAGCCGAAGGGCGAGCTGCTGCGGACGATCGCCGAGGCCTGCCCGAACGCCGACCTCGCGACCACGACCTCCTCGCTCAGCATCGCCGCAATCGCCGAGGCGGCCGGCACCCCGAAGCTGTTCGGCTTCCACGTCTTCAACCCGGTGCCGCGGATGAAGCTGGTCGAGATCTGCGTCCCCGACGGCGCCGCAGCTTCGCGCGAGAAGGCGCTCGCCTGGTGCGCCGCCCTCGGCAAGACCGCGGTCGAGGTGCCCGACGAAGCCGGCTTCGTCGTCAACCGCCTCCTCTTCCCCTACCTCTTCGACGCCGCCCGAATGGTCGAACGGACCGGGATGGAGCCGGGCGCCGTCGACACCTGCATGAAGCTCGGCGCCGGCCACCCGATGGGCCCGCTGGCGCTGCTCGACTTCGTCGGCGTGGACGTCTCGAAGGCGATCGGCGACGCCCTCCACGCCGAATCGAACGAGCCGACCCACGACCCTCCCCCGATCATCGTGAAGATGGTGGAAGAAGAAAAACTGGGCCGCAAGTCCGGGGCCGGTTTTTACAGTTACGACTAGAAAAGTCGTCTAGACCAAGCAGTTCAAGGACGCAGGGAGCGTGGCGTGCTCTGCACGCGAGCGACCGAGGACGCCGAAATGCGCCGGTCTAGGCGGCTTTGCTCTTGCCGCTGATGTCCCAGATGACGTCAGCCTCGCTGATGCCCTGACGGCGGGCGACGGTCTCGATCTCTTCCCAGGGCAACTCGGCCTCCGGCAGATCGTCCCAGCGGGCCAGGTCGAGGGCCTCGATCGAGCCCTTCAGCGCCGGCCCCAGGTGTTCCTCGGAGCGCAGCAACGCCCTCAGGACCTCGAGCTGCTTGTCGGTCAGGCGTACAACCCACATCGGGTACCTCCAAAGGTTCGAGCGGGGGGACCGGGTTGCCCGATGAAGTTAGGCGGGGGTGCGGACGGAATCGCCGTTGCCGCCGCTGATCCGGACCGCCTCGATCCGGTTCTCCCGCACCGCCTCGACCCGGATCGTGTATCCGTTGGTGACGATCGAGTCACCGCGCTTCGGCAGTCGGCCCAGCTCGCCGAAAACGTAGCCGCCGACCGAGTTGTAGGCGTCGGTGTCGACCGGCAGCTCGATCCCGGCATCGGCAAGGTCGCCGAGGGAAACGTGGCCGCGAACGAACCAGTCGCCGTTGGTCAGTTTGCGGACGGCGGCGGCGCGGGGATCGGTCTCGTCCTCGATCTCCCCCACCACCTCCTCGAGGATGTCCTCGACGGTGACGATCCCGACCGTGCGCCCGTACTCGTCGACCACGACCGAGAGCGAGGTGCGCTGGACCTGGAGGTCGTGGAGGAGGTCGTCGAGCGGGCGCGTCTCGGGCACGATCAGGGCGTCGCGGGTGACGGTGTCCAGCGAGGCCTCGGGCCCCTCGCTCATGTAGAGCCGGGCGAGGCTGTTGTTGTGGACGACGCCTTGGACCCGGTCGGGGTTGTCGTCTTCGATCACGACCAGGCGGGTGTGGCCGGAGGTGACGCAGCGCCGCAGCGCCGCCTCGACCGTGTCCGAGGCGTCGACGGTGACCACGGCCGGGATCGGCGTCATCACCTCGCGCGCCTCCTGCTCGTGCAGGTGGAAGACGCCGCCGAGCATGCCGGCCTCGCCGGGGTCGAGCGTCCCCCCCATCCGCGAGCTGTCGATGATCTGCTTCAGGTCCTCGGAGGTGTGCCTCTCCTCGAGATTGGTCGGGTCGACGCCGAAGAGGCGGACGACGCCGTTGGAGACCCAGCTCAGAGCCTTCGTGACCGGAGCGGTAGCCAGGGCGAACCAACCGAGCGGGCGCGAGACCCGGCGCGCCGTACGGTCGGGCCGGGCGATCGCCAGCATCTTCGGCACCTGCTCGCCGATCGAGATGTGGAGGGCGGTGACGAAGGCGAAGGCGATCGCCAGGGCGATGGCCGCGGCGGCCGCGTGCGAGAGCCCGCCGAAAAGCGGCTCCAGCAGCTTCGCCAGCGAGGGCTCACCGAGGAAGCCGATCCCGATCGAGGCCATCGTGATCCCGATCTGGCAGGCCGAGAGGGATTCGTCGATCCGGTCGAGCTGGTCGACCACCGCCTCCGCCCCGGCCTCGCCCTCCTCCACGGCCTGTTCGATTTTGCCGCGGCGGGTGCGGACCAGGGCGAACTCGGCCGCGACGAAGAAGCCGTTGATCGCGATCAGCAGCGCAAGAAGGACGAGCAGCAGGACGCTCATCGGCTATGCGGCCCGGTACTTCGGGCTGGGACGTCCTCGGCCATTCGGCACCGGGAATATAGCTACCCGCTGCGGCGGTTCGGCACTACGCCGCCGGTTAAGTGGGATATTGGTCGAGCAATGCGAATCGCCACGCTCAGCGAGATGCTCGAAGAGGTCGTGCGGCTGGGCGAGGCCACTGGGATGGAAGACCACGCCCACGAGCTGCGGGGCGAACTGGAGGGGCGGCTGGCGACGATCCGGGCGGCGGTGGCCGGGGTCGGCTCGCCGCGGGTGATCGCCCTGCAGCGGCTGGACCCGCCGCGGGTCGGCGGCTTCTGGATCCCGGAGATGATCTCGATCGCGGGCGGCGAGGACGTCGCCGGCGACCCCGGGCTGAACCCGCCGGCGGTCGGCTGGGGAGAGCTCGAGAGCCTCAACGCCGACGTGGTCGTGGTGATGCCGGAGGTCTCGGCGGAGAACGCGCAGGCACAGGCGATGGAGCACTGGGAGAGCATCGCCGGCCTCGGCGCGACCCGGCTCTACGCGATCGACGGAACCCTCTTCGCCGAGCCGGGGCCGCGCCTGGTCGACGGCGTCGAGCTGCTCGGCCACGTCCTCCACCCCGACCTCGTCGACCCGCCGGGCAACGTCGATTTCGTGCCTTTGCGGCCGCCGGCCCGCCGGCCGCTGACCGACGCCTAGCTAAGCGACGACGATCGCCCCGATCATCGAGACCACGGCGACGAGGATCATCGCCGCGAACTCGAGCGGCAGGCGTTTGCGACCGAGCATCCCTTTCTCGCCGGCGACGATCGCGAGCGCGCAGAGCGCGCCGCCGATCAGGCCGCCGATGTGCCCGCCGACGCTGATTCGCGGCGAGACGAAGCTGAAGATCAGGTTGAAGACGATGAGGAAACCGATCTCTCCGGCCAAGGCGTCCATCCCGCGCCCTCGGGCGATCACGAAGGTGGCACCGGCAAGCCCGAAGACCGCGCCCGAGGCACCGATCGTGAGTCCGTTCGGCTCGACCACCAGCGCCCCGAAGGATCCGGCGAGCAGCGAAGCGAAGTAGAGGGCGAGGAAGCGTGGCGTCCCCAGCGCCGGCTCCAGCAGTCGTCCCAGAATCAACAGCAGGAACATGTTGAAGCCGATGTGGATGATGCTGGCGTGGAGGAAGCCGGAGGTGACGAGCCTGTACCACTCGCCTTCGGCGACGAAGGGCCCGAAGAGGCCGAAGTCAACGACGAACTGGCTGCCTTGTTCACTGAACAGGCCACCCGACCCGTTGGCGATCTCGATCAGGTAGACGACGACGTTGATCGCGATCAGCGCGTAGGTGGCCGGCGTGGCGCTGGCGCCGGGGGTCCCGGTCGGGTTCCGCACCACTTTGGTCCGCTGGCTCGCGCACTCCGGGCAGCGCATCCCGACCGGGGTCGGGGTCATGCAATCGGGGCAGATCGGGCGCCCGCAGGAAGAGCAGGAGACGCGGGTCTCGCGGTCGGGGTGGCGGTAACAGGTCTCGGCCATTGGGCTCCGCAGCCTACAATCGCCGCCGATGGAGGCCGCCAGCCCCGCCCGTCTCTACGCCGCCGCGGTCGGCGCCCTGCTCGTCGTCCTCGGCGTCGTCGGCTTCTTCCACTATGCCTCCTTCGGGGCGCTCGACGACTACGAGGAGGCGCTCGGAGCGCTACAGGTGAACGGCTGGCTCAACCTCTTCCACATCGCCACCGGTTCGGTGGGGGTGCTCGTCGCCGGAGTCTCCTCCCGCGGCTACGCGCTGGCGATGGGCGGTCTCTACGTCGTCCTGGCGATCGTCGGCTGGGGCAGCGAGGGGCTGAACCTCGTCGTCGGCGTGCTCGGCCTCGCCGCCGCGGCGGGGACTCCGAAGTTAAAGCCGCGAGCGAAGCGCGCCCGTCAGCGCCCTTAGACGTCCCCGGCCCTGCTGCCGGCCCCGGCGGCGCAGCTCCAGCAGGACCAGCGCCCCGGTGGCGGCACCACCGGCGCCGACCGCGACCACCGGCCGTACCCAGTTGCGCGGGTCGCGCAGCGCCCGCAGCTCGCTCTCGGAGAGCTCCTCGGCCCAGTCGGACAGCTCCTCGGCGGCGGCCTGGGTGACGGCCGCCATCGTGTCCTCGAAGCGGGCGGAGAGGCGCTCCGGCGGCTCGATCGGCCGCAGGGCGTCGCTCAGCAGCGCCTCGACGTCCCACGTTGAACCGCTGAAGGTCTCACGCGAGTCAGGCATCACTCATCTCCTCCTGCAGCTGCTTGATCGCGCGATGGATCAGCACCTTCGTCGCGCCGTCGGTACGGCCGAGGGCACGCGCGATCTCGCGGTTGTCCATGCCGAGCGCGAAACGCATGATCAGCGCCTCGCGCCGGTCCTCGGGGAGTTTGTCGAGGTGCTCCATCACCTGCCGCAACTCCTCGCGGCCCTCGGCGATCGCCTCGGTGTCGTGGCGGGCGGCGATCGGGTCGGCGTTTTCCAGCGGCGTCTGCGGCCGCCGCGAACGGTCGCGGTAGTAGTTGGAGGCGAGGTTGTGGGCGATCCGGATCACCCACGGCCGCAGGGGCCGCCCGTCGGACTCGCGCCGGGCGCGGTCGAAGTGCCGGTATGCCTGGAGAAAGGCCTGCTCGGTCAGGTCCTCGGCGTCGTGATGGTTCCCCACCCGGTAGTAGGCGTAGGAGTAGACGTCGCGCAGGTGCGCCCGGTAGAAGTCCTCGAAGGCGCGGTCGAGCTCCGCCTTCGCCGCCGGAGCCAGCTGCGCCGGCTCGACGTTCTGCTCGGGACCGCTCACCCGGCAAGCGTACGCGTTCTGGCGAGCCCATCAGGCGGCCCGCCGCTCGCGCTCGACCTGACGCAGATCGGCCATCCACCGCTCGGCGTCGTAGTCGCCGCGGATCAGGGCGGCGAGGCCGGCCAGGGCGTCGGCCTCCACCCCGGAGGCGGCGACCGCGTCGGCGAGGAGGGGGACCGTGTCGAGGCCCTCGGAGGCCTGGCCGATCTTGCCTGGGATCTCGGCCGCCGGGGTCCCGGTTCCGAGCAGCTCGCCGGCGCGGCGGTTGCGGCCGGACGGCGCCATCATCGTTGCGGTCAGGTCCCCCACCCCGGCCAGGCCGGCGAAGGTTTCCGGGTCGGCGCCGCGGGCGACGGCGTGGTCGATGCACTCGCGCCAGATCGCGGCGACGGCGATCCCGGCGGCGTTCAGGCCGTGCGGCGCGGCGGCCGCGGCGGCGAGGGCGGCGGCGTTCTTGGCCGCCCCGGCCATCTCGACCCCGGTGACGTCGCGCGAGCGCTCGCAAACCAGCCCGGCGCGGTCGAAGACCTCGCCGATCTGGACCCGCAGCTCCTCGTCGGCGGAGCCGAGGACGAGAGCGGCCGAGCCGGAGACGGCCTCGCGCGCATGGGCTGGACCGCCGAGGCAGGCGATCGCCCGCGCCCGCACCCGTTCGCCGACGTATTCGGAAGGGAGCTGTCCCTGCGGGCTGGTCAGGCCCTTGGTCAGCATCAGCACGGCGCTGCGCGAGCTGACCCGGTCGGCGATCGCCCCCACCGCCTGCGGCAGCTGCGCCGAGGGGATCGCGAGGCAGATCAGGTCGAGTCCGGCGAGCTCGATCGCCGAAGCGGGCCGCACGTCGATCGACTCCGGCAGCGGCACGCCCGGCAGGTAGCGGCGGTTCTCGCCGTCCTCGATCAGCTCCTCGACGCGCTCCGGCGTCCGTGCGCCGAGCTGGACCTCGAGGCCGCCGCGGGCGAGGAGGACGGCGACCGCGGTCCCCCAACTGCCGGCGCCGATCACGGCGGCGCGACGCATCGGCGGCAGGCCGCCGAGGTCTTCCCACTGCAGGAGGACGTTGGGCCAGATCCGCGCCGTCACCGTTTCCGCCAGCGCCGGCGAGGGCTCCTCGGCGCGGGGGAAGGTCATCGGCGGGCCGAGGCGGACCTTGCACCTGCGCGGGCGGATGCGCCAGCCGCGGCGGACGTGTTCGGTCCCCAGCACTGCGGTGGGGATCACGACGGCGCCGGTCTGCAGCGCCAGCCGCCCCACTCCCCGCTTCGGGTTGGCGAGCGTCCCGCGTCGGATCCGCGTCCCCTCGGGGAAGACGCAGACGGCGCCGTCGCGTTCGGCGATCATCCGCGCGGTCAGCATCGATTCCTCGTCGGACTCGCCGCGCCGGACCGGAAAGGCCCCGAGCCGCGACAGCATCCATCCCTGCCAGCGCCGCTCGAACAGCTCGACCTTGGCCATGTAGTTCATCGGCCGCCGCCACGGCAGGCAGGCACCGACCACGAAGGGATCGAGGAAGCTGCGGTGATTGGCGGCGACGATCACCCCGCCCTTCGCCTTTCCGTACACCCGCCCCCGCCGGTCCAACCGGAAGTAGACGAGGAAGAACGGCAGCAGAATCGCCCGCGCGACGCAGTACATCGGCCAGTTGACGCTGTGCTTACGCGTATACGCGTGGTAGGAGGAGAGCCGCGCCGGGCTCAAACGATCAGGATCCACGCGTAGCGCTACACGGGCACGAAGGCACGGTTACGCGCTCCTTCCGTTTCCCAATCGGCACGAACCACGCACCACACGTGCGCACTTTCCCATCAGCCTCGGCCCATGCCCACCGGGTCCGCCTCAGCCCGTCTTGAAGAAGGGTTGACGCGGACTCGCGGAGATGACAGGCCGATCGCAGCCCTGGCCCGGCGGCAGCATGGAGTGGTAGGGCGACGGCAGTTGCTCGAGCTGGGGTTCAGTGAAGAAGCGATTGATGGCCGGCTGCGCACGGGACGGTTGCATCGTTTGCACCTGGGTGTGTACGCGTTTGGCCATCCGATCGTGAGCAGGCAGGGACATTGGATGGCAGCGATCCTCGCTTCGGGTCCGGAAGCCGTGCTGAGCCACTGGTCGGCCGCGGCGCTTTGGATGATCAGGCCGAACTCGCGGTCGCGGATCGACGTGACGGCTCCCCACCGGAGCCGTTCTTCGAAGGCGATCTACAGGCACGTCGCTGAGATGCCGGCTGACGAGTGGGTGGTGGAGGAAGGGATACCCGTGACGAGCGTGCCGCGGACTACCTTCGACCTCGCAGCGACCGAGGACGTGGACACGGTGGTGGCAATGCTGCGGGAGGCGGAATACCGGGAGCTCTGGGACCGGCTTTCTCTTTGGGACCTGCTGGAGCGTTATCCGCGGAAACGAGGGTCGCGGAAGGTCCGCGTCGCCATGGAGCGGCTGAAGGAAGAACCGACGGGACGCAAGCGCTCGCGCCTGGAGGAGCGCTTCAGCCCGTTCCTCCGCCAATGGCGCCTGCCCCTACCCCGCTACAACGACTGGGTCCAAGCGGGCGGCAAGCGCTACCAGGTCGACTGCCACTGGCCCGGCACCGACCAGATCGTCGAGCTGGACGGCTGGCAGGCCCACAAGGGCCGCGTCGCCTTCCGCGAGGACAAGGCCCGCGACCGCCGCCTCACCGCCGCTGGCTACACCGTCACCCACCTCACCTGGAACCAGCTGGATGACGAACCCGAGGCGGTCTCTGAGGATCTACGGGTGTTGCTGGGGATGGAGAAGTGGAAGAAAAGAAAGGCAACTAACAGGCGGCCCGCACCAAGCTGGCGAGGTCCTCGCGACTGACCGCCCCTGAAACCCGCCTCAGCTCCGGCCGCTCGAGCATCGCGTCGAGCGCTTCCTCCAGCCGTGATTCGTGGCCGCCGAGAGCGCTGAGGTGCCGTGGCTGGCCCAGCTCTTTGATTCGACCAGTAAGCCCGGCGAGGTCGGTTCCCAGGGAAGTCGCGAGGCCCTCGAACGCCTCCGGCGCCCGCTCGGCCAGGAACCCGACCGCCCGTGGCAGGATCGCGGCGTTGGTCTCCGCGTGCGGCGTGCCGCAGATGCGGACAAGGGTCTGGCAGATCACGTGGTGCAGGCCGAGACCGGCGGAGTCGATTGCATAGCCGCAGAGGATCGCGCCGAGGGCGAGGTCCGCTCGGTTTCGTTCCTTCCGCTGTTCGTCGAGCGCCCTCGCGATCAACCTGGCGCCTCGTAGCGTCGTCATCTCCGAGACCGGGTTCGAACCAGGCAGGTACAGGGTGTCCGCCCCATGCGCCAGCGCGTTCATCGCACTCGCCCGGAGTCCCTGCTCCTCCTGTCCCGTCATCGCCTCCGGATCCGCGATTACCAGCGACGGCCGCACCATCCCCTTAGCTCTTTCCTCTGCCCCTTCGGGCAGCCGGTGGATCGCCGTCATCGGCGCCCCCGAGAGCGTCGTCGGGATAGCGGTGACGCTGGCACCAGACACCGCCGCCACCGCCTTCGCCACATCGACCACCCGGCCGCCCCCGAGCGCCACCACCAGCTCGCCCTCGACCGTCTCCAGCAGCTCGGCGGCGATCTCGTCCACCCGGCCGGAGCGC
>JBIOVP010000131.1:0-12114 GCA_044867815.1 Solirubrobacterales bacterium | reverse complement strand
AGTCGCCGTGGACGATCGTCGCCGGCCCCTGCTCTGGGATCCGCGCCGAGAGCGCCTCGTGGACGCGGTCGATCGGCTCCAGTTCCCGCGTCTTCGACTTCTCCCACTGCCCCTGCCAGCGGTGCAGTTGGCGGGCGACGTAGTCCTCCTTGCGGCCGAGGTCGCCGAGGCCGACCGCGTCGGGGTCAACGCCGTGGATCTGGACCAGGGTGTCGGCGACGCGCATCCCGATCTGCCGCCGATCGGCCTCGTCGGGGAAGATCTCCGCCTCGGCGAGGCCGCGCAGGACCGGGCCCTCGACGAACTCCATCACGTAAAAGGGAGCCTCGTTGACGCTCTCGTCCTCGCAGAGCCCGACCACCGGGGCGACCGGGACCTCGGTGCCGCCGAGGGCGGAGACGACCTTGAACTCGCGCCCCATGTCGTGGGCCGAGCCGAGCCGCTTGCCCAGCGGCGGCCGCCGCAGCGCCCACTTCTGGGCGGCGGCGTCGGTGACGCGGTAGGTCAGGTTCGAGTGGCCGCCGGCGATCCGCTCGAAGTCCAGCGGGCGCTCGACGCCGGGCACGTTCTCGCCGAACCACGCTTCGACGGCTTTGGCGTCGATGCCGTCGGGAACCGCGACGGTTCCGTCCTGCTCGGTAGCCTCGTCAGCCATAGGGGCGCAAGCATATTCACGATCCAATGGGCGGCTGAACCCGTCGCTCGCCAACCGGCTGCGGATCGGGTTCGCGATCGGTTTTGCCGTGCTCACGGCGATGGCCGTGATCGGCGTCGGCCGCTTCATCCAGCAGCGCCAGGACTTCGAGGACGCGATCGCCCGCTCCTACCAGGTGGAGATGGTGGCGCGGGAACGGATCGCCCGCGGCACCGGCGGGCAGGCGGCGCGGGCCGTCGTCACCCAGCAGGCCGAGCACCGCAGCGAACTGCGCGACGAGATCTCCGGCGACACCCGCGACACCGCACTCCTGGTCGCCGCCGGCCTACTGGCGGGACTGACCGGGGCGCTGCTCCTCTTCAGCGGCCTGATCTCTTCGATGCGGCGGCCGCTGGAGGAGCTGGTGGCGGCGGCCGGGCGCCTCGCCTCCGGCGACCGCAGTGCCCGGGTCGAGGTTGGCGGCCTCGCGGAGACGGCCACCCTCGGCACCGCCTTCAACGAGATGGCGGAGGAGCTGGAGCAGGAGGAGAGCCGGCGCGAACAGCTCGACCGGCTCAAAGACGAGTTCGTCCTCACCGCCTCGCACGAGCTGCGCAGCCCACTCACCTCGGTCCAGGGTTTCGCCGAGTTGCTGATGCTGGAACGCGACTCGCTGACGTCGCGGCAGGCGGAGACGGTGGAGGTGATCCTCGACAACTGCCGCCACCTGGTACGGCTTCTGAACGACCTCCTCGACCTCGCCCGCTCCGACGCCGGCCGCCTCTCGATCCAGCCGCGGCCGACCGAGGTCGCGCCGCTCGTCGAGGACGTCGTGCGTACGATGCGCGCCCAGACCGAGACAGGGGGGCAGCACCTGCGCGAAAACATCCCGCCGGGGCTGCCGCCGATCAACGTCGAGCCCGACCGGATAAGGCAAATACTGGTGAATCTGCTTACGAATGCGCATGAGTACACGCCCGACGGTGCGTCCATCGAGATCGGGGCGCGGGCCCTCGGCGCCGAGGTGGAGATCAGCGTGAGCGACAACGGACCGGGCATCCCGGAGGAACAGCTGCAGCGGATCTTCGACCGCTTCACCCGCGGCGACGCGGGTCTGACCCAGCGCGTCGGCGGCACCGGCCTCGGGCTGGCGATCTCGAAATCGCTGGCCGAGGCGCACGGCGGCAGCATCGGCGCCGAATCGACGGTCGGCCAGGGGTCGACCTTCCGGCTGCGGCTGCCGATCGCGACCGGCACCGCGCCCGCCGGCGACGGCGCTTCCGGCCAGCAGGGCCAGACGGCGGAGGCGAGCTGATGGCGACGATCCTGGTCGCGGACGACTCCGAGACGATCCTGCTGCTGATGCGAACCCGGCTGGAGATGGCCGGCCACACGGTCGCGACCGCGGCCGACGGCCAGGAGGTGCTCGACCACATCGCCGACGGCATCGCCCCCGACCTGCTCCTGCTAGACGCGATGATGCCGCGCAAGTCCGGGATCGACGCCCTGCGCGAGATCCGCGGCTCCGGCAGCGAGGTTCCCGTTCTGATCGTCAGCGCCCACCAGAACCCCGGCGACGCCGACGCCCCCACCGACCTCGAGATCGACGGCTACATCACCAAGCCGATCGACTTCGACCGCCTGCTGGAGACGATCGCCGAGCTAACCGCGTAACGACTCCGAGATCTGGGGGGCCAGGGCAACTATCAATTCAAGACAGGTAATGCCTCTTCAGAGGGGTATGTCGGGCGACTCGAACGCCAGCGCCCCGAACGTCGCAGCGAAGGTCGGCGTGGCGTCGCCCTCGCCACGCTCGTGCTTGCGGGCAATCGCCGCAGCCTTGATCCCCTGTGCGCGCTCTAGCGCCTCGGCTTGAAGGTCGCGTAGTTCCTCCCAGCCCTGCTCGTCCAACTCCAGGGGAACCCAGCTCAGATGGCGGTCGGCCCGTTTGTCGAACGTGCCCTGGTAGATCGCCCCATCGGCTCTTGCCACCAGCATTTGCAGAGTTGAGCGTGAGATCTGCCGGCGTTCCTCGAAGCTCATCGCCTTGAACTCCTCGTCGGTATGCAACGCCAGCGCTTTGCTCCGGTAGATGTGCTCGTTGGCTCCCCGCCTCGGGATCGTTTCGACTAGAGCCACGCAGTCGGCTTTCAAGAGCACTTTGAAGTGGTAGGAGACGTGGGAGATCGCGTTTTTCTCGTCGCCTTCGAAGTCGAAGCCAGGCGGCATCAGCCCCCGGCGCAGAAACTGGATGGGGCTGAGGTCCCCTTCGCAGAGGGCTTCAAGGATGCGGACCCGAATCGGATGCTTGAGCACCTCGCAAACGGACTGGTCTTTCGGAGTCCGCCTGTCCGCCTTGCTCTTGCCGGTGTTCCTCGCTACCGCGTTCATACAGCCCCTCCTGAGCACTTGAGCCGTCTAGATCGCGTGAATCTATCCGATCAAGAGGTTGAGTTAAACGCTATTTGCGGGCTATCTCTTTGCTGGTTAATCGCGTTCTATTGGTGAAACCAGTTCTATTAAAGGCCGGGTTACCCGACTAAGGAGAAGGGGGTGAACTCGGATGAAGATCAGCGGCTCCGTGCCGGTCCACCCGGCCACGTCCATTAACAAGGGGGGCTGATTCGACCCCAGGCGGGGCCGAGGTCCCTACTCCGGCCCCGCCTTATACGTGCAACTGTGTTATAGTCCTCGCATGGCAGCAAGGAAGCGCAACTCAACCGCCCCGGCCCCGTCGAGCGAGTCGCAGCTGACCTACACGCGGTTCATGGAGCGCTTCCCCGACCATGACGCCTGCTTGGACTACCTGAAGGAGCGCTTCCACCCCGACGGCTCCGACTGCCCTAAGTGCGGCAAGACGACCAAGTTCCACCGGATCAAGAGCCGAGCGGCCTATAGCTGCCAGTGGTGCGGCCATCAGGTCTACCCGACCGCGGGGACCATTTTCCATAAGTCCACGACCAACTTGCAGATGTGGTTCTGGGCGATCTTCCTAATCTCGTCCACGCGCTGCGGGATCTCGGCGAAACAACTCGAGAGGGAGATCGGCGTCAGCTACCCCACCGCGCACCGGATGTTCAAGCAGATCCGAACCCTGTTGGCCGATGGCGGCGAAGACCTCCTGAACGGCAACGTCGAGGCCGACGAGACGGCCATCGGCGGCAAGCCTCGCCGTGGCGACATCGTGAAGCTACAGCGCAAGGGCGAGACCGACCTAAGCGCCGCCGGCGGTCGCTGGCGCAACCGCAAGACGACCGTCTTCGCGATGGTCGAGCGACAGGGCCGGGTCCGCGCCACGGTTGTCCCCGACCGCACCCGCAAGACGCTCCAGGGCGCGGTGCGGACCCACGTCCTACCGGCCTCCACGATCTTCACCGACGAGTGGCCCGCCTACAACGGCCTGGACCGGGACTACGTCGCCCATCACCGCATCCGCCACTCCGAGGAAATCTACGTCCGGGGCGAGGTCCACACGCAGACGATCGAGGGCTTCTTCGGCCTCGTCAAAAACGGCCTGCGCGGCGTCTACCACGCCGTCAGCACCAAGTACCTCCAGAACTACTTGGACGAGTATTGCTTCCGATACAACGCCCGCAATGTCGAGCGGCCGATGTTCTGGCTCATTCTCGACCGCGTCCAGAAGGAAGCCCTAGCTTCTTCCTAGCCTTGTTCGTCGTCGCTTTCTCCAAGTCGCGGAGGAAGTCGTCGTCAGAGTGCTTGCGGTCGATCTTCTCGACCACGTCCTCGTTTGGCGGCGTCGGCTTATCTTTGGGGCGCTTCTTCTCAGTCATCGCAGGAATTGACTACCCATCGTAGACATCGGTTAGAGTCGTAAACGCGTTTAAAGCGGAGGGCGTGGGGTTCGAACCCACAAATGCCAGCCAGCATTCCCCGGTCCTAAGTCGGGGCGAGTTCACCTAATACTCAGGCCCTCCAAGCAAGAGCCGGTCCGGCCCCGACTGCATTCCACCCGCTACAGGTAGGCAGTCGGGGTCGGTGTTTATCGTCGCCCGCCGCGCCCGACTGGCCCTCTCGGGCCGCCACTAAAGGGCAGGTCGACTAGATCGCTATCTGCATCACTCGTTTTGTGGGATGAGGGGTTGGAGCCGTCCAGTTGACTCGGTGTCCGGGTCGTAGTCGTAGGCCATCGGAAAGGTCGCTTTGGCAAGGGCGAGCCAACGTGCCGCCGCCGCTGCATCCCAGCCACTTTCCTCATCTGGGAGCTTGTCGATAAGTCCGCGCACGAGCATTGGCAGACGTTCCTCGTCGGCGCTCTGAATGGCTGGGGGTTCTGGGGCCGGAGTCGCTTCTGGGGCTGCCTGGGGTTCCTTGGCCTTGGAGCGGGGGGCATTGCCGCCATGAATCTGATCACCATCAGCCCGGATCAAACCCGAGGCATCGAGGTATTCGAGGAGAAGTAGAAGCTGCCGGTTGTCCGGCGGCACCCCGGCAGCCTTGGCGAGCGTCGTAAGCGCCTCCGATTTCGAGATTGAGCCGAACGACAACTTCGGGAGCAGCGCTCTGGCAAACCAAGTGTTCTCAATCAACGGGGCCAGTTCCGAGGGAGCCGTTTCCTCGTGGTGACCGCCCCAGCTATAGGTTTCGGCGAACTCCAAAACCTCCTTGGCCGGGAGGTACTTTCCATCCGACTTCTCGATCAATCCGATCGAGCTAAAGAAGGGGTTAGCGAGAGGGACCGTGGTTTTCGAAAGCTTGACGATCTCGGCGACCTCGTCGTTCCCGACAGCTCGGTTGGTAGGGCCGCTGGCGGCGGCATAGGCCCGCAGGATGTTCAGCTGCTGGGGGAACGCGATGCGCGTAGTCGGCAGCTGCTGACGGGGCCGGGTTGGAGTCGTATCGCTCATATAACTCCATTAAATCATATGGAGGGGGCGGAACATGAGCGACATGAGTAAAGCTACTCAGCTAGGTCATATCTCTCCTAGCTCCCGACCCTACGTGTCGCGATTTGATAGTTGCCGGGGGCCATACGGCACCAAATCTCGGAGTCGTTAACGCCGGAGCATGTTAAACCTGAAGAGGGCGGGGCTGGGATCGCGGTTGCCGGCGCGGTCGATCGCGAAGACGCGGAAGGTGTGGCGGCCGGCCTTGACCCGGTAGGCACGGGGTGAGGTGCAGCCGCGGTACGGCTTGCGGTCGAGCTTGCAGCGGAACCGCGAGCCCGGCTCGTTGGAGGCGAAGCGGAAGGCGACGCGGCGCCAATTGCGGTGCGTGAAGACGAGCGAGCGCGGGTGAAAGGCAAGCGTGGTCTGTGGCGCCCGCCGGTCGACCGGAGGCGGCGGAGGCGGTTCCTCCAGCGGCGGTGGCGGCAGCAACGTCCTCGTCCTGAAGTTGTTGGGATCGGCCTCGAAGACGGTCTCGCATTCAACCGGCGCCGGATCCCCGTACTGGGGGTGGTCGATCAACGCGGTGTCGTTGTCCGGGCCGCAGTCGATCGTCAAATCGGCGTCCCCCGAGTTGGCGAGCAGGGAGTCTGCGCCGGCGTCGGCAAAGTACGCATCGGGGCCCGGGTGGCCGAGGAGCTGGTTCGGGCCGCCGTCACCGTAGAAGACGTCGCCGGAGCCGGTGCCCTCGAGGTCCTCGACTTCGGCGAGCGAGTCGAGCGGTTCGCCGCCGCACTCCGGCAGCTCACCGCTGCCGGGCCGGCCGGCGGCACCGACGGCGAGGTTCGCCTGCACGCCTTCGCCGAAGCGCGCCCAAGAGGCGTTGTCGCGACCGGAGCCGCCGACGATCCGCTCGTCGTCGCAGACCGAGTTGGAGAGGAAGAGGTCGTTGCCGTCGCCCCCCAGCAGTTCGTCGGCGCCACCGTTGTGGGTGAGCGCCTCGTCGCCGCCGAGCCCCCTGAGGACGTCTCTGCCGCTCCCGGGACCGTCGACGAGCACCTCTTCGCTGCCCTCGCCCCCTTCCAGGGTGTCGTTGCCTTCGCCGCCGATGGCGAAGACCGAAACCGAGAAGGGGAAGTTGCCGGCCTCGACCGTGTCGTTGCCGCCCATACCCGCCAGCAGCAACGAGTCCAGCGGCGCCGCCAGCGCGCAGATCGTCTCGGTCGTCGATTCGATCGTGCAGCCGCCGGCATCGCCCGGGCTCTGGTCGAAAGTTCCCGCCGTCAGCGTGAAGGTGACCGCGGTCGAGGAGTAGTCGGCGGTGACGTCGTCGCCGCCGCTGCTGCCGACCAGGTAGAGCTGGGAGTAGGGCGTCGCCCCCGGCGGGGTCATGAAGCCGATGCTGACTTTGCTCGTGTCCCGGGTCGCGATGCCGCCGGCATCGACGTTGTCGCCGTCGGCGCCGCCGACCAGGACGTCGCTGCCGCCGGCTCCGACCAGCGCGTCGGCCCCGCCGCCGCCGTAGATCGTCTCCCCCGCACCCGTCCCGACGATGTAGTCGGAGAAGGCGGTGCCGACGATCGTCTCGAAGGCGCCGACTTCGACTTCGTCGACGCCGCCGCCGTTTGGCGCGACGCCGTTCTCGGCGTTTTCGCCGCCGACCGCCAGTTCCAGCCGCAGCCCACGCTCACTCCCCGGCGCCGGGAAGCCGCCGACCGGGACGGTGCCGCCGAACCCCGGCGTGATCCCGGTCGAGTAGCTGAGGACGTCGGTGTCGCCGCCGCTGTCGACGATGCGGTCGACCGTCGAGTCGCCGCGGACGTAGTCGTCCCCTTCTTCGCCGTCGATCGAGTCGAAGCCGAAGCCGCCCGCAAGCCGGTCGCTCCCCGAGCCCCCACGCAGGAGGTCGTCGCCGATCCCGCCGAAGAGCTGATCGTTGCCGGGTCCGCCGAGGAGGGTGTCGTTGCCCCGCTCGCCGAAGACGACGTCATCCCCTTCGCCGCCTTCGAAGGTCTGACTGCCGACGCCGAGGTGGCAACCGGTGGGACAAGACGCCACCGCCGCGACGATCGTGTCGTCCCCACCCCCGCCGTCTACGGCGACGACCCGTGGCGAGGCGACGATCACGTCCCCGCAGGGCGTCCCGTAGGTGGTGCCGCCGACCGTCGCCGGCCCTTCGGCGCAGGTGGGCGTGGTGTCAGCCGCAGCCGAGCTCGCGAGAAGGAGCACCGCGCAGACAATCGGAAGGAACCAGAGAACTCGCACACCCTGAGATACCCGCTGAGGGACGGGTGATTCGGCGCCCTTCCGACTTTGTGGCCCCTATAGGGGACCAAATCTCGTAATCGCTAGCTCTTGGCGATCTCGAGGCGGATCTCTTTGCCCTCAAGCCTGGTCCCGTCGAGGTACTCGACGGTGCGCTCGGCGAGCTCGGGGTCGACCTCGACGAAGGAGAAGCGATGCAGGACGCGGACGTCGTGGACGGCCTCGTCGGGAAGAACGGCACCCTCCTTCAGCGCCCAGCGCAGCGCCTCCTCGTTGATCCCACTGTTCTCGCCCCGGTTGACGAAGAGCTTGGTCGTCTCCTTCCTGCCGTTTCCGCTCGGCTCGGCCTCGGCCGCCGGCTTCTCACCTTCGCGGCGCTCCCCCTCGCGCTCGCGACGGCGCCGGCGCGGCCGCGGTGCGTGCTCGAGCCGCTCCTCCGGGGTCTCCCACTCGCCGATCGTGGTGTTGACATCGCGCTCGATCCGGGCGATCTCGTCCTTCTGGTCCGGGGTCACGAAGGTGATCGCGCGCCCGGTCCGCCCGACCCGGCCGGTCCGCCCGATCCGGTGCACGTAGGTCTCCGAGGAGTTCGGCACGTCGTAGTTGATGACGTGGGTGACGTGCTCGACGTCGAGCCCGCGGGCGGCGATGTCGGTCGCCACCAGCAGCCGCACCCGGTGGTCCTTGAAGGAGATCATCACCCCGTCGCGGACGCCCTGACTGAGGTCGCCGTGCAGGGCCTTCACGTCGAGGCCTTTGTCCTTCAGCGTCTTCTCCAGCTTCGAGGCGCCGATTTTGGTCCGGGTGAAGATGATCGCCTGCTCGGGCTCTTCGGTCTTCAGCAGCTCGACCAGGCGCGCCGCCTTCTGCTTGGCCGGGACCTCGACGTAGGCCTGCTGGATCGCGTCGACCGTCAACGTCTTCGGCGTGATCCGGATCGTCGTCGGGTCGTACATGTAGCCCTCGGCGAGCTTCTTGATCGGCGGCGGCATCGTCGCCGAGAAGAGCGCCGTCTGGCGCCCGCTCGGGCACATCCGCAGGATCTTCTCGACGTCCTCGATGAAGCCGAGGTCGAGCATCTCGTCGGCCTCGTCGAGGACGACGTAGCGGGCCGCGGTGAGGACCAGCGAGCGCCGCGACATCAGGTCCATCATCCGCCCGACGGTGGCGACGACGACGTGGGCGCCGGAGCGCAGCTGCGACTGCTGGGAGCGGATCGGGGCGCCGCCGAAGACGGCGACGATCTCGATCGGCAGATGCTCGGCGTAGGCGCGCAGCGCCTGCGTCACCTGGATGCAGAGCTCCCGGGTCGGGGTGAGGACGATCGCCTGCACCTCTTCGTTCTCGGGATCGAGGTACTGCAGCAGCGGCAAGCCGAAGGCGGCGGTCTTGCCGGTCCCGGTCTGGGCCTGGCCGATCACGTCGTGGCCGCCGAGCAGCTCCGGGATCGCCTGCTCCTGGATCGGCGTCGGGTCCTCGAAGCCGAGCTCGTCCAGCGCCTGCTGGATGTCAGGCGAGAGTCCTAGTTCCTTGAAGTTCACTTGATCTGCGTCACTGAGACGGGTCCAAGAGGAGCTTGCCGCTGGTGCGGCGGGCGATCAGGTCTTCGTGCGCCCGCGCCGCTTCCGAGAGCGGGTAGACGTCCCCGATCGTAACCGCCAGCTCGCCTTTGGCGATCGCCGCCAGCAGATCTCCGATCATCGGCACGAGCAGGTCCTGGCGGACCAGCAGGTGGGCGAGCCAGAAGCCGATCACCGACTTCGAGCCGCGCAGCAGCGAAGCGGTCGAGATCTGGCGCTGTTCGCGCGAGGCGATCCCGAAGACGACCATCCGGCCGAGCGGAGCCAGGACGCCCATCTCGGCCTCGAAGGCCTCGCCGCCGCTCATGTGGAGGACGGCGTCGACGCGCTTGCCGTCGTTGGCCTCGCGGATCGCCGCGCCGAGGTCCTCGGCGCGGGAGTCGACGGCGGCGTCGGCGCCGAGGCTCCGCACCAGCTCGCGCTTCTCCTCGCTGGAGGCGAGGCCGATCACCTTCGCCCCGGTCCGCTTGGCGATCTGCACCGCCAGAGTGCCGGTGCCGCCGGCGGCGGCCTCGACCACGATCGTCTCGCCCGGCTCGATCCGGGCGCAGCGGTGGACCAGCGCCATCGCGGTCAGCCCCTGCAGGAGCCCGGCGGCGGCCTGCTCGTAGTCGACCCCGTCGGGGAGCTCGATCAGCTGCGATTTCGCCACCGCGACCTTCTCGGCGTAGCCGCCGCTGCCGAGCAGGGCGGCGACGCGGCGGCCGTCGGAGAGCTGGCCGCTGATCTCGGCGCCGGGGATCAACGGCAGGGTCTGCTCGGCCAGGTAGTCGTTGCGGGAGGCGTGGGTGTCGGCGAAGTTGACGCCGCTGCGTTTGACGTTGACCACGACCTCGGAGAGCTTGGGGCTGGGGTCCGGCAGATCCACGTGCTGGAGTACCTCGGGACCGCCGAACTCCTCTATCTGAATGGCTTTCATCGGGCGGTGAGTCTCGCAGGCGCCCGCTCCCGGCGCGGTCTCGTGAATTAGGCTGCCGTCCGCATGTCACTCACCGTTGTCGGATCAATCGCCTTCGATGCCGTGAAGACCCCGTTCGGGGAGCGCGAGCGGATGCTCGGCGGCGCCGCCGTGCACTTCTCGCTGGCGGCCAGCTTCTTCACCGAGGTTCGCCCGGTCGGGCCGGTCGGCGACGACTTCGGCGCCGAGCAGTTCGAGGTGCTCGAACAGCGGGGGATCGTCACCGAGGACATCGAGCGCGTCTCCGGCGGCCAGAGCTTCTTCTGGCGCGGTCGCTACGAGTACGACCTCAACGTGGCTCATACGGAGGAGACCCGGCTCGGCGTCTTCGCCGAGTTCGAGCCGAAGCTCTCGACCGCGTCCCAAAACGCCGACACCCTCTTCCTCGCCAATATCCAGCCCGACCTGCAGCGCCAAGTCCGCGCCCAGTGCGAGGCGGCGAAGCTGAGCGGGCTCGACTCGATGAACCTCTGGATCGAGACCGCCAGGGACTCGCTGACGGCGGCGATCGCCGAGGTAGACGTCCTCGTCGTCAACGACGCCGAGATCCGCATGCTGACCGAGAAGTCAAACCTCGCCCGGGCGGCTCGCGCCGTGATGGAGATGGGGCCGCGGGCGGTGATCGCCAAGCAGGGCGAGTACGGCGCCGCGCTCTTCACCGGCAGCGGCTTCTTCGCCCTCCCCGGCTTCCCGCTCGAGGACGTGCGCGACCCGACCGGCGCCGGCGACAGCTTCGCCGGCGGCTTCTTCGGCTACCTCGACAGCTGCGGCGACCGCTTTGACGAGGTCGAGCTGCGGCGGGCGATGGGCTACGGGACCGTGCTCGCCTCCTTCAACGTCGAGGAGTTCGGGACCGAGCGGGTCTCGCGTTTGACGCGGGAGGAGATCGACGCCCGCTTCGAGGAGCTGCGGGCGATGACGCAGTTCGAGAGCGCTTCAGCCTCTTAACAGCCGACGAGGGCGAAGTGACAGAATGGCCGCCAATGGCCGCCGACTCGCTGACCGTCACCGACAATCGCACCGGGAAAACGTACGAGCTGCCGATCTCCGACGGCACCGTGCGGGGGATGGACCTGCGCCAGATCAAAGTTGACGAGGACGACTTCGGGTTGATGTCCTACGACCCGGCCTTCACCAACACCGCCTCCTGCCGCTCCTCGATCACCTACATCGACGGCGCCGCCGGGATCCTCGAACACCGCGGCTACCCGATCGAGCAGCTCTGCGAGAAGTCGACCTTCCTCGAGGTCTCCTACCTGCTGATCTTCGGCGAGCTGCCGACCGAGGCGCAGTTCGACCGCTGGGTCTTCGACATCACCCACCACACCTTCGTCCACGAGGACCTCAAGCACTTCTTCGAGGGTTTCCGCTACGACGCCCACCCGATGGGGATGCTGCTGGCCGGCGTCGGCGCGCTCTCGACCTTCTACCCGGACGCGAAGCAGATCGGCGACCCGGAAGAGCGCTACATGGCCGCGGTGCGGCTGATCGCCAAGGTGCCGACTCTCGCCGCCTTCTCCTACCGGCACAATATGGGGCTGCCCTACGTCTACCCCGACAACGAGCTCGACTACGCGCAGAACTTCCTCTCGATGGTCTTCAAGAAGACCGAGGACCGGCACATCCCCAAGGACGCGCTGACGAAAGCGCTCGACGTCCTCTTCATCCTCCACGCCGACCACGAACAGAACTGCTCGACCAACGCGGTGCGCGGGGTCGGCTCCTCCGACGTCGACCCCTACTCGGCGGTGGCGGCCGGGGTGGCGGCGCTCTACGGGCCGCTGCACGGCGGCGCCAACGAGGCGGTGCTGCGGATGCTGCGGCGGATCGAGT
>JBIOVP010000130.1:0-6633 GCA_044867815.1 Solirubrobacterales bacterium | reverse complement strand
CCTCGAGCAGCTCTTCTCGACCCTGCGCCGCAACGGCCTCCTCACCAGCCACCGCGGCATGCGCGGCGGCTACACCCTGGCCCGCCCGGCCGAGGAGATCGCCGTCCTCGAGGTCGTCCAGGCCCTCGACGGCAAAGTCGGCGACGAGGCCGACGAGGCCGGCGGCATCTGGGCCGAGGGCGTCACCGCCCTGCGCAAGGTCTTCGGCCAGACCACGATCGCCGAAGTCGCCCGCCGCGAGGCCGAAGAGTCGGGCGGCGGCATGTATTTCATCTAGGGATTTGACGCAGTTCCGGAGGTGCGGGGGGAGAGTTTGGTGCTCCCCGCCCTTAAAGGCCTGTGGACGCAGGCTGATGAAGGGAACTCTCAATCAGGAAAGGCAATAAAGCTCCTACGGGAAGATGGCTGGAGAAAGCACGGCTGTCGCCCAATCACGCTCCCTCAGCACAAGGGACGCGACTACCCACTTGGATTAGCCCATGCGATTCTCAAAAGGCAGGGCTAGGATGAAAAAGACTTCCGCTATGGAGCTAACTGCGCGCATTCGAGTCGAGGACGGCAGCTATTGGGCCGATGTAGTCGAGCTGCCTGGTTGTTTCGCGTCCGGCGATACCTTGGACGAGCTGATCGAGTCCCTGCAAGAGGGGATTGCTCTTTGTCTCGATCGCAAAGGAGAGCAGGGCGGACCGCTGCAGCTGGCGACTGCGACGCTGACGGATAAGTCGCTGACGGCTGCTTGATCCCCGGTTAGACTGCTCCGCGATGGGGAGTCACGCCACCAAGCTTGTCGCGGTTCTCGCGACCCTGCTGGTTCTGTTCGTCCCTGCCAGCGCCTCGGCGGCGCCCGTGCTCGACGGCATCTTCCCGCTTGGCTCCGAAGTGGGGACCAACAACAAGATCGTTGCCGGACCTGACGGGAATATCTGGCTGACCATCGAAGGCGGGGCCAAAGACGTGGCAAAGGTGACGCCGGGTGGGCAAATTGAAGAATTTGAGCTGGATGGGGTCGAAGGGGCGCAGGGAATCGCGCCCGGCCCCGATGGCAACCTCTGGGTCCCGACGATCAACAAAGTCACCAGGTTCTCGCCGGCTGATCCCGAGAACACGGACGTGAGCTTCACGATCGCGACGATTGCGAACGACGGGCAGATTGTGGCCGGCCCCGATGGATTCATGTGGGTCGCTTCGAACCAAAATGTCGACCGCTTCAACCCGGCAAGCCCCGAAGGCGATAAACAGAACTTCGCCGTCACCGAACTCAAGCCGAAAGACATCGACGTTGCCGGTGGGCTGGTCGTCGTCGCCGACAGCGACGCGGAAAAGAAGCGGATCGTCACTTTTACGACCAGCGGAATCCAGAACGACATTTCGATCGCCAGCGGGTCTCAGGGCCTGGCGGGCGCCGCCAGCGGCCAGGTCGCGTTCTCGGCACCGTTGGCAGAACCAGAGCAGGTCGGATTGGTCACTGCCCCCAATCCGGTGCAGCCTATTCCCATCCCGGGCGATCCTTTCGGTGTCACCTTCGGTAGCGATGGCGCCTTCTGGGTGGTTCAGTTTGCCCAGGGCCAACTGGCGCGGATCACCACCGCGGGTGAGGCCACCTTCCTTCCCGGGCTCCCGATCGAATCCGCGCGTCAGATCACGACCGGTCCCGACAACACCCTCTGGGTGACGCTGACGAAAAACGAAGCCCAGGGTGTGGTTCCTGCTGTGCTCCGGGTCAGTGGTGTGGTCGCTGAGACCACCAACCCGCCTCCGCCTCCAGCACCGCAGACCAGGATCAACAAGGGGCCGAAGAAGGTCGTCAAGACGAAGAAGAAAAAGGCGAAGGTGAAGTTCCGCTTCTCCTCTTCGACGGCCGGCGTCAGCTTCCAGTGTACGCTGACGAAGCTGAAAGGCAAAAAAACCAGAGCCGCCGCCTTCAAAGGCTGCAGGTCGCCAAAGGTCTACCGGCTGCGTCCCGGCCGCTACCGCTTCCAGGTCCGCGCCGTCAACGGCGGCGTCCCCGACCCAACCCCGGCAGTCCGCAGGTTCAAGATCGTCCGCGTCAAGCGCTGATGCGGATCGGCGCCGAGGCCTCGGCCGTCGTCGGCAACACGCCGATGGTCCTGCTTGACCGGCTCTCCGAGGGCGCGGCCGGCGAGGTCTGCGTCAAGCTCGAGTACTTCAACCCCGGCGGCTCGGTCAAGGACCGGATCGGGGTGGCGATGATCGACGCGGCTGAAGCGGAAGGCCGGATCCAGCCCGGTAGGTCGGTCGTGGTCGAGCCGACCAGCGGCAACACCGGGATCGCCCTGGCGATGGTCTGCGCCGCCCGCGGCTACGAGCTGATCCTCACCCTGCCGGAGGGGATGAGCCGCGAGCGCGGCAAGCTGCTGCGCGCCTACGGGGCCGAGGTCCGCGAGACGCCGTCGCTGGGCGGGATGAACGAGGCGGTGGCGCTGGCCGAAGAGATCCGCGACCAGCGCAAGGGCTTCATGCCGATGCAGTTCTCCAACCCCGCCAACCCCGAGATCCACCGCCGCACCACCGCCGAGGAGATCTGGAGCGACACCGACGGTCAGATCGGGGCCTTCGTCGCCGGCGTCGGCACCGGCGGCACGATCACCGGGGTCGGGCAGCTGCTGAAGGAGCGGGCGCCGGAGGCGCTGGTGGTCGCGGTCGAGCCGGCCAGCTCTCCGGTCCTCTCCGGCGGCAAACCGGGCCCGCACAAAATCCAGGGCATCGGTGCCGGCTTCGTCCCCGGGATCCTCGACCGCGAGGTGGTCGACGAGGTGCTCCCGGTTGGCGACGAGGAGGCGCTGGAGATGGCGCGGCGGGTGGCGCAGGAGGAGGGGGTTCTGGCTGGAATTTCCGCCGGCGCCAACATCTGGGCGGCCCTGGAGGTCGCCTCCCGCCCGGAGATGGCGGGGAAGAGGGTGGTGACGATCGTCTGCGACTCGGGTGAGCGCTACATGTCCCTACCCTTCTTCTCACCATGAATCGCTGGAAACGGCTGCTCAAGGAGGTTCGCGCGGACGTCAGGGCGGCGCGCGAGCGCGACCCCGCCGCCCAGGGCGTCTCCACCTTCGAGATCCTCACCAGTTGGGCCGGGGTGCAGGCGCTGCTGGCCCATCGGGCCGCCCACGCGCTGCTTGAAGCGGGGGTGCCGCTGCTGCCGCGGACGATCGCCTACCTGACCCGGTCGGTGACCGGGATCGAGATTCACCCCGCTGCCCGGATCGGCAACGAGTTCTTCATCGACCACGGCTCCGGCGTGGTGATCGGCGAGACCGCGGTGATCGGCAACTGCGTGACCTTGTACCAGGGGGTGACCCTGGGCGGGACCGGGTTCCAGCGCGGCAAGCGCCACCCGACCCTCGGCGACAACGTCACCGTCGGCAGCGGCGCCAAGCTGCTGGGGCCGATCGCCGTTGGCGACGGGGCGAAGATCGGCGCCAACACCGTCGTCGTCGAGGACGTGCCGCCGGCGGCGACCGTGGTCGGCAACCCCGGCCACCCGGTGAAACTGGAAGGCAGGCGGGTCGAAGGCCCCGACGCCGACTGGATCCACCTGCCGGACCCGATCGCCGACGCGATCAAGGCGCTCGCGGAGCGGATCGCCGACCTCGAGCAGCGGCTGGCACAACTCGACGGCGGCGACGGCCCCAGCGGCGAGGCCGGGGAGGCGGCGAAGATCCAGCCCCGCACCGGCCGCTCCTCGGCCGGCGGCTGAGGTGGGGCGGCTTTCCGTCTCCATGGTTCGGAAAGGCGCCCCGGCCAGCCCCGCCGAACCCCTGGCTATGCTCGACGGGTGAGTCTGCAGGAGCATCTCGACACCGATCCCGAGGCCGTTTCCGCGGGTCACGGCGCCCCGACCGAGCCCGGCGCCGACCGCGTCGAGCGCCTGCTGGCGGGGCTGAACAAACCCCAGCGCGAAGCGGTCGTGCACGGCGACGGGCCGCTGCTGGTCCTCGCCGGCGCCGGCTCCGGCAAGACCCGCGTTCTCACCCACCGGATCGCCTACCTGCTCGCCACCGGCGCCGCCCGTCCCGGCGAGATCCTCGCGATCACCTTCACCAACAAAGCCGCGGCGGAGATGCGGGAGCGGGTCGGGCAGCTGGTCGGCCGCTCGGTGCGGGCGATGTGGGTGACCACCTTCCACTCCGCCTGCGCGCGGATGCTGCGGGTCGACGCCGAGCGCCTCGGCTACTCGAAGGGCTTCACGATCTACGACCAGGCCGATTCGCTGCGGATGCTGAAACGGTGCCTGAGCGAGCTCGGGGTCGACCCGAAACGGTTCCCGCCGCGGGCGGTCCAGGCGAAGATCTCCGGCGCCAAGAACCAGCTGATCGACTCCGGGATGTACGCGGAAACGCAGGGCAGCGTGTTCGAGGAAGTCGTCGCCGAAGCATTTCCGCTCTACGAGAAGCGGATGCTCGAAGCCAACGCGATGGACTTCGACGACCTCCTCGTCCGCACCGTCAACGTCGTCGAGCTCTTCGAGGAGGTGCGCGAGCGCTGGCGGCGCGCCTTCCGCCACGTCCTCGTCGACGAGTACCAGGACACCAACCACGCCCAGTACCGGCTCCTGCAGCTGCTCACCGAGGAGCACGGGAACTTGATGGTGGTCGGCGACGAGGACCAGTCGATCTACGGCTTCCGTCACGCCGACATCCGCAACATCCTCGACTTCGAGCGCGACTTCCCCGAGGCCGAGCTGGTCAAGCTGGAGCAGAACTACCGCTCCACGCAGACGATCCTCTCAGCCGCCAACGCGGTGGTCGAGCGCAACCGCGAGCGGCGGCCGAAGCAGCTCTGGACCGAGAACGCCGGCGGCGAGCCGGTGCGGCTATCCGAGCTCTCCGACGAGCACGAGGAGGCGCGCTGGGTGGCGGGGGAGATCGGCCGCCTCGGCGAGGAGGACGGCGTCAAGCGCGAGGACGTCGCGGTCTTTTACCGGACCAACGCGATGAGCCGCGTGCTGGAGGACACGCTCAACCGCTTCGACCTGCCCTACCAGGTGATCGGCGGCACCAAGTTCTACGAACGGGCGGAGATCAAGGACGCCGTCGCCTACCTCAGCCTGCTCGCCAACCCTGCCGATCAGGTCTCCTTCGCCCGCATCGTCAACTCGCCCCGGCGCGGCATCGGCAACACCACCCAGGGCCGGATCGCCTCGCACGCAAATACCACCGGGAAGACGATCTGGGAGGTGGTCGAGAGCGTCGAAGAGGTGCCCGGGCTCAACAGCGGTGCGGTCAAGGCGGTCTCTCGCTTCTACGAGACGATGGCCGGCCTGCGCGTACGGGCGCAAGAGGAAGGACCCGTCGCCGGGCTGCTCGAGGCGGTGCTGAACGAGAGCGGTTATCTCGAGGCGCTGGCGGCCGAGCGCACGATCGAGGCTGAAGGCCGGGCGGAGAACCTCGAGGCGCTGATCGCCGGCGCCGCCGAGCTCGACATCGAGCGTGAGCAGGAGGGCGAGAGCGAAATTCCGCCGCTGGAGGAGTACCTGCAGCAGATCTCGCTCTTCACCCAGCAGGACGAGCTGCAGGAGGAAGAGTCGCTGATCACGCTGATGACCCTGCACAACGCCAAGGGCCTCGAGTACGACACGGTCTTCATCATCGGCTGCGAGGACGGCGCCTTCCCGCACATGCGGGCGCTCGAAGAGGGGGGCGAGGAGGAGGAGCGGCGGCTCTGTTACGTCGGCATCACCCGTGCCCGTCAGCGCCTCTACCTGACCTGGGCGCGCGAACGGAGCCTCTTCGGCCGCTCCGAGCGCAACCTGCCCTCGCGCTTCGTCGACGAGCTGCCCGCCGAGCTGACCGAGCGGCACTCGAGCGCCCCTGGCTCGGCGGCTGGAGTCGGCTGGGACTCGGGCGAGGACAGTGGCATCGCTCCGGTCGATCCCGGTTCGACCCTCGAGTTGCAGACAGGCGATGACGTCGTCCATGCCAGCTTCGGCGACGGGGTGGTGACCGCGGTCGAGGGCGGTGGGGTCGTCGTCGTGCGCTTCGCCGTGGACGGGCGCGAGCGCAAGCTGATGGCCGACTACGCACCGATCCGGAGGCGGTAGTTGAGCGCTCGGGTCATCGATGGCAAAGCGGTTGCGGCGGCGGTGCGGGAGCGGGTCGCCACCGAGGTGGCGGCCTATGAGGCCGAGCGGGGCCGAGTGCCGCGCCTCATCACCGTGATCGTCGGCGACGACGCCGCCTCCGAGGTCTACGTGGCCGCCAAGCACCGGGCCTGCGAGGAGGTGGGCATGCGCTCGCTCCATCGCGGCCTTGGCGCCGAGACGAGCGAGGAGCAGCTGCTGGACCTGGTCGACGAGCTGAACCGGGACCCCGACGTCGACGGCATCCTCGTCCAGCTTCCGGTCCCCGCCCACATCGACCCGGACCGGATCGTCGCCGCGATCGATCCCGCCAAGGACGTCGACGGCCTCACCCCCGTCAACGCGGGCCTGCTGGCGCACGGGATGCCGGGTCTTGTTTCCTGCACGCCGGCCGGGGTGATGGAGCTGCTTCGCCACGAGGGGGTCGAGCTTGAGGGCGCCGAGGCGGTGGTCGTCGGCCGCTCGAAGCTGGTCGGCGTCCCGGTCTCCCGTCTGCTCCTCGCGGCCAACGCCACGGTGACGGTCTGCCACTCGCG
>JBIOVP010000129.1:0-7211 GCA_044867815.1 Solirubrobacterales bacterium | reverse complement strand
CTCTACTTCGTCCTCGTCTTCCTCGTGATCGCCGGCACCTCCAACGGGGTCAACCTCACCGACGGCCTCGACGGCCTCGCCGCCGGCTCCTGCGCGATCGTCCTCCTCGCCTACACGGCGATCGCCTTCGTTGCCAACGAGCAGCAGAACCTCGCCCTGCTCTCCGCCTGTCTGGTCGGCGCCTGCGTGGGGTTCCTCTGGTACAACGCCTTCCCGGCCTCGATCTTCATGGGAGACACCGGTTCGCTCGGCCTCGGCGGCGCGATCGGGGCGCTGGCGGTGATGACCCAGACCGAGGTGCTGCTGATCATCATCGGCGGCATCTTCGTGATCGAGGCACTCTCGGTCCTGCTCCAGGTCTTCGCCTTCAAGACCTTCCGCCGCCGCGTCCTGCTGATGGCACCCCTGCACCATCACTTCGAGATGATGGCCTGGTCGGAGACGAAGATCATGCTCCGCTTCTGGATCATCGCCGCCGTCTGCAGCGGCATCGGCTTCACCCTCTACCAGCAGTCGATTGGGAGTTAGCCGATGCCGGAGATAGAGGTCAGCGCAGGTCCGATCGAGTACGGCGACTCCGGCGGCGAGGGCAGGCCGCTTGTCTTCATCGGCGGGCTGCCGCATGACGAGAGCCTCTGGGACGGGGTGATCGCCGAGCTGGCGCCGCGGTTCCGCTGCCTGACCCCGGTGCTTCCTTTGGGAGCCCAGCGCAAACCTCTGCGCCCGGATGCCGACCTCTCGCTGCCGGGTCTGGGACGGATCGTCACCGAGTTCCTCGAGCGCCTCGACCTGGTCGACGCGGTCGTCTGCTTCAACGACTGGGGCGGCGCCCAGACGATGATCTCCCACGGTGGGGTCGACCGGGTGGGCGCATTCGTCCTCATCTCCTGCGAGACCGACCGCAACTACCCGCCCGGGGTCGCCGGCCGGATCGCGGCGCTCTCCGGCTTCCTGCCAGGGGGCTTCGGGGTGATGCGTTTCGCCCTTTCCTCACCGATGCTGCGGAAACTGCCATTTACCTACGGGCGGATGAGCAAGCGCGGCGTCCCCGACGAGCTGATGCACCGCTGGCTGCAGCCGTTGAAACGGCCGGAGATCCGCCGCGACACGCGCCGCTACGTCCGCGACGTCCGCAACGGCAGGCGCGAGATCCAGGCCGCGACGCCGAAGCTTCGCTCGTTCGAACGGCCGGTGCTGGTCGTCTGGGACGAAGAGGGGACGATGATGCCCAACTCCGAGGGCCGTCGCCTGGCCGAGTCCTTCCCGAACTCGACCTACGTCGAGCTGCCCGACTGCTACACCCTGATCCCGATCGACCAGCCGCAGGCGCTGGCGCGGGAGATCCGCAAGTTCGCCCGCTAGCAGGGCTGGAGCGGAGGGCGTCGAAGTCTTCCTGGATACGGATGGCTCGGCGCGCGAAACCGAAGAAGCGACCCCGGCCGCTCCCCGCCGAGTACAACATCCTCCTCACCGCCACCCTCTGCCTGCTGGCGCTGGGTGCGGTGATGGTCTTCTCCGCCAGCTCGACCACCCGCATCCTCCAGGACGGTGGCCTCTCCGACAGCGCCTTCTACCTGAAGCGGACCCTGCTCTTCGGCGCCGTCGGCCTGGCGATCATGTGGTTCGCCTCGCGCCACGGGCTGCGGGTGATCCGCGAGATCACTCCGCTGCTGCTCGCCGGCTCGATCCTCCTCCTCATGGCGGTGCTCGTGGCCGGGACCGAAGTCAACGGCGCCACCCGCTGGATCGGCGGCGGCTTCCTCCAGATCCAGCCTTCGGAGCTGGCCAAGGTGGCGCTGATCCTCTACGGCGCCGACCTCCTGGCACGGAAGCCGAAGCGGGTGCGCTCGCTGGAAGGGATGATGCCCTTCCTCCTCGTCGTCGGCGCCTCCTGCCTGCTGATCATGTTGCAGCCGGACATGGGGACGACGATGGTGATCTGCTTCTCCGTCGGCGCCACCCTCGTCGCCGCCGGCGCCCGTCCCGCCGACCTCGGCAGGATCGCCCTGGTGATCGGCGGCCTGGCGCTGCTGATGGCGGTGGTCGAGCCCTACCGGATGGCGCGCCTGACTTCCTTCCTCAACCCGACCGCCGACGCCTCTGGCGCCGGCTTCCAGGCGGCGCAGGCGAAGATCGCCCTCGGCTCCGGCGGTTTCCTCGGCGACGGGCTCGGCAACGGCGTCCAGAAGGCCTTCTACCTGCCCGAGGCCCACACCGACATGATCACCGCGGTGATCGGCGAGGAGCTGGGCTTCGCCGGCATCGCCGCGGTCGTCGGCCTCTTCGCGATGTTCGGCTACGCCGGGCTGAAAACGGCGCAGAAGGCGAAGGACTCATACGGGAAGATCCTCGTCGCCGGGCTCACCTCCCTCGTCCTCGTCCAGGCGACGATCAACCTCTTCGCGGTGATGGGGATGGCGCCGCTGACCGGGGTGCCGCTGCCCTTCGTCTCCTACGGGAACAGCAGCCTGATGGCGACGCTGCTGGCCGTGGGCCTGATCCTCAACGTCGCCCGCGGTGGGCGTGCGACGGCGGCGCGCACTTCGACGCCCACCCGCGCTGGCAAACTGCGCGCCATCGAGGGTGGGCGCTCGCCTGCCCGTGAAAGGAGCCGAACGAGCGGTGCCAGGAAAGCCAAAGGTGGTGGTGGCGGCGGGGGGAACCGCGGGGCACGTCGTGCCCGCCATGGCGGTCGCCGACGAGCTTCGGGCTAGCGGCGCCGAGGTCAGCTTCCTCGGCGCGCGAGGGCGGATGGAGGCGGAGCTGGTGCCGGCCGCGGGCTACGAGATCGACCTGGTCAAGGTGCGCGGGATCGACCGCCACAACCCGCTGCGGGCGGCGCGGGCCGGGTTCGAGGCGCTCGGCGCCGTCGGTGCGGCGCGGAGGGTCCTGCGCCGGCGCGGGGCGGACGCGGTCGTCGGCGGCGGCGGCTACGTCGCCGGCCCGGCCGGCCTCGCCGCCGTGCTGACGCGGACGCCGCTGGTCCTGACCGAGGCCGACAGCCACCTCGGTCTCGCCAACCGCCTGCTCGCCGGTCGCGCCCGCCGCGTCTGCCTCGCCTTCCCGATCGAGGGACGGGAGGGGGAGCGCTACCCGGTGACGGGACGTCCGGTGCCGCGAGCGGTGTTGAAAGCCGATCGCACCGCGGCTCGGAAGCGCTTCGGGATCGCGCCCGACGCCAAATGCCTCCTCGTCTTCGGCGGTAGCCAGGGCGCGACGTCGATCAACCTCGCCGCGGTCGAGGCCTTGGCCGAGGACCCGGACGCAGTTGTCCCCGGTATGCGGGGACAAATCGGTTCACGAAATTTCCACGTTCTCCACATCGCCGGGAAGCGTGACTTCGCGGAGGTCCAGAGTCGCCTTGCCGCCGCGCACAACCGCGACCGCTACACGCTGCTCGAGTACGAGCCGAACCTCGGCGACGCCCTCGCCGCCGCCGACCTCGTACTCGCCCGCTCCGGCGGCTCGATCTTCGAGGTCATCGCCGTCGGCCGCCCGGCGATCCTCGTCCCCTATCCCTTTGCCACCGCCGACCACCAGACCGCGAATGCCGAGTGGATGCGCGGCGGCGGCGCGGCGACGGTGATCCCCGACGCCGTGCTGAACGCCGAGCGCCTGCGGACGGAGGTAGCGGCGGTGCTCGACGACCCCGACCGTCTGGAGGCGATGGCGACCGCTGCCCGCGGCCTGGCCAGGCCCGACGCCGCCCGCCGCATCGCCGACGAGGTCCTGGAGGCGATCGGATGAGCAATTGGAGCGGACGCCGGCTGCACTTCATCGGCATCGGCGGGGCCGGGATGAGCGGGCTCGCCCTCGTCTGCGCCCGCCTCGGCGCCGAGGTCACCGGCTCCGACCGCGCCGACTCCTCTTATATGGAGCGCCTGCGCAGGGCGGGGCTCGAGCCAATCGTCGGGCACGACGCCGTCAATCTCCCCGAGGACGCCGAGGTGGTCGTCTCCACTGCGATCGCCGCCGACAATCCGGAGCTGACCCTCGCCCGCGAGCGCGGCGTCGAGCCGATCCACCGCGGAGCGCTCCTCGCCGAGCTCTGCGCCGAGAAGCGGCTGATCGCGATCGCCGGTACCCACGGCAAGACGACGACGACGGCGATGACCGCCTGGGCGCTGCGCCAGCTCGGCGCCGACCCCGCCTTCTTCATCGGCGGCGAGGTGCCGGGGCTGGGACCGGACGGCGAGGCCGCGAACGCCGTTTGGGGCGAGGGCGGGTGGGTCGTCGCCGAGGCCGACGAGAGCGACGCCAGCTTCCTGCGACTGCACCCCGAGGTGGCGGTCGTCACCAACGTGGAGATGGACCACCACTCCCGCTGGGGCTCGCTGACCGAGCTGCACGAGGCCTTCCTCGCCTTCGCCGGGCCGGCCCGGGGCCTGGTCATCCCCGGTGACGAGGAAATGGGGTGGCTGCGGGGGACGGGAGACGAGGTGGCGAGCTTCGACGGCACCTCACCGGGACCGCCGGAGCTGGATCTGGCGGTGCCCGGCGAGCACAACCGCCGCAACGCCCGCGCCGCGATCGCGGCCCTCGAACTGGCTGGCCTCGACGGCGCGGAGGCCGCCGCGGCCCTCACCGGCTTCCGCGGCGTCCACCGCCGCCTCGAGCTGAAGGGAGGGCGCGGCCCGGTCTCCATATATGACGACTACGCCCACCATCCGACCGAGGTGCGGGCGGCGCTCTCGGCGCTCCGCGAACAAAACCCGTCGCGCCTCGTCGCCGTCTTCCAGCCCCACCTCTACTCGCGGACCAGGGCGCTCGCCGAGGAGTTCGGCGCCGCCCTCACCCTCGCCGACGAGGCGATCGTGCTCGACGTCTACCCGGCGCGCGAGGAGCCGGTGGGGGAGCTGGCGGGGGTCAGCGGCCTGCGGATCGCGCAGGCGGCGGCCGAGCGGGGGGGAGGGATGCCGGTCTGGTGGCTGCCGACGGCGGACCTGGCACAGCGCGCCCTCGTCGACCGCCTGGATCGCACCCAGGAGGTCGGCGGTTCGGGCACGGTGCTGGTGACGATCGGCGCCGGCGACGTCTTCAGGCTCGGCGAGGCTCTGGTCACGGAGGCCGTTTCGTGAGCGCCCTGCCCGAAGGGGTGAAGGCGGGCCACCCGCTGGCGCGGTTCACGACCGTGCGGACCGGGGGAGCCGCCGACTTCTTCGCCCATCCCCGCGACCTCGACGGCCTCGCCTCGGTCCTGCGCTGGGCCGACTGCGGGGGACTCGCCGTCGGCGTGATCGGCTCCGGGTCCAACCTGCTCGTCGCCGACGACGGTTTCCGCGGCCTGGCACTGAAGCTGGGGGGCTCGCTGGCGACGATCGAGCGCGACGGCGAGCGCATCCTCTGCGGCGGCGGTGCCCGGCTCCCCTCGGCCGCCGCCAAGACCCCGGGCTGGGGGCTCTCGGGCCTCGAGTTCGGGATCAACATCCCCGGCACCACCGGCGGTGCGGTGCGGATGAACGCCAACGCTTACGGCGGGCAGCTGGCGCGGGTCCTGGAGTGGGTCGACGTCGCCACCGCCGCCGGGGTCGAGAGGCGCGGTCCCGACGAGCTCGGCTTCGAGTACCGGCGCTCGAACCTGCGCGAGGGGGAAGTTGTCGCCCGCGCCTGCTTCCAGCTCATGCCCGCCGACCCCGAGGAGGTCCGCGCCACCCTGGCGAGCATGCGGTCGCGCCGCCGCGAGGCCCAGCCCTCGGGGATCAAGACCTTCGGCTCGACCTTCAAGAACCCCGAGGACGACCGGGCGGAAGGAAAATCGGCCGGGCAGCTCCTCGAGGCCGCCGGCTGCCGCGGCCTCCGCCACGGCGGTGCCCGCTTCTCCGAGAAGCACGCCAACTTCGTCGAGAACACGGGGGAGGCCAGCACCGCCGACGTGCTTGAGCTGATGGCGGAGGGGCGGCGGCGGGTGCACGAGCGCTTCGGGGTCGAGCTGGAGCCGGAGGTGCAGGTGCTCGGCGAGGTGCGCTGGCCGGACGGCTGGGAGCTGTGACCCGGCGCCGCCTCCTGATCGGCCTCGCGGTGGCGCTGGTCGTGCCCGTCGGCGTCTACTGGTTCGTCGTTCGCGAAGGCTCCGCCGAGCCCCGCGTTCTGGTCCCGAAGCTGGCGGCGACGATCGGCGAAGGGAAGGAAGCGGTCGGGGTCGCCGGCAACGGCTCCGTAGTCCGCTGGTTGCCGCTGCCGGAGGATCCGCCGCTGCCGCTGCTGCCCCTTGGCGAAGTGCCGAAGGGTGGCCGGGTCAAAGGCACGGCCCTGGAACAGGTGCGGGTGCTGGCCGCCGTCCCGAAGGCGCTGCGTCCCTATGTCGCCCGCAGCTACTTCGGCGGGAGCGGGGTGGACGTCGAACTGACGACGGGTATCGAAATCCGTTTCGGCAAAGCCACCCGGGCGGCCCAAAAGTGGCGGGCGGCCGCCGGGGTGCTGGCCGACCCCTCGGTGACCGCGGTCGATTATGTAAACGTGGTCGCGCCCGGTCGCCCCGTCTACGAGGGCTCCGAACACGAACTTCCCGGCGCACCCTGAACCAGCTTTAATCGTCGGGAAAGGGCTTTGCAGAGCGGCGTCGAAAAGTCTCAACCTGAGGGTGAGAGTGGCTCAACCCTCAAGTAATGGTCGAGACACGGAGGCTGCACGATGGCTGGCGGGCGTTTGACAGAGGGGCGGGAATGCCCTACGTTGAGCGCAATTTCCGTGCTTGCAGCGACAACTCAAACCCTGGAGTGTTGCTGAAGGCTCGGACGGAACAAAGGCTCAACTCAAGATGGAATCCACTTACCTGGCAGTGATCAAGGTCGTCGGCGCGGGCGGCGGCGGCACCAATGCCGTCAGCCGGATGATCGACGCCGGAATCAGGGGCGTCGAGTTCGTCGCCGTCAACACGGACGCCCAGGCGCTGCAGGCCTGCGACGCCGACATCAAGCTTTCGATCGGCCAGGAGCTGACCCGCGGCCTCGGCGCCGGGGGCAACCCCGAGGTCGGCGCCGGCGCGGCGGCCGAGAGCCGCGACGAGATCAAGGAGGCGCTGAAGGGCGCCGACATGGTCTTCGTCACCGCCGGCGAGGGCGGCGGTACCGGCACCGGCTCGGCTCCGGTCATCGCCGAGATCGCCAAGGAGGAGATCGGCGCCCTCACCGTCGGCGCCGTGACCAAACCGTTCGAGTTCGAGGGCAAACGGCGGATGCAGCAGGCGCTCGAGGGGATCGAGAAACTGCGCA
>JBIOVP010000128.1:0-13076 GCA_044867815.1 Solirubrobacterales bacterium | reverse complement strand
CCGGCCCGGACCATCAGCTTGTGCGAGATCGCCTCCGCGTCCGCGGGCGGGTCCTTGAGGGTCGGGAGGAAGGTCTGGGAGAGGCGGGACATCGAAGGGGCGAGTCTATTGGCGGCGTCCCCGCTCTGACGTAGGGTTGGATGTTCAGCATCCGATCACAAGGGAGAGCAATGAGTAATCGGGTTCGAATCCAGATGCAAACGTTCATCGCGATCATCGCGATGGCATCGATTTCATTCTTCGTAGTCGCAGGAGCCAGCGCCGCGACTGTCGTCAACGGGGACTTCGAGAGCGGAAACCTGAGTGGCTGGCAGCAGGTCAACGCTCCCCCCGAAGGCAACGGTGCCTGGTTTGCATATACCGGCACTGCGCCACCGATTGGGGAAGCGATCGAAGTCCCGCCGCCCCCCGCCGGCAATTTCGCGGCGATCACTTCTCAGGGCGGCGCCGGAACGCACATCCTCTACCAAGACGTCGCGCTCGAGCCCTATTACACCCACCAACTCTCGCTGCTCGTCTACTACCGCAGCGCTGCTCCCCTTGCGACGCCTTCGCCCGAGACTCTTAACTTCGACATCGCTCCTGCCAACCAGCAATACAGGGTCGACGTGATGAAGTCGACGGCACCGCTTGAATCGGTCGATCCAGGTGACGTCCTCGCAACTGTCTTCGCAACCAAGACGGGGGATCCTCAAGAACTCGGACCCACGCCGCTGACCGTGGATCTCAGTCCATTTGCGGGCCAGACCGTGCGTCTGCGCTTCGCGGAGGTCGACAACGAATTCTATTTTGCCGCGGGCACGGACTCGGTCGCAATCCAGAGCACGCCCCCGTCGAACGTCGTCGTCTTAGGCAAACCGGTCCTGAACAAGAAAAAGGGCACGGCGAAAATGCCGGTGACTGTTCCGGGTGCCGGCACCCTGAAAATCGCCGACGTGAAGAAAACGAAAAAGCGGATCAAGGCCAAAACCATTCAGGCAACCGCTGCCGGCACCCTGAACCTTCCGGTCAAGCCAACCAAATCCGCCCGCAAAACCCTCACCAACAAGGGCAAGCTGAAGCTCAAAGTCGCGGTGACCTTCACCCCCACGGGCGGGTTCGCGGCAACCGCGACCCGGAAACTGACCCTGAAGCTGGTGCCGAAGAACTAGCGGCACCGCGCGGTTCCCCTGGCCCGACTGTCGCACTCGGTGCTACAGTCGGGCCATGGCAAAAGAGGTTTCCGTACGAGAATTGCGGAACTCAACTGCGGCAGTGATCTCAGAGATCGAAGCCGGGGAACGGCTGACGCTTACGGTCAACCGCCGCCCTGTCGCCGACATCTTTCCTCACGTCGAAAAACGCGACCCGTGGCTCCCTTCAGCAGAGTTTCGCCGCCTCGTGGAAGAAGCCCCGGCCGACCCTGGCCTGCTCGATGACCTCGCTGACGTCCGTGGGGCTGAAATCGACGAATGAGAAAAGCAGTCGCGGATACCTCCGTCTTCATCGCCCAAGAGGCCGGCCGGCCACTGGGTCCGCTCCCCGAGCGGATTGCCGTCTCAGTCATCACGATCGCCGAGCTGGAACTGGGAGTCTTACGAGCCACGGAGCCAGAGGTTCGGGCCCGTCGTCTCTCAACCCTCTCCCGGGTGCAGGAAACCCATCTGCTGCTGCCGGTTGGACCCGAGATCGGAACCTGCTTCGCCCGGCTCGTCGCCGCCGAGCGCTCTCGCGGTCGTCGCCTGCGTCGACACGACACCTGGATCGCCGCCACCGCGATGCGCCACGAAGCAGCCGTCCTCACCCAGGACGCCGACTTTTCCTCCTTCGGGGAAGTGGAAGTAATTCGCGTCTGACCGCTAGGCGCGGGTGAAGCGCCGGCCCGCGGTCGGGGAGGCCTCCTCGTCGAGGAGGACCTTGTCCGACTCGCCGCGTTCGACGGCTTCCTGCTCCATCGCGGCGATCTTCTCGGGGGTGAGGTCGCCGGCGTTTTCGCGCTCGATGTTGGCGACCCACTCGGCTCCCTCGCGGGACTCGGCCTCGTCGAACTCGACCTGGCCGCGCTGCAGGGACTTGTCGATCTCCTCGAAGAGGGTGTCGACGAGCTTCTCCTGCGGGACCTTCCGCAGCGGTTTGCCGCCGGCGAAGATCAGGCCCTCGTTCTTGGCGCCGGCGATGCCGAAGTCGGCGTGGCTGGCCTCGCCGATGCCGTTGACGGCGCAGCCGAGAACGGCGACCTCGACCGGCTCCTCGTAGGCCTCGAGCCGCTTCTCGATTTCGGCGACGACCGAGTCCATGTCGAACTGGAGCCGGCCGCAGGTCGGGCAGGCGATCAGGACCGGGCCGCGCTCGCGCAGCTGCAGCGCCTTGAGGATCTCCCAGGCGACCTTGACCTCCTCCTCGGCGTGGAAGGTCGAGAGGCTGATCCGGATCGTGTCGCCGATCCCGTCGGCGAGCAACGTCCCCAGGCCGACCGCGCTTTTCAGCGAGCCGCCCCATTTCGTCCCCGCCTCGGTCACCCCGAGGTGCAGCGGGTAGGGAATCTTCTCCGAGAGCAGGCGGTTGGCGGCGATCGTGTTCGGCACGTTGGTCGACTTGATCGAGACCTTGAAGTTCTCGAAGTCGAGGCCCTCCATCAGCTCGACGAACTCGACCGCGGCGGCGACCAGCGCCTCGACCGGTGCTTCGCGCTCGAGCTGGTGCAGGTGCTTGGGCAGCGAGCCGGAGTTGACGCCGATCCGCATCGGCACCCCGGCGGCGGTCGCCTTCTCGGCGACCTCGGCGACTTTGTCGCGGCCGCCGATGTTGCCCGGGTTGAGGCGGATGCAGTGGGCGCCGGCGTCGATCGCTTTCAACGCCAGCGTGTGGTTGAAGTGGATGTCGGCGATCACCGGGATCGGCGATGCGCGCACGATCGTCTTCAGCGCCTCCGCGTCCTGCTCGCGCGGGACCGCGCAGCGGACGAGGTCGGCGCCGGCGTCGGCGACCTTGCGGATCTGGTCCATCGTCGCCGCCAGGTTGGCGGTCTCGGTCTTGGTCATCGTCTGCACGGCGACGGGAGCGCCGCCGCCGATCGGGACGTTGCCCACGAAGATTTGCCTTTTGGAAGCCATATTTGAAGCTTATTGAGCCGGGAAGACCGGCCTTCTACCGAACTTCGAAGCCTTCGCCGGTGATCCTGCCGATGTCGTTGGAAAGACCGAGGAAGAAGAGCATGAGGACGAGGGCGATCCCGACCATCGTCGCCCGCTCCATCACCCGCAGGGAGACGGGGCGGCCACGGAGCTTCTCGACCAGGGCCCAGAAGATGTGGCCGCCGTCGAGGGGGAGGATCGGGATCAGGTTGACCAGGCCCAGCGAGAGGCTGACGAAGGCGAGCAGGAGCAGTGCCCGTTCGAGGCCTTTTTCGATCACCTGGTGGCCGACGTCGCTGATCCCGACAACGCCGGAGACCTGCTCCCTCTGTTCCTTTTCGAAGAGGTGGGTGAAGACGTGGACGGTGCCCTCGGCGACTTCCCAGATCGCGTCGCCGGCTTCCTTGGCGGCGGTGCCGGGGCCGACCTCGATCACCCGCGATCCGTAGGAGATGCCGAGCAGGGGCCGCTTTTCCTTCCCGTCGTAGCGGGGCGTGATCTGGAAGCTTTGAACCTGCCCATCCCGCAGGATCTCGACCTCTACCGGCGTTGCCGTCGCACAGCCGTCGACCTGCTTGCCGGCGCACTTGTGGGAGCTGACGACGTCGATGAACTTCCGCAGGCGCGCTTCCGTGCTGAGGGCGGCGAAGCGCTGGCCGTCGATGGCGACGACCTTGTCGCCGGGCTCCAAGACCTTGGCCGCCGGCGACCCTGGCCGCACCTCCCCGATCCGCTGCGTGTCCTCCAGCTGGCCGTTGACCCAGTAGACGCCGAAGAGGATCGCGAAGGCGAGGACGATGTTGACCGCCGGGCCGGCCGCGACGACGACGATCCGCTTCCAGACCTTCTGCCGGTGGTAGGAGCGGTGGGCGACCTCGGGAGGAACGTCCTCCTCGGGGTTCATCCCGGTGATTTTCACGTAGCCGCCGAGCGGGATCGATTTCACCCCGTACTCGGTCTCGCCGCGCCGGAACGACCAGATCGTCGGCCCGAAGAAGAGAAAGAAGCGCTCAACCCGCATCCCCGTTGCCTTGGCGGCGACGAAGTGGCCCGCCTCGTGGAGGATGATCAGCAGGCAGAAGCCGACGAAGACCCAGAACCAGCTCATGCGGGCGTCAACCCCCTGACCTGCTCCTCGCTGCGCTCGCGCGCCTCGGCGTCGGCGGCGAAGAGGTCGTCGAAATGGGTGACCGGCTGGGCCGGCATCTCCTCCAGCACCCGCTCGATCACGGCCGGGATGCCGGTGAAGGGGATCCGCTCGGCGAGGAAGGCGGCGACCGCCACCTCGTCGGCGGCGTTGAGCACGCAGGGAGCGGACCCGCCCGTCGCGCCGGCCTCCAGCGCCAGCCGCAGGCAGGCGAAGGTCTCGAGGTCGGGCTGCTCGAAGGTGAGCGAGCCGACAGCCGCGAGGTCGAGCTGCGGCACCTCGACGTCGGCCCGGTCCGGGTAGTTCAACGCGTAGGAGATCGGCACCCGCATATCGGGATAGCCGAGATGAGCCAGCGAAGAACCGTCGTTGAGGTGGACCAGCGAATGGATCAGCGACTGTGGGTGGACGACGACGTCGATCCGCTCGTAGGGGACGGCGAAGAGATGGTGGGCCTCGATCGCCTCGAAGCCCTTGTTCATCAGCGTCGCCGAGTCGATCGTGATCCTCCCCCCCATCCGCCAGGTCGGGTGGGCGAGGGCGTCGGCTACGCTGACGCCGGAGAGGTCGTCGCGACCGCGGAAGGGACCGCCGGAGGCGGTCAGGACCAGGCGCCCCACCGTGCCCGGGGCCTCGCCGTGGATCAGCTGGAACAAGGCCGAGTGCTCGGAGTCGACCGGCAGCAGCCGCGCCCCAGTCGCCTCGGCCAGCGCCATCACCAGCTCGCCGCCGAGGACGAGGCTCTCCTTGTTGGCGAGGGCGACGTCGATCCCCTCGCTGAGGGCGACGATCGTCGAGCCCAGCCCGGCGGCGCCGACGATCGCGTTGAGGGCGAGGTCCGGCTCGGTCGTCGCGATCAGCTCCCGCACTCCCTCCTCGCCGGCAAGCACCCGCCCGCTCCAGGCGCCCCGCGCCCGCTCCGCCGCCTCGGCGTCAGCAAGCGCGACCACCGGGACCCCATGCTCGCGCGCCTGCTCCACAGTCGCTTCCCAGCCCGAACCGGCCGCAAGCCCCACGGCCTGCAGCTCCTCGTTGCGCCCGATCACCTCAAGCGCCTGCGTTCCGATGGACCCGGTCGACCCGAGCACGAGGACCTTCTTCATGCCCGATAGAGGATACGGAGGAGCCGGTACGGACCCGCGAGTCCGCAATAACCCGTGCTGTATACGGGTTTTCGCGGACTCGCCTTAGTTGCCGAGGCCGCCTAGGAAGGCGAAGGGGTTGCGGAGATCGTCGATGGCCTCCTTGAAGGTCGCCTCGACGGAGACCGTGCTGCCGACGGGCGCCTCGCTGCGGATTCGCTCTGCCAGGGCCTTGGCGGCGTCTTCGTCGGCAGCACCGACGAGCACGTACTTCCAGCGGTGGGCGACCGGGATGGCCTCGGAGCGGAGCTGGTCGGCGAATTTCTCCGCCTCGTCGCGTGAGGGGAAATCGACGTGCACCTCGTACTGGGGATATCCCTGCTCTTCGCTCTCCTGGCGTTCCCTGGCGATCATTGCCTGATGCTCCGTGGCCCTCGCCTCGGCGTCCTGCGGTAGCGGCTCGTCGGCCGGCCTCCACTCCAGAGCGATCGGGTGCCAGCGCCTGAAGTCGACTTCCACCTCCTCTTCGTCCTCCCGTGTGAGCCGGTCGATCAGCGCGCGGGCGCGTTCGGCCTGCACTCTGTCTCCGGCGTAGAGGAAGATCGTCGCCTCGTTGCGCGAGACGATCACCCGGTCCTGGAAGGCGTTGCTGAGGTCGTGCTCCAGCTCCTGCGCGTCGAGGCGGTCATGCAGGGCGTCAACCGGACCCTCGGCGACGAAGTCGACCTGCAGGCGCCAGTCGTCGTTCGTCATCAGTAGACGACCGCGACCGCGAGGTAGTAGCCGACGACGACGGTGAAGAAGACGGCGTCGAGGCGGTCGAGGAGGCCGCCGTGGGGGCCGAAGAGGGTGCCGGTGTCCTTGGTGCCGAGGTCGCGCTTCAGCATCGACTCGAAGAGGTCGCCGATCGGAGCCACGGCGGCCACGGCGGCGCCGATCATCAGGGCGTCGACGCCGGAGAGCCAGTCTTGGTACAGGCCGGCGAACCAGAAGCCCATGGTGCCGATCACGAAGCCGCCGAGGAGGCCCTCGACGGTCTTGTTCGGCGAAAGGTTGGGGGCGATTTTGTGGCTACCGAACATGCGTCCGGTGGCGTAGGCGGCGGTGTCGGCGACGAAGGTGCCGACGAGGACGTCGATCAGCAGCGCGGCACCGTGCTCGGGCAGCCCGCGCAGCAGCACCGCATGCGCGAGCGGGATCCCGATCCAGAAGGCCCCGAGCAGGGTCACCCCCATCGAGACGGTGGCGCCCTCGCGCTGCTGGGCCCTGACGGCGAAGGCGAAGACCAGCGGGAAGGCGGCGGCGATCACGTAGAGGACGTTGAAGGCGGTGCCGAACTCGGCGGCGACGACAAGCGCCGTGACGGTGACGTAGGCGGGGATGACCAGCGGCCGGTAGCGGCCGGTCATGCTCGCGAACTCGCGCAGGGCGACGAGGCCGAGCGCGACCATCGCCGCGGCGAAGACGATCCCGCCGGCAACGGTGATCGCGATCGCGAAGACGATCCAGGGCAGGGCCACGAGCACCCGCTTCGCCGTCTCGCCGCTGCCGCGGCGCCGACGGCGCGGCTGCCGCGGCGGGCGCCGCCGGTCCGGCGGTTTCGGCGACTCCTCGTCGAACAGCTCGTCGTCGTCGAAGAGGTCGATTTTCACGTCCGGCTCCCGAAGCGGCGCTGTCGCGTCTCGTACTCACCCAGGCAGGCCTCCAGCGCCGCCCGGTCGAAGTCGGGCCAGAGCTCGTCGCGGAAAACGAGCTCGGCGTAGGCGCACTGCCAGAGCAGGTAGTTGGAGAGGCGCTGCTCACCGCTGGTCCGGATCAGCAGGTCCGGGTCGTGCATCTCCGGCGCGTAGAGCAGCCGCTGGAACTCCTCCTCGCTCCCGCCGTCGAACCGCCTCGCCGCGTCGAGGATCTCCGCCCGGCCGCCGTAGTTGAAGGCGACGAAGAGGGTGATCCGCTCGTTCTCAGCAGTCTCCCGTTCGGCCCACCCCATCTGCTCGACCAGACCCGGGTCCACGCCGCCGCGGCGGCCGATGAACCGCATCCGCACCCCTTCCTCCTTCAGTTCCGGGGTTTCGGAGGTGATCCGCTCGCCGAACATCCGCATCAGCCCAGCGACCTCGTCCTCCGGCCGGCTCCAGTTCTCGGTCGAGAACGAGTAGACGGTCAGCTCCTCGATCCCCAGCTCCGCCGCGTCGCGCAGCCGCGCCTTCAGCGTGTCGGCCCCCGCCCGGTGCCCGTCGACCGTCGGCAGCCCCCGCCGGCTCGCCCAACGGCCGTTGCCGTCGGTGATGATCGCTACGTACTTGGGCGCGGTCACGCCGGCGGCCGCCCAGTCCTCAGACTTCGAGGATCTCTTCTTCCTTGCCTTTGAGCAAAGAATCGATCTCGGCGATCGCCTCGTCGGTCTGTTTCTGCAGGGAGGCCTCGGCGCGACGCTCGTCGTCCTCGCCGGCTTCGCCCTCCTTCTTCAGCTCGCGCAGGTCGCTCATGATGTCGCGGCGGACGTTGCGGATCGCCACCCGGCCTTCCTCGGCGACGCCGTGGATGACCTTGACCATCTCGCGCCGCCGCTCCTCGGTCATCTCCGGGATCTGCAGCCGGATCAGGTTGCCGTCGTTGCTCGGGGTGAGGCCGACGTCGGACTCCTGGATCGATTTCTCGATCGCCCCCAGGACACTCTTGTCGAACGGCGTCACCGTCAGCAGCCGGGCATCGGAGGCGGCGACGTTCGCCAGCTGCTTCAGCGGCGTCGGGTTGCCGTAGTAGTCGACCATGATCCGGTCGAGCAGGTGCGGCGAGGCGCGGCCGGTGCGGACGGTGGCGAGCTCGCCACGGCTGGACTCGACCGATTTGGCCATCCGCTCCTTGGCGTCCGCAAGCAGTTCGTCGATCAGCTCCACAGATTCCCGTCCTCGTCACCCGGCGGGGGAACTCGAAACCAGCGTCCCCACTTTTTCGCCGCAAACGATCCTATCTATGTTGCCCTCGTCGCCCATGTTGAAGACGTAGATCGGCAGGTCGTTGTCCATGCAGAGGGAAAGAGCGGTCGAGTCCATGATCCGCAGGCCGCGCTCGATCGCCTCCCTGTGGGTGATCGCGGGGATGAACTTCGCCTCCGGGTTGGTCGCCGGGTCGGAGTCGAAGACCCCCTCGACCCCGTTCTTCGCCATCAGGATCGCCTCGGCGTGGATCTCCAGTGCCCGCAGTGCCGCCGCGGTGTCGGTGGTGAAGAACGGGTTGCCGGTGCCGGCGGCGAAGATCACGATCCGGTCCTTCTCCAGGTGCCGCATCGCCCGGCGGCGGATGTAGGGCTCGGCGACCTCCTGCACTTCGATCGCCGACATCACCCGCGTGTGCTGGTCGAGCCGCTCCAGCGCGTCCTGCAGGGTGAGCGCGTTCAGCACCGTCGCCAACATCCCCATGTAGTCACCGGTGGCCCGATCCATCCCGCTCGCGGCCCCGTCGAGGCCACGGTAGATGTTGCCGGCGCCGACCACGATCGCCACCTCCACCCCGCGCTCCCGGACCGCCGCCACCTGCCTGGCGATCCGGTCGACCTCGGCGGCGTCGGTGCCGAAGTCCTGGCTGCCCATCAGGGCCTCACCGGAGAGCTTCAGCAGTATGCGCCCGAAACGAGGTTCGGCGGGATCGGTCACTGCCGGTGACTCTATTCGCCGACGCGGAAGTAGGAAAAGCGGGAGATCTGAATGTTCTCGCCGGTTTTCGCCGCCAGCTCCTGGCGCAGCTCCTCGATCGTTCTGCCCTCGTGCTTCTCGGCGTTGACGTGGGTCTGGTCGAGCAGTGCCACTTCGCTCGCCCACTTGCTGAGCTGACCTTCGACGATTTTCTCGACCACGTTGTCGGGCTTGCCTTCTTCCCGCGCCTTCTCTTCGAAGACCTTCCGTTCGGCCTCGCGCTCCTCCTCGGCGATTTCATTCGTCGAGACGTACTGCGGCGCGGTTGCCGCCGCGTGCAGGGCGACCTGGTAGGCGAAGACCCGGAACTCCTCGTTGCGGGCGACGAAGTCGGTCTCGCACTGGACTTCGACCATCGCCCCGACCTTGTCGTTGGCGTGGATGTAGGAGGCGACGACGCCCTCGTTGGTGCCGCGGCCTTCGCGCTTGGCGGCGGAGGCCTGCCCCTTCACCCGCAGCAGCTCGACCGCGCGCTCGACGTCGCCGTCGGCCTCGACCAGCGCCGTTTTCGCGTCCATCATCGCCGCCCCGGTCCGATCCCGGAGCGCCTTCACGTCAGCAGCGGTGATGCTCATTTCGACTCCCCCTCGTGCTCAGCTTTCTCCTCAGCGGCGGGCTCGGCTGCCTCCGCGCTCTCGGCGGGCGGTGCGGGAGGCTGCTCCTCCGACGGCTGCGCATCCTCAGCCGTGGGCTGCTCACCAGCGACGGTCGGAGCCTCAGCGTCTTTCTCAGCGGCCTCTGCCGTGGGTGACGTCGTAGGGGGGACCGTCTCCTGCTGAGCTGGAGACGGTGGGTCCCCTGCGGCGGCAGGACCCGCGGCCCGAGACGCTTTGTCCTGAGCCGCTTTTTGCTGTGCCGCCGCCGTAGCTTGAGCCGCTTTCTCGGCCTCTTCGGCGGCTTTTTTCGCTTCCTCGGCTTCGACGCGGGCCTTCTCTTCCTCCTCGCGCTTCTTCCGCTCTTCCTCGTCTTTTTTGCGCCGCTCCATCTCTTCGGCGATCCGTTTCTCCTCCTGCACGCGCCAAGAGCTGGAGCCGTCCTCGACGGCTTTGCCGATCGTGCCGATCACCAGCTGGCAGGAGCGGATCGCGTCATCGTTGCCGGGGATCACGTAGTCGACCGGGGTCGGATCGCAGTTGGTGTCGACCAGGCCGATGATCGGGATCCGCAGGCGCGCGGCCTCGTTGACGGCGATCTCCTCGGTTTTCAGGTCGGCGACGAAGACGGCGTCGGGCAGCCGGTCCATGTCGCGGACGCCGCCGAGGTTGAACTCGAGTTTGGCGAGTTCGGCCTCCATCCCCATCCGCTCCTTGGTCGGCAGGAGGTCGAGTTTGCCCTCCTCTTTCCAGCCGTTGAGCTCGTGCAGGCGGGCGATCCGGCCCGACATGGTGTTGAAGTTGGTCAGCAGGCCGCCGAGCCAGCGTTTGTTGACGTAGGGCATCCGGCAGCGTTCGGCCCATTCCTGGATCGTGTCGCGGGCCTGCTTCTTGGTCCCGACGAAGAGCACGGTGCCGCCACCGGTGGCGAGCTCGCCGGCGAATTTGCGGGCGTTCTCCAGCAGCGCCTCGGTCTGCAGCAGGTCGATGATGTGGATCCCGTCCAGCTCGCCGAAGATGAAGCGGCGCATGTTCGGGTTCCAACGGCGCGTCTGGTGGCCGAAATGGACTCCGGCCTCCAGCAGCTCTTTGAGTTCTGCCTCAGGCAATTTGGTTCTCCTTATGTGGTGAAGCTCCCCGCCCCGCTCCCCGGGACCTGGTGGTGACCAGGCAGGATCCGGTTCTGCCAGCGGACGAGGGTCGGATTTGAAGCGACGATTGTAGAGCGATACGGCTACTCGGCGTGGGCCGCCTCCAGCGCCGCCTCGAGATCCTGCGGCAACTCGGAGGTGAAGCTGAGCCGCTCGCCGCTGCGGGGGTGCCGGAAGGAGAGCCGGTGGGCGTGGAGGAACTGGCGTTCGAGGCCGTAGCGGGCGGCGCCGCCGTAGGTCGCGTCGCCGGTCAAAGGGTGGCCGATCGCTGCGAAGTGGGCGCGGATCTGGTGGGTGCGGCCGGTCTCCAGCCGCGCCTCCAGGTAGGTCTCCCGCGGCAGCAGCTCCATGACCGTGAAGTGGGTCCGCGCCTGGCGGGCGGCGGCGCCGGAGACCGCCATCCGGTGGCGCTGGCGGGCGGCGCGGCCGATCGGGGCGTCGATCGTGCCGGTGCGGGAGGCGAGCCGGCCGCCGGCCAGCGCCAGGTAAACGCGCTCGACCTCGCGGTCGCGCACCTGCCGCTGCAGCGCCGCGTGGGCCTCGTCGTCGCGGGCGACCACCAGCAGGCCGGAGGTCCCTTTGTCGAGCCGGTGGACGATCCCCGGCCGCTCGGGATCGGCGCCGCCGCCGAGGACCTCGGCCAGCTCGTCGACCAGGGTCGGCCCCCGATGCGAGGGCGCCGGGTGGACGACCAGCCCGGCGGGCTTGTCGACGACCGCCAAGGCCTCGTCGAGGTGAACGACCCGCAGCTCCGGCTCAGCCACCGTCCGCCTCGGGCTCGGCGTCGCGCAGGTAGAGGAGTACAAGCAGGACGACGCCGCAGGTGATGGCGACGTCGGCGAGGTTGAAGGGCGGCCAGGAGCCGACGTCGACGTAGTCGGTGACGGCGTCGGCGCGAATCCGGTCGACGAGGTTGCCGAGGGCGCCGCCGGCCAGCAGTCCCACCGCCACCCACATCCCCAGCCGCTCGGGTTTGCGGCTGAAGAGGTAGCCGATCACCGCCAGCGCCCCCACGGTCAGCAGCACCAGCCCGACCCCGGCGCCGCCGGCGAGGCCGAAGGCGACGCCGGTGTTGTGGGCGAGCGTCAGCTTCAGTGGCCCGATGACGTCGACCACCTCGCCGGGAACGAGCTGCGCCTCGACCCTCTCCTTGATCGCCTGGTCGCCGGCGACGACCACGGCGCAGAGGATGCCGGCGAGGCCCCAGGCGCGGGCGGCGGCGCTCACCCTTCGATCGCGCCGACGATCAGCGCCCGGGCGACGAAGAGGACGATCAGCCCGATCATCGGGCTGAGGTCGAGCGCGAAGCCGCCGCCGCCGAGCGCGGGGATGAAGCGGCGGAAGAAGTTGAGGTAGGGGTCGGTGACCTCCTGAGCGAAGTCGAGCACCGCCCGCAGGTACGGGTTGTAGGGCATACGGGGGACGAACGAGGCGACGATGCGGATGACGATCAGGATCACGTAGACGACGAAAAGGGCGCCGACGTAGTCGGCGACGTCGTTGCGGCCGAGCGCGAGGGGAATCATTCGCGCATCCGCTCCAGAGATGCCTCCACCGCCGCCTCGAAGGCGCGGCGGGCGCCCTCACGGTCGAGCGCCTCCAGCCCCCGCTCGGTGCTGCCGCCGGGCGAGGCGACGGCCTTGCGGAGCGCGGCGGGATCGTGACGGCGCAGCAGCTCGGCGGTGCCCGCGGCGGTCTCGACGACCAGCCGCCGCGAGAGCTCGGGGTCGAGCCCGTCGGCGGCGCCGGCGTCGGCGATCGCCTCCAGCGCCAGCGCCAGGTAGGCCGGCGAGCACCCCATCACCGCCGTCGCCGCCTCGAAGTCCTCCTCGGGGATCTCGACGATCTGCCCCAGCACCGCCATCTTCATCCAGGTCATGTCGGTCGCCGAGCCGGCCGCACACAGAACCCCCCTGCGGACCTCGACGCCGACGTTCGGCATCACCCGCAGCACGTTCTCAGCGCCCGGCAAAACGGCGCGCAGGCGCTCCAGCGGGGTCGCGGCAAGCACCGAGACCACCTCGCGCGCCTCGCCCAGCTCCGGCGCCACCTCCTCCAGCCTGTTCGGCTTCACCGCCAGGACGACAAGGTCAGCGCGCCGCGCGATCTTCTCGCTCGAAACCGCCTCCCCCTCCAGCTCCTCGGCAAGCTCCAACGCCCGCCCCGAGCCGCCGTCGGAAAAAAGGAAACGCTCGAACTCCCCACCCCAGCCCCGCGCCATCGCCGCTGCCATGCTCCCGGCCCCGATGAATCCAACGATCACGACCGTGAGCCTAGCTGTGAACCCAGAGCGGG